>NZ_JAELTO010000001.1 GCF_016428875.1 Xylophilus sp. ASV27
CCCCCCCCCCCCCCCCCCCCCCCCCCCCCCCCCCCCCCCCCCCCCCCCCCCCCTTTTTAGATGTGTATAAGAGACAGATCCCGCCCGGCGCCGACGCCGTCGTGATGCAGGAGCAGTGCACCGCGCTGCCCGAAACCGAATCCGTGCGCATCACCATCGCGCCGCAGCCCGGCCTGGCGATCCGCCGCGCGGGCGAAGACGTCGCGCGCGGCGCCGTCGTGCTCGCGCGCGGCACCCGCCTGGGGCCGGCCGCCCTCGGCCTGGCCGCAAGCATCGGCCGCGCGCAACTGCGCGTGGCGCGGCGCCCGCGCGTGGCGCTGTTTTCCACCGGCGACGAACTGCTCATGCCCGGCGACCTGCCGCCCGCGCAGATGCCGCCCGGCGCCATCTACAACTCCAACCGCTTCCTGCTGCGCGCGCTGCTGCTGCGCGCCGGCTGCGAGGTCAGCGACCTGGGCATCGTGCCCGATCGCCTCGACGCCACGGTGCAGACCCTGCGCGGCGCGGCCGCAGAGCACGACCTGATCCTGACCAGCGGCGGCGTCTCGGTCGGCGAAGAAGACCATGTCAAGCCGGCCGTGCAGTCGCTCGGCACGCTCACGCTGTGGCAGATGGCGATCAAGCCGGGCAAGCCCTTTGCCTACGGCCGGATCGGGCCGGCCCACTTCATCGGTCTGCCGGGCAACCCGGTATCGAGCTTCGTCACCTTCCTGATGCTGGTGCGGCCCTTCCTGCTCCAACTGCAGGGCGCCGCGCGGCTCACGCCCGAGCCGCTGCGGCTACCAGCGCACTTCAACTGGGGCAAGGCCGAGCGACGGCGCGAATTCCTGCGCGTCGCGCGCAACGCCCAGGGCGGCCTCGACCTGTTCGGCCACCAGGGCTCGGGCGTGCTCACCTCCATGGTCTGGGGCGACGGCCTGGTCGACAACCCCGCCGGCACCGCCATTGCGCACGGCGACCTGGTGCGCTTCCTGCCGTTCGCGGAGCTGATGGCATGAAGACGCTCACCGTGCGCTACTTCGCCTCGGTGCGCGAAGCCGTCGGCACCGCCCAGGAAACGCTGCGCACCGACGCCGCCACCGCCGGCGCCCTGCGCGACCAACTCATCGCCCGCGGCGGCGCCTGGGCCGAAAGCCTGTCGCGCAGCCGCGCCGTGCGCGTGGCCGTGGCGCAGGAACTGTGCGACGAGGCCGCCGTGCTGCAAGACGGCGCGGAAGTGGCGTTCTTTCCGCCGGTGACGGGCGGCTGAAGTGCGCGGACGGTACCCTGGGAACAACTCTTTGCAGGGGCCGAAAAAAACGTGGCTGTGCTTGATTTTTGTCAAAGAAGGCTTCCTGAGTGGGAGGTTTTCTGCATCCGCGGTCCTGTATGGGAAAGTAATTTCTTCAAAAGATAAAGCAACATACAGTGCAGTTCCGAACCAGCGAAAGGTCGCGCCATATGAATATCGATAGGTTCGCAGGGTTTTTCTCTTTGCTTCGTCCTCGAAAAAACGCGGGGCTCATGAAAATTGCAGCCATTGCAATGGCGCCCTTCTTTTCTTCAGGCGCGGCGGCGATCGAGCCGGTCTATCTTGACGTGGTGAAATCAATCGTCGATTCCGCACCACCGAACAGCAAGTATTTTCACATCTCGGTCGGCTTGAATGTGAAGAACTCCATAGCGGATCTGGTTGCAGGGAATTACAAGGACAGGATGCCAGACTTTTCCGATACGGAAAATGCGGTGCTGGCTTCCATCAAGGGGGAGTATGTCGAGTCAGCCGTCTGGCGAAAAAATCTGGGTGGCATGAGCCTCTATGTCACCAGGGCCGGGCTCGATGCGATCCTGGCGAACCAGAACGTTCGCTCCATCATGCCGGCGAATGAAAGAGGAACTATCTTTGATCCTTATGGCGATCTGAAAAAAATCGAGCAGGAGATCTCAGTCAAAGGCGTGGCCAGGGTCAATATCATCCCGGCGAGCACGGCCTGGACATGGGAGTTGGGGCGCGACGGGATGTCGGTGTTCAAGATTCGAGAGGGCGCAGTGCCGCAGGCGATTGCCGCCAAGGAGAACATTGTCAAAGTGCTGGCGCCTTGGGGTATCAAAGATTATTCCATCACTGGAAACGAGTCGGTAGGCAGCGGTGGAAAGATCGTCTCTCTTGATGCCACGATCAATATGGAAGGTTTTTATGCCCTGAATAACAGGGCAGACATAGTTTCCCTTCGGCCTATTGATGTAGTGGGCAATAGAGTTATTTTGTCTAACGCTGTGCAGAAGTTTGACGAAGAGGCACTGAACGAGGCCAAGGTGGGAGGCCATGCTACAGTTCTGATTGATCTGAAGCGGCAGCCTGGCTACCTCCCTGGGGGTGGTATTCTGGGGCCTGATGTTCAACGGTCGCAAGAAGAGTCCTTGAGGAAGGCTTTTGACGAAATATTGGCGGGGCTAAGCGAGGATGGAAAAAAGTCAATATCGTATTTCACGCGATGGGCTTCGGTTGCGGCGCGGCTCTCTTATGCGGATCTGCTGTTGTTGTATAAAAATGCTGACCCACGCATAGATAGAGTTGATTTGAGCCGGCCCCTGGCAACTGTGTCGCTGAATGTCAGCACTGGCAATGAATTCGGCTCGTCCCCACCGCCCAGGTGGATCAGGTCGTTGACTTCTTAACGCTCACCTATTCCACAACTGCGTTCGTTCCGATGGGTGGTGGGGTATATGCGGTTATTCCAAGAATCAAGTTTTTCTGAATGCTGCGAATTTAGTCGTTGATTTCGTGGCGCAGCCCCGCGATTGACGGCGCGGAGTGGCGTTCTTTCCGCCGGTGGCGGGCGGCTGAATGCAAAGCCTGCCCGGAGGGCCTCAATGAAGAATGGAAGATATCGACGTGCGCTCATCCTGGTCGCTTGAGCATCGGTGAGCGTCGCCCTCTATTTCCTTTACTCCGCGAGCCAATGGGGCGCAATCAGAGCCTTCGCTCCGGTGTAGGATTCTGCGGATGGAAAGACCCTAAAAAGAATCCTGCGGGAGTATGTGGCCAGGCGGGAGTCCTCAGTCCTCGACCGGCTGGGGGAAGTGAGGGATCATTTTCATGCCTATTCCAGGTCCGGAAACGGCAGGAGCCCCAGGGAGGTTCTGCTGGAGGCGCGGCACGGGAGGATAATAAGTGGCAACGAGTATTTTGGAGAAATCGCTCACATGCTGGGCGTCGATGTGGAAAATCCTGTGGAACTGGTCCAGGAAATCGTCGGCTCAGGCAACAGGTATGGCCTTGATGTGATGTGCTGGACGCTGCGCAGCGCGCCATGGATAAAGGATTCGTCCTTGGATGAGAAGCGGCGGATTTTTGATTTGATCGCCGCGGCCGCGCCGAAGTTTGCAGGCGACATGTTGCGCCTTAGTATTTCGGATGTTGGATTTTATTCGGCCTGGATAATCGCGCAGGAACAGTTCTACACGGGCGATGATTTTCTTGGCTATCTTGACGACTTCATCGTGATCAAGACAACGGAGCCACGGGAGCTGTTTGTCATTCTCGATGCGGGATACGACGGAAAATTGTCGAACGCCGGTAAATACCGCTTGGTGCAATTCATCGGCAAGGTCACGAAGGACTACGTTACCAGCTACCTGAACAATGGGTAGGCGCAAGCCATCCTGTCCAGGAGTCCGAGGCCACAGGTCCGTCAGTAGACTTTCCCCGTGGCCTTTGGCGTATTTTGTTTCCCCTATCAGCCACGGGGGCGACGTCATGATCCAGCAGGACTCCTGGCGACCTATTTCATTGCTTCACCGCAGAAGTGGCAGGGGGCTCAAGGGAGTTGCCGGGCTTATCCCAGGCCGGCCAGCCGCGTGCAGAGCGCGGCCGAGGCCGGCACCATCGGCGCGCGCAACTCGTTGCGCAGCCAGCCCGCCTGCGCCAGCAGTGCCTTGATCGGCGCGGGATTGGGCTCCGCCGCCAGCGCCTCGATCCTGGGCAGCAGCGCGTGCCACAGCTGTCGCGCGTCGTCCAGCCGTTGCTGCGCCAGCCGTTGCAGCACTTGCACGAAGCGTTCGGTCTGCCAGTGCGCGCTGGCCGCGATCGCGCCTGCGGCGCCCAGCGCCACGCTGCCGAAGATCTGCGCATCCTCGCCGGCGAGCACCTGCAGCCGGCCGTCGGCGATCAGGGCTGCGGTCTTCGACGGGTCGCCGCCGCAGTCCTTCACGGCCCGGATGTTGGGGTGCGCGGCCAGCGCCAGCAGGGTTTCGCGCGCCAGCGTGACGCCGGTGCGGTAGGGGATGTCGTAGACGATCAGCGGCGCCGGGCTGGCGTCGGCCAGGCTGCGGAACCAGTGCCGCAGGCCGTCCTGGGCCGGCCGCACATAGCTGGGCGCGGACAGCAGCAGGCCGGCCAGCGGGCGCGTGGCCAGGGTGGCGATCCAGTCCCGCATCTGGCCCAGGTGGCAGCCGCTGGCGCCCATCACCACGGGCATTCCGGCGGCGGCGTCGAGCACCGTGTCCAGCACGGCGAGCTGCTCCTGGCGGTCGAGCGCGGCGGCCTCGGCGGTCGAGCCGCAGGCGACGAAGCCGGCGATGCCGCTGGGCTTCAAGCGCCGCACCAGCGCGCGCAGCGCGGCATGGTCCACCGCGCCATCGGCGAAGGGGGTGACAAGGGGAATCCACAGGCCGGCAAAGCCAGGGGCGGAAGGGGCGGTTGAGGTAGGCACGCTGTCATCCTTTGCAGGAAAACGACCGAGGGACAACCGCCATCGGAGTGCGCGTACGAAAAGCCCGGAGAGAGGGAGAAGGGGAGAAAGGGCGGTTCCATCGCTCATCCGAGGACGGAACCGCAGCTCCGGTCAGATGAGCTGGAGTTTTTTGGCTTTGGCCGCAGCACGCAGGCCGGCCGCCGCGTGCGGGGCGGCGGTGCGAAGGGCTTGCGGGTGGCGCGACATGGGGCGATTCTAGGCCCCAGTGCCACAATCCGCCGCATGACGTCCTCGCGCAACAGCCCCCGTGTCTCGATCCAGAGCGCCGACTTCGACCTGTCCGCCGAAGTCGCGGCCCTGCGCGTGGGCGATGGCGGCGTGGGCGCGGTGTGCAGCTTTGTCGGCACGGTGCGCGGCCACAGCGAGGGGGCGGCCGTGGCCTCGATGGAGCTGGAGCACTACCCCGGCATGACCGAGAAGGCGATCGAGGCGATGATCGACGCGGCCCATGCGCGCTTCAACATCCGCTGCGCGCGCGTCATCCACCGCGTGGGCCTGCTGCAGCCGGGCGAGCAGATCGTGCTGGTGGCGGTGGCCTCGGCGCACCGGGGCGAGGCGTTCCAGGCCTGCGAATTCCTGATGGACTTCCTCAAGACCCGGGCGCCGTTCTGGAAGAAGGAGCAGACGCCGGCCGGCGCCCGCTGGGTCGATGCCCGCGCGAGCGACGATGCGGCGCTGGCGCGCTGGCGCGCCGAGCATGGGCCGGCACCGGGCACTGAGGCCTCGAATATGGGTCGAGAAGGCCTGTAGCCCAGGTACCATCTGGGCTTGTTGCTATAATTTATATAGCATTCTGTGCGTCACTGCGGCTGGAATCCCGAGGTCTTGATGATGCGTGTCCAGGCCTGGGTGTAGGCCTTCTCGCGTGCGGCGAAGCTGCGCTGGGGCATGTACTGCACCGCCAGGCCCAGGCCGACGAAGCGCTCGAGCACTTCCGGCTGCGCCAGCACCTTGGCCAGTGCGTCGGAGAAGCGGTCGATCACTGGCTGCGGCGTGCCGGCCGGCGCGAACACGCCGTAGTAGGGCATGTCTTCGAGCCCGCTCAGGCCCAGTTCGCTGAAGGTGGGCACGTTGGGTAGCAGCGTCTGGCGCTTGTCGCCGACCACGGCCACGATGCGCAGCTTGCCGGCCTTCTGGTTCTCGATGAAGTCGGGCACCGAGCCGATGCCCGCGGCGATCTGGCTGCCCAGCATGTCGGCCAGCATGGGCGCGCTGCCGCGGTAGGGCACGGGTTGCAGGTCCAGATGGTACTTGTCGGCCACCAGCTTGACGGTGAATTCGGGCGTGCTGGCCGGCGCCGGAATGCCCACGCTGCTCTTGCCGCCTTGGGCCTTGACCCAGGCCACGTACTCGGTGAAGGTCTGCGCCGGCGTGCTGCCCGACACCGCCAGCGCGTTGGCGAAGGTGGCAAAGCCGGCCACCGGCACGAAGTCGCGCGCCGGGTCGAAGCCCGGGTTCTTCACGACCTGAGGCAGCACCGAGATGGTGTGGTCGTGGGTGACGAAGAAGGTGTGGCCATCGGGCGCGGCGGCCTTCAGTGCCTGCGCGGCGATCTGCCCGCCGGCGCCGGCGCGGTTTTCCACGATGACGGTGGTGCCCAGCAGGGGCTGCAGCCGCTCGGCCAGCGTGCGGGCGATGGCGTCGGTGCCGCCGCCCGGGGGGAAACCGACCAGCAGCCGGACCGGCGTCTGGGTCTGCGCCAGGGCCAGGCCCGAGGCGAGGCCGCAGGCCAGCAGGGCGCCAAGGGCCAGGGCGCGTCGTTGCAGAGAGATCATGGAAAAGCTCCGGGTGAAAAGGAAGGGCAGGCCGGCCGCGCGGGCGCGGGCCTGAAACATACAGCCACGAGCGTACAGTCATCAAGTCCAGCAGGCCGCCGCGCTTGAATCATGCCCCGCGATCCCCAATTGCCCTGGCAACCGGAGGTTCATTCCCAATGCGACAAGACAAACTCACCACCAAATTCCAAGAGGCGCTGGCCGACGCGCAGAGCCTAGCGCTGGCGCACGACAACGCCTACATCGAGCCGGCCCACCTGCTGGCGGCCATGCTGCGGCAGGAGGAGGGCCCGCGCGCGCTGCTGCAGCGCGCCGGCGTCAACCTGGCCGGGCTGCAGGCCGCGGCCGATGCGGCGATCCGCAAGCTGCCGCAGGTGCAGGGCCAGGACGTCAGCGTCGGCCGCGACCTGGCCAGCCTGCTGCAGGCGACCGAGAAAGAAGCGCTCAAGCGCGGCGACCAGTTCATCGCCGGCGAGCTGTTCCTGCTGGCCGTGGCCGACGCCAAGGGCGAGGTCGGCGACATGGCGCGCGCCAACGGCCTGAGCCGCAAGAGCCTGGAGGCGGCCATCGAGGCGGTGCGCGGCGGCCAGAACGTGGACAGCGCCGACGCCGAGGGCCAGCGCGAGGCGCTGAAGAAGTACACGCTGGACCTGACCGAGCGCGCCCGCCTGGGCAAGCTCGACCCGGTGATCGGCCGCGACGACGAGATCCGCCGCGCCATCCAGGTGCTGCAGCGCCGCAGCAAGAACAACCCGGTGCTGATCGGCGAGCCGGGCGTGGGCAAGACGGCGATCGTCGAGGGCCTGGCCCAGCGCATCGTCGCCGGCGAGGTGCCCGATTCGCTCAAGGGCAAGCGCGTGCTGTCGCTGGACATGGCCTCGCTGCTGGCCGGCGCCAAGTACCGCGGCGAGTTCGAGGAGCGCTTGAAGGGCGTGCTGAAGGAGCTGGCCAAGGACGAGGGCCAGACCATCGTCTTCATCGACGAGCTGCACACCATGGTCGGCGCCGGCAAGGCCGAGGGCGCGATGGACGCCGGCAACATGCTCAAGCCCGCGCTGGCCCGGGGCGAGCTGCACTGCGTGGGCGCCACCACGCTGGACGAATACCGCAAGTACATCGAGAAGGACGCCGCGCTGGAGCGCCGCTTCCAGAAGATCCTGGTGGGCGAGCCGAGCGTGGAGGCCACCATCGCCATCCTGCGCGGCCTGCAGGAGAAGTACGAGGTGCACCATGGCGTGGACATCACCGACCCGGCCATCGTCGCCGCGGCCGAGCTGAGCGACCGCTACATCACCGACCGCTTCCTGCCCGACAAGGCGATAGACCTGATCGACGAGGCCGCGTCCAAGATCAAGATCGAGATGGACTCCAAGCCCGAGGTGATGGACAGGCTCGACCGCCGCCTGATCCAGCTGCAGATCGAGCGCGAGGCGGTGCGCCGCGAGAAGGACGAGGCCTCGCAGAAGCGCTTCGCGCTGATCGAGGACGAGATCGCCAAGCTGCAGAAGGAGATCGCCGACTACGACGAGATCTGGCAGGCCGAGAAGGCCCAGGCCCAGGGCAGCGCCCAGGTGCGCGAGGAAATCGACAAGCTCAAGTTCCAGATCGAGGAATACACCCGCAAGGGCGACTTCAACAAGGTTGCCGAGCTGCAGTACGGCCAGTTGCCGGCGCTGGAAAAGCGCCTGAAGGAAGCGCAGGCGGCCGAGACCAGCAAGGGCAAGTCCAGCGCGCCCACGCTGCTGCGCACCCAGGTCGGCGCCGAGGAGATCGCCGAGGTGGTGGCGCGCGCCACCGGCATCCCGGTGGCCAAGCTGATGCAGGGCGAGCGCGACAAGCTGCTCATGATGGAAGACCGCCTGCACGAGCGCGTGGTCGGCCAGGACGAGGCGATTTCCGCCGTCGCCAACGCCATCCGCCGCTCGCGCTCGGGCCTGTCGGACCCGAACCGGCCCACCGGCTCCTTCCTGTTCCTGGGTCCCACGGGCGTGGGCAAGACCGAGCTGTGCAAGGCGCTGGCGGGCTTCCTGTTCGACAGCGAAGACCACCTGATCCGCATCGACATGAGCGAGTTCATGGAGAAGCACTCGGTCGCCCGCCTGATCGGCGCGCCGCCGGGCTACGTCGGCTACGAGGAGGGCGGCTACCTGACGGAGGCCGTGCGCCGCAAGCCCTACAGCGTGGTGCTGCTCGACGAGGTCGAGAAGGCGCACCCCGACGTGTTCAACGTGCTGCTGCAGGTGCTCGACGACGGCCGCCTGACCGACGGCCAGGGCCGCACCGTGAACTTCAAGAACACGGTGATCGTGATGACCAGCAACATCGGCTCGCACCACATCCAGGCCATGGTGGGCAAGCCCTACGACGAGATCAAGGACGTGGTCTGGGACGAGCTGAAGAACCACTTCCGGCCCGAGTTCCTCAACCGCATCGACGAGACCGTGGTGTTCCACGCGCTGGATGCGAAGAACATCGAGTCCATCGCCGCGATCCAGCTCAAGACGCTGCAGCAGCGCCTGGCCAAGCTCGACCTCACGCTGCGGGTGTCGCCCGCGGCGCTGGCCGAGGTCGCCAAGGTCGGCTTCGATCCCGTGTTCGGCGCGCGGCCTTTGAAGCGCGCCATCCAGCAAAGGATCGAGAATCCGCTGTCGAAGCTGCTGCTCGAAGGCCGCTTCGCACCGAAGGAAGTGATCACGGTGGACGTCGACCCGGTGCGCGAGCCCGGGGTGTTCCATTTCGGTTCGGCCGAGCCCGCGCATTGAGGCGGGCGCGGCCCGCCGCCAACAGGAAAGAGTTTCAGTGACAGGTCTGGACAACTTCATCGCGGGCGTGGTCCGCGTCGTGCTGCGGCTGGCCCTGGTGGCCGCCGCGGCAGTGCTCGCCATCTGCGTGCTGTTCGTTCTGGCCGTGCTGCTGTGCCTGTGGGGCCTGCGCCAGCTCTGGGCGCGGCTCACCGGGCGCCCGGTCGGCCCCTGGCACATGGGATTCGATCCGGGGGCGCGCTTCCAGCAGGCCCGGCGCGCCTACAGCGCGGCGGGCCAGTGGTCGCCCCGGCGCCCCGAGGGGGCCGCGCGCAAGGCCGAGGACGTGACCGACGTGGTCCCGCGCGAGCTGCCCTGAAGCGGCACTGAAATGCTCCCGACCATTGCCACCCTGCGCGCGCGCATCGCGCGCGGCGAACTCACGCACGAGGCGCTGGTGCGGCAGGCCCTGGAAGGCGCCGCCGCACCTGCCGCACGGCACGTCTTCACCACCCTGTACGCCGACGCCGCGCTGGCCGCCGCGCGCCATGCCGATGCCGCCCAGGCCGCCGGCGTGGCGCTGCCGCCGCTGGCCGGGCTGCCGGTATCGGTGAAGGACCTGTTCGACGTGGCCGGCGCCACCACGCTGGCCGGCTCCATCGCCTGCCGCGGCGAGCCCGCCGCCACGGCCGACGCCGCCGCCGTGGCGCGCCTGCGGGCGCAGGGCGCGGCCCTCATCGGGCGCACCAACATGAGCGAGTTCGCGTTCTCGGGCGTGGGCCTGAACCCGCACTACGGCACGCCGCGCAATCCGGCCGATGCGCAGGTGGCGCGCGTGCCGGGCGGCTCGTCGTCCGGGGCGGCGGTGTCGGTGGCGCTGGGGCTGGCGGTGGCCGGGCTCGGGTCCGACACCGGCGGCTCGATCCGCGTGCCGGCGGCGCTGTGCGGGCTGGTCGGCTTCAAGAGCACGCAGTCGCGCGTGCCGCTCAGCGGGGCGTTCGAGCTGTCGCGCACGCTCGACACGGTCTGCGCCATGGCGCGCAGCGTGCAGGACTGCCTGCTGGCCGACGCCGCCATGGCCGACACGCCGCTGGCCGTGCGCCGCCGCCCGCTCGACGGCCTGCGGCTGGCCGTGCCGCAGGTGCTGGTGCTCGACGGCCTGGAGCCCGCCGTGGCCCGCGCCTTCGAGCGCGCGCTGCAGCGCCTGTCGGCGGCCGGCGCGCGGGTGCTCGAACTGCCGCTGGCCGAACTGGTGGAGATCGCGCGCATCAACGCGCTGGGCGGTTTTGCCGCGGTCGAGGCGCATGCCGTGCACCGCCGGCGCCTGGCCGAGCGGCGCGCGCAGTTCGATCCGCGCGTGGCCCTGCGCATCGACACCGGCGCCGGCGCCAGCGCGGCCGACTACATCGCCATGCACGACGCGCGGCGCGACTGGATCGCGCGCGTCGAGCAGCGGCTCGAAGGCTTCGACGCGCTGGTCTGCCCCACGGTGCCCATGGTGGCGCCCGAGACTGCCGCGCTGCTGGAGTCGGACGAAGCCTTCTTCCGCGCCAACGGCCTGCTGCTGCGCAACACCTTCGCCATCAACTTCCTGGACGGCTGCGCCTTCAGCCTGCCGTGCCAGGGCGCGGGCGAACTGCCGGTGGGGCTGATGCTGGCCTCGGTGCGCGGCGACGATGCGCGGCTGGCGGCGGTCGCGCTGGCGGTCGAGGCAGAGCTGGAGCCGATCGTTGCTATGGGTCAGATAGCGCGAAGCCCTGGTTGAACGTGCGTTTCAGGTGGTTTTCATCGTGAAACAAAGATCCTTCCAGGGCTGATTGCTATATTTTGTGCAGCAATTTGGCTCCGTAGAATTTCTCCTGCACTCTCACACAAGCAGGAGAACGACTTGACCCCACGCGAGATCTTCATCGTCGGCAGCGCCCGCACGGCCATCGGCACCTTCGGCGGCGCGCTGAAGGACGTGCCCAACACGCAGCTCGCCACCACGGCGGTCAAGGCCGCCATCGAACGCAGCGGCGTGGCGCCCGACGCCATCGGCCACGTGGTCATGGGCAACGTGATCCCGACCGACGTCAAGGACGCCTACCTCAGCCGCGTCGCGGCCATCGACGCCGGCTGTCCGGTGGAGACGCCGGCCTTCAACGTCAACCGCCTGTGCGGCTCGGGCCTGCAGGCCATCGTGTCGGCGGCGCAGGCGATCGCGCTGGGCGACTGCGACATCGCCATCGGCGGCGGCTCGGAATCCATGAGCCGCGGCCCGTACTTCGACACCGCCGCGCGCCACGGCGCGCGCATGGGCGACGCGGTGCTGCTCGATTACATGCTCGGCATCCTGCACGACCCGTGGGAGAAGATCCACATGGGCATCACCGCCGAGAACGTGGCCGCGCGCTACGGCATCACGCGCGAGCAGATGGACGCGCTGGCCGCCACCAGTCAGCAGCGCGCGGCGGCGGCCATCGCGGCCGGCCGCTTCAAGGAGCAGATCGTGGCGGTCGAGGTGAAGACGCGCAAGGGCGTGGTGCCGTTCGACACCGACGAGCACGTGCGCGCCGACACCACCCTCGACACGCTGGCCAAGATGAGGCCCGCTTTCAAGAAGGACGGCCTGGTCACCGCCGGCAATGCCTCGGGCATCAACGACGGCGCCGCCGCCGTGGTGCTGGCCGAGGGCGGCCGCGTGCGGGCGCTGGGCCTGAAGCCGCTGGCGCGCCTGGTGGGCTACGCGCACGCTGGCGTGGAGCCGGCCTACATGGGCATCGGCCCGGTGCCGGCCACGCGCAAGGTGCTGGAGCGCACCGGGCTCAAGGTCGGCGACTTCGACGTGATCGAGTCGAACGAGGCCTTCGCGGCGCAGGCCTGCGCGGTCATGCAGGAGCTGGGCTTCGACCCGGCCAGGGTCAACCCCAACGGCTCGGGCATTTCGCTCGGCCACCCGGTCGGCGCCACCGGCGCCATCATCACCACCAAGGCCATCGCCGAGCTGCAGCGCACCGGCGGGCGCTATGCGCTGGTGACCATGTGCATCGGCGGCGGGCAGGGGATCGCGGCGGTGTTCGAGCGGGTGTAGGGCTACGCCTTGTTCTGGAAGTGCCGCGGCGAGCGGCCCAGCGCGGCGCGGAACATGGCGGTAAAGGCGCTGTCGCTCGCGTAGCCGCTGACCGCCGCCACGTGGCCGACCGGCGCGCCGCGCGCCAGCAGCGGCAATGCATGGGCCAGCAGCGCCTGCTGGCGCCACTGCTGCCAGCTGGTGCCGAGTTCGTCGCGGAACAGCCGGGCCATGGTGCGCTCGCTGGCGCCGGCCTCGCGCGCCCAGTCGGCCAGGGTGGCGCGCCGCGCGGGCGCCTGCAGCACCGCCTCGCACAGCGCGCGCAGGCGCTTGTCGCCGTGCTCGGCATGCGGCAGCGGCACGCCCATGCGCACCTGCGGCGCGCGCTGCAGTTCGTCGCACAGCAGCGGCCAGACCAGCGCCTCGCGCCGGCGCAGGGCCTCGCGCGCGGCGGCATCGAGCCAGGGCGCGCCGTCGGGAGTGGTGTCCAGGGCCAGCGCCAGCGCGCGCAGCAGCTCGCTCACCTCCAGCACCAGGCACTGCCGCCAGCAGGGGGCCCAGGCGGCGTCGTCGAGCTGCAGGTAGACGGTGCGCAGCTCGGCGTCTTCCATCACGGTGACCGAGTGCTCCACGCCCGCCGGCACCCAGACCGCGCGCGTGGGCGGCACGATGTAGGTGCCGCTCTGCGTGCCCATGCGCACCAGCCCGGTGGTGGAAAACGTCAGTTGCGGCCAGGGGTGGTGGTGCGGCTGCACCACGGTCTCGGCCACCAGCATGCGCTGCTTGGCGCGTACCGGGCGCTCGTCCGTGGGCAGGAACAGGTGCGGCGTGAGCGAGCCCAACTGCGGGCCGGCGGGCTCGCGCGCGGGCTGGGCGCGGCGTGGACGGGCGCGAGGGGCGTGGGTTGGCATGTTTCCGATGGAAGTTGTCGCTTTGTCGCAATTCTGCCGCAGCCCGACGGCCTGGGGCGTGTCATCATTTATTTCGTCCCCGCGAAAGCCTGTAGCGCGGTGCAGTGCAAGGCGCCCTGAGCGCTGCGTAGCTCTGCTACGTGAGCGAAGGGCAACGCCGCAATGCGCCGCGCTACAGGCTTTCCCTGCGGGCTGGCCCCGGCATGCGGCGTCTGCTTTGTCGCACGGCTTGCCAATAGCGGTGCTATTGGCGGCGCCGCGCTTCGCGCATCCATCCGCATGCCGGGGCCAGCGCGGGGGTGAAATAAATGATGACACGCCCTAGCATTGGAGCTTTCCGAATGCCCCCTCTGCGCATCGCCGCATTTCCGTATGGCCCACTCCTCTAACGGCCCCGTGCCTTCCGTCCCCGCATTGCGCCAGGACGCCACTTTGATCGGTCTGGTCGGCCTGGCGCACGGCATCAGCCATTTCAGCCAGTTGCTGCTGGCGCCGCTGTTTCCCTGGCTCAAGGAGGCGTTCGGCGTGGGCTATGCCGAGCTGGGCTTCGTGCTGACCGTGTTCTTCGTCGTCTCCTGCGCGGTGCAGGCGCTGTCGGGCTTCATCGTGGACCGCTACAGCCCGCGCCCGGTGCTGTTCGCCGGGCTGGGCCTGCTGGCGCTGGCGGCGTTCTGCTATGCGCTGGCGCAGAGCTACGCGATGCTGCTGGTCTGCGCGGTGGTGGGCGGCATCGGCAACGGCGTGTTCCACCCGGTGGACTACACCCTGTTCAACCGCAAGGTGGCGGCGACGCGGCTGGGCCATGCCTACAGCGTGCACGGCATCACCGGCAGCCTGGGCTGGGCGCTGGCGCCGGCCTTCGTGGTGCCGCTGGCCGTGGCGTTCTCGTGGCGCGTGGCCATGGGCGCGGCCGGCGCGCTGGCGCTGGCGGTGCTGCTGGTGCTGTGGCTCAAGCGCGGCCATCTGGTGTTGCAGAAGGCGGCGGTGCAGAAGGCCGCCGGCCCCGCCGGCCCAGCCGAGCACAGCATGGCCTTCCTGCGCATTCCGGCGGTGTGGATGTGCTTTGCCTTCTTCTTTTTCTACGCCGCCTCGCTCAGCGTGGTGCAGGCCTTCGCGCCCGAGGCCGCGCGCCAGCTGCATGCGGTGCCGGTGGCGCTGGTGGCGACCTGCCTGAGCATCTACATGGTCTGCAGCGCGGGCGGCATGGTGCTGGGCGGCTTCCTGGCGGCCGACCCGACGCGCTGCGAGCGCATCGTGGGCGTGGGCTTCGGCGTGGCGGCCTGCGTGGCGCTGGCGCTGGGCTTTCTGGACATGCCCGCGCTGGCGGTGCCGGTGCTGTTCGGGGTGATGGGCTTTGCCGCCGGCATCGCCGGGCCCTCGCGCGACCTGCTGGTCAAGCGCTCCACGCCCGAGAACGCGACCGGCCGCGTCTACGGCGTGGTGTATGCGGGGCTGGACATCGGCCAGGCGCTGTCGCCGCTGCTGTTCGGCGCGCTGATGGACCACGGGCAGTACAGCGGCGTGCTGCTGGGGCTGGCGCTGGTGCAGGGGGTGCTGATCGCCAGCGCCTTCAACGTGCGGCGGGTGCGCAGGAGCCCGCTGGTGCCGGCTTGAGCGGGTTTGGGGGCTTTTTCTCTGGTTTTTGAAGAAAAAGTGCCTGTAGCCCAGGTAAATTCTGGGCTTATAGCTATCGATTTGATAGCGTTTTCTGGTTCTTCCTGCCGAGCCGCCCGAGTTTGCGGTACACCGTCGCGCGGCTGATGCCCAGGGCGCGCGCGGCCTGCTGCACGTTGCCGTGGGCGTCCTCCACCGCCTGGTGGATCAGCGCGGTTTCGATGTCGCGCAGCGGCGCGGTGGCGACGCTCGGTGCATGGCCGTCAGGCACCGATGGCAACGCATGCACGCGCAGGCCGGACCACAGCGGCATGGCCAGCGGCGCGGCGCCGGCCGTACTGCGCGCGCGGTCGAACAGGATTTCCCAGGGCAGGGCGAACAGCTCACTGCAATGCGCGCGTGTGGCGGGTCGGGCCAGTCCGGAGACGATCTGGCGCGCGGTGGTGTTGCCGCCGACCACCCAGCCCTCGGCGTCCAGGCAGAGCAGGCCGTCGGCGTCGTCGCCCGCGAGCCGGCCGGGCCAGTTCAGCCGCACCCGCAGCGCATGCGGCTGCGCCAGCACCAGGGCGTTTTCGATGCTGTGCGCGGACTGCGCGGCCAGGTGCATCAGCTCGGGCCGCTCGGGCGTGTCGATGCCGGTGAGGTCCAGCATGCCGACGCAGCGGCCATCGGGCCCGGACACCGGCGCGCCGGCGCAGCTGTAGGCGGCGTTGTCGTCGAAGAAGTGCTCGCCGCGGTGCAGCCACACCGGCTGTAGTTCCGCCAGGGCCGCGCCGATGGCCGAGGTGCCGATGGCCGCTTCGGACAGGTCGGTGCCGATGCGCGTGAGCACTCGCGCCCGGCGGTCCCCGGGCCCGGGCGCGCCGTGCACGTCGAGCACGATGCCCTGGGCGTCGGTCAGCACCGCGAAGTAGCGCGTGCCGGCAATGGCCGGGCCGAGCCGCTCGAGCGTGGGCCGGGCGGCTGCCACCAGCGCCTGCCCGGCGTCGCGCACGCGCCGCGCCTGCGCGTCGGGCACGAGGTTGAAGTCCACGCGCCGGCGCGGGTCGTGGCCCTGCTGCAGGCAGCGCCGCCAGGAGCGCTCGATCCAGGCCGGTGTCCGTGTGTCGGGCAGGGGCCGGCCCTCGAACAGCACGGCCTGGCGTGCCGCATGGATGGCGTGCAGGCGCGGCTGCGCGCCGGGGGCGGATGGGGTTTGCATCGTGGGTTCTCCGGGGCCGCGCGGGGCGGGCCGACTGTTGCATTCTGAGAATTTCCGTGGGCCGGTGCAATGAACCACGGGTTTTGCCTAGGGTTGCCGCCACGAGGGGCTTCAACAATGGCCTGCCGACCGCCCGCCTCCCGAAGCGGGCGCGCACCACAAGGAGACACGCCCCCATGTCCATCGAACTCACCGTCAATGGCCGGCCGCGGCGCATCGATGCGCCGGCCCATACCTTGCTGGTGCAGGCGCTGCGCGAGCAGTTGCAACTCACCGGCACCCACGTCGGCTGCGACACCGCGCAGTGCGGCGCCTGCACCGTGCTGGTGGACGGCCGCGCCATCAAGTCGTGCAACGTGCTGCTGGCCCAGGTCGCGGGGGCGCAGGTCACCACCATCGAAGGCCTGGCGCAGCCCGACGGCACGCTGCACCCGATGCAGGCGGCGTTCAAGGAGTGCCACGGCCTGCAGTGCGGCTTCTGCACCCCGGGCATGGTGCTGAGCGCGGTGGACCTGTGCCGCCGCCATCCGCAGGCCGACGCGCGCGAGATCCGCGAGCAGCTCGAAGGCAATATCTGCCGCTGCACCGGCTACCAGAACATCGTGCGCGCGGTGCAGCAGGCCCAGGCCGCCACCGCCGCCGCAGCCTGAGGAGATTGTCATGGGTGCATCCGATTTTTCCAGGCTGCCGCACATCGGCGAGGCCGTCCGCCGCAAGGAGGACCTGCGTTTTCTCACCGGCGCGGGGCAGTACACCGACGACGTGGTGCTGGCGCACCAGAGCCACGCCTTCTTCGTGCGCTCGCCGCACGCGCATGCGCGCATCCGCGGCATCGACAGCGCCGCCGCATCGGCCATGCCGGGCGTGCTGCGCGTCTTCACCGGCCAGGACATCGAGGGCAAGATGAACGGCCTGCCCTGCGGCTGGCTGATCCACAGCACCGACGGCAAGCCCATGAACGAGCCGCCGCACCCGGTGCTGGCCATCGGCAAGGTGCGCTACGTGGGCGACCACGTGGCCATGGTGGTGGCCGAGACGCTGGAGCAGGCGCGCAACGCGGCCGAGGCCGTGGTGGTCGACTACGAGGTGCTGCCCGCGGTGGTCGACGTGCGCGACGCCGCCAGGGGCGGCCGCGAGGCACTGCACGACGCCGCGCCGGACAACAACTGCTTCCGCTGGGCGCTGGGCGACAAGGCGCAGGTCGATGCCGCCTTTGCGCGCGCCGCCCACGTCACCAGGCTCGACCTGGTCAACAACCGGCTGGTGCCCAACGCGATAGAGCCGCGCGCGGCCATCGGCGCCTACAACCGGGCCGCCGACGAGTACACGCTGTACGTCGCCAACCAGAACCCGCACGTCGAGCGCCTGCTGATGACCGCCTTCGTGCTCGGCCTGCCCGAGCACAAGGTGCGCGTGATCGCGCCGGACGTGGGCGGCGGCTTCGGCTCCAAGATCTACCTCTATGCCGAGGACGTGTGCCTGACCTGGGCCGCCAAGCAGCTCAACCGCAGCATCAAGTGGACGGCCGACCGCAGCGAAGCCTTCCTGTCGGACGCCCATGGCCGCGACCACGTCAGCCATGCCGAAATGGCGATGGACCAGGACGGCAGGTTCCTCGCGCTGCGGGTGCACACCGACGCCAACCTGGGCGCCTACCTGTCCACCTTCGCCTCGGCCGTGCCCACCATCCTCTACGGCACGCTGCTGGCCGGGCAGTACACCACGCCGCAGATCTACGTCGAGGTGGACGCCTGGTTCACCAACACCGCGCCGGTGGATGCCTACCGCGGCGCCGGCCGGCCCGAGGCCACCTACCTGCTGGAGCGCCTGGTCTCGCGCTGCGCCTGGGAGATGGGCCTGGCCCAGGACGAGATCCGGCGCCGCAACTTCATCACCACCTTCCCCTACCAGACGCCGGTGGCGCTGCAGTACGACGTGGGCGACTTCCACGCCTGCCTGAACCGCGCCAACGAACTGGCCGAGGTGGCGGGCTTTGCCGAGCGGCGCGCCGCGTCGCTGGCCAAGGGCCTTCTGCGCGGCCTGGGCTATTCGAGCTACATCGAGGCCTGCGGGCTGGCGCCGTCGAACGTGGCCGGCGCGCTCGGCGCGCGCGCGGGGCTGTTCGAATGCGGCGAGGTGCGGGTGCACCCGACCGGCAGCGTGACCGTCTTCACCGGCTCGCACAGCCACGGCCAGGGCCACGAGACCACCTTCGCGCAGGTGGTGGCGGCGCGCCTGGGCATACCGGTGGAGAACGTGGACGTGGTGCACGGCGACACCGGGCGCGTGCCCTTCGGCATGGGCACCTACGGCTCGCGCTCGATCTCGGTCGGCGGCGCGGCCATCATGAAGGCGCTGGACAAGATCGAGACCAAGGCCAAGAAGATCGCCGCGCACCTGATGGAGGCGAGCGACGCCGACATCGACTTCGCCAACGGCGAATTCACCGTCAAGGGCACGGACAAGAAGATCCCGTTCGGCCAGGTGGCGCTGACCGCCTACGTGCCGCACAACTACCCGCTGGACAAGCTGGAGCCGGGCCTGAACGAGACCGCCTTCTACGACCCGACCAACTTCACCTATCCCGGCGGCACCCACATCTGCGAGGTCGAGATCGACCCCGACACCGGCACGGTGCGGGTCGACCGCTTCACCGCGGTGGACGACTTCGGCACCATCATCAACCCGATGATCGTCGAGGGCCAGGTGCAAGGTGGCCTGGTGCAGGGCATAGGCCAGGCGCTGATGGAGAACTGCGTGTACGACCGCGAAAGCGGCCAGTTGCTCACCGGCAGCTTCATGGACTACGCCATGCCGCGCGCTGGCGACTTCCCCGACTTCCGGCTCGACACCGTCTGCACCCCCTGCACCCACAACCCGCTCGGCACCAAGGGCTGCGGCGAGGCCGGCGCCATCGGCTCGCCGCCGGCGGTCATCAACGCCGTGCTCGACGCGCTGCATGGCGCCGGCGTGACCGACTTCGACATGCCCGCCAGCGCGCACCGTGTGTGGCAGGCGCTGCAGGCGGCCAAGGCGCCGCAGGCCCGCGCCTGAGCATCGGCGCAGAAAGGATTGCCATGTACCCCTTCACCCTGGAACGACCCAACTCCCTGGCCGAGGCGCGGCAGCGCGCCGCATCCGGCGCCCAGCCGCTCGCCGGCGGCCAGACCCTGCTGGCCTCGATGAAGCTGCGCTTGTCCGCGCCCGAGCAGTTGCTGGACCTGGGCGGCATTGCCGAACTCGCAGGCATCCGGCGCGAAGGCGACGCCTTCGTCATCGGCGCCATGACGCGCCATGCCGACGTGGCGGCCGACGCTGCTCTGCAACGCGACTTCCCGGCCCTGGCCGGCCTGGCCGGCAGCATTGGCGACCGGCAGGTGCGCGCCATGGGCACGCTGGGCGGCTCGGTCGCCAACAACGACCCGGCCGCCTGCTATCCCAGCGCGGTGCTGGGCAGCGGCGCCACCGTTGTCACCACGCAGCGCGAGATCGCGGCGGACGACTTCTTCACCGACCTGTTCTCCACCGCGCTGGAGCCGGGCGAACTGATCACCGCCATCCGCTTCCCGGTGCCGCAGCGCGCCGCCTACGAAAAGCTGCGCCAGCCGGCCTCGCACTTCCCGCTGGCGGGCGTGTTCGTGGCCCAGTACCCGGGCGGCGTGCGCGTGGCGATCACCGGCGCCGGCAACGGCGTGTTCCGCCACGCGGGGCTGGAGGCGGCGCTGTCCAGCCGCTTCGCCCCGGAATCGGTGGAGGGCGTCGCGGTCGATTACAGCGGCTTCGGTTCCGACCTGCATGCCTCGGCCGAATACCGCGCGCACCTGGTCGGCGTGCTGGCGCGGCGCGCCGTGGCACGGGCGCTGGATGCCGGCTGAGCCGGCCGGCGCGGGCGCCATGCCCTTTGCCGACATCGGTGCGCTCGTGGCCGCGCTGCAGGCCGAGGGCTACTTTGCCGAGCGGGGCCTGGCCACGGCGGTTTACCTGGCGCTGCGGCTGCAGCGCCCGCTGCTTTTGGAGGGCGACCCGGGCGTCGGCAAGACCGCCCTGGCCCAGGCGCTGGCCCGCGCGCTGCGGCGCCGGCTGCTGCGCCTGCAGTGCTACGACGGCCTGGAGCAGCGCGAGGCGCTGTACGAGTGGAACTACGCCGCGCAACTGCTGCACATGCGCGCGGCCGAGCACGCCGGCACGGCCGGCGCCGAGGCGCTGGAGCGCGAGGTCTACCAGCCGCGCTACCTGGTGCGGCGCCCGCTGCTGCAGGCGCTGGAGGCGCCCGCGCCCGGTGCCGTGCTGCTGATCGACGAGGTCGACCGCGCCGACGAGCCCTTCGAGGCCTTCCTGCTCGAATACCTGGGCGAATACCAGGTCAGCATCCCCGAGCTGGGCACCGTCCGCGCCCAGGCCGCGCCGGTTACCCTGCTCACCAGCAACCGCACCCGCGAACTGCACGACGCGGTGCGCCGCCGCTGCCTCTACCACTGGCTGGACTACCCGGACCGTGAGCGCGAACTGGCCATACTGCACGTCCGCGTGCCCGAGGCCGGCACGGCGCTGGCCGCCCAGGTGGCGGACTTCGTCGCGCGGCTGCGCAGCGCGCCCTTTGCCGGCGGCTTCCAGCGCGTGCCGGGCATTGCCGAGAGTGTGGAATGGGCGCGCGCGCTGGTGGCGCTGGACGCCCTGGCGCTCGACCCGGAGGTGGTCGGCCACACCGCCGGCGTGCTGTTCAAGCACCGCGAGGACGTGGCTGCGCTGACGCAGGACCTGGCCGCCCGGTTGTTGCAGCCCGAACCGAGCTGAGGCCACCATGCAACTCGGCGACGCGCGCAGCGGCAAGCTGGCGGACAACATCGCAGGCTTTGGCCGCACCCTGCGCCGCGCCGGCGTCCCCACCGACAGCGCCCGCGTGGCGCTGGCCTGCGAGGCGGCGCTGGTGGTGGGCGTGGCCGACCGCAGCGACCTGCGCGCGGCGCTGGAGGCGGTGCTGGTGCAGCGCGCACAAGACATAGCGGTGTTCCGCGAGCTGTTCGACGCCTACTTCCGCGACCCGGAGATCGCGCACAAGCTGCTCGCCCAGATGCTGCCGCGCGCCGAGGGCCGCGCCGATCCGCCCAAGCGGCGCCCGCGCGTGCGAGAGGCCCTGGCCGCGCCCACCGGCACCCCGCGCGCGGCCCCGGACGAGCGCATCGACCTGGACGCCGCCATGAGCGCCAGCCGCCTGCGGCAGCTGCGCCATGCCGACTTCGCCGGCCTGGGCGCGGCCGAATACCGGCTGGTGCAGCGGCTGGCGCGCGACATTCCCTTGCCGCTGCCGCAGGTGGCCGGCCGCCGTACCCAAGCCGGCCCGCGCGGCGCCCGGCCCGACTGGCCGGCCGCTCTGCGCCAGGCCGTGCGCAGCGGCGGCGAACTGATGCAACTGCCGCGGCGCGCGCGCCGTCCCCAGCCGCCGCCGCTATTGCTGCTGGTCGATGTGTCGGGCTCGATGGAGCGCTATGCGCGGCTGTTGCTGGCTTTTCTGCATGCGGCCACGCGTGGGCTGCGCGCCGGCGGTGCGGGCCGCTGCGACGTGTTCGCCTTTGGCACCGGGCTGACCGACCTCACGCCCGCATTTCGCCTGGCCGATACCGACGCCATGCTGGCCGCGGCGGGCGAGCGCATCGACGACTACGCCGGCGGCACGCGCCTGGGCGAGGCCCTGTCCGCGCTGGGCCGGCAGCATGCGCGGCGCCTGGTGGGCCGCCGCACGCTGGTGCTGCTGGTCACCGACGGACTGGACACCGGCGAGCCGGCAGAGCTGGACGCCGCGCTGGCCCGGCTGCGCAGGCACACCGGCCCGTTGCTGTGGCTGAATCCGCTGCTGCGCTTTGACGGCTATGCGCCGCTCGCGCGCGGCGCCGCCGTGCTGCACCGCCATGCCGACGGCATGCTGGCGGTGCACAACCTCGCGCGCCTGGACGCGCTGGCCGCCGGCATCGCCGCTGTGCTGAGAACCTGAAGACATCCGAAGGAGACCCCCATGGACATGCACGGCAGCCGCCGCCTCGCCGCCACCCGGCAACAGGCCTGGGAGGCGCTCAACGACCCCGACATCCTCCAGGCCTGCATCCCCGGCTGCGACAAGGTCGAGGCCACGGGCCCGGGCGAGTACGCGATGGGCATGGCGCTCAAGATCGGCCCGGTGTCGGCGCGGTTCGCCGGCCGCATCACCCTCACCGACGTGGCGGCGCCCGAGCGCTACACGCTCAACTTCGAAGGGCAGGGCGGCGTCGCCGGCTTCGGCAAGGGCAGCGCCCAGGTATCCCTCACGCCCGAGGACGAGGGCTGCACCCTGGCCTACGTGGTCAACGCCCAGGTCGGCGGCAAGGTGGCGCAACTGGGTCAGCGGCTGGTGGACGGCGCCTCGCGCTCCCTGGCCGAGAAGTTCTTCGAGCGTTTCGATGCGGCTTTGCAGGAGCGGCTGCAGGCGTGAGCCGCAGGCTGCAGAATGTCCCGTGGCTACTATGGAAAACCTCGACCTGAGCGTTCTGCGGACCCTGCGCGACTGGCGCGTGACGGGCCGGCGCGCGCTGCTGGCCACCGTGGTGCGCACCTGGGGCTCCTCGCCGCGCCCGGTCGGCTCCACGCTGGCGCTGCGCGACGATGGCGCGGTGATGGGATCGGTGTCGGGTGGTTGCATAGAGGACGATCTGATCGAGCGCTATGCGAGGCAGGGCGGCATGGCCGGCGGCAAGCCCGTCTTCGTGCGTTACGGCATCACCGCCGACGAGGCCCACCGCTTCGGCCTGCCCTGCGGCGGCACGCTGGAACTGCTGCTGGAATTCGACCCCGACGCCGCCGCGCTGTCGCAATTGGTGGCGCGGCTGGAGGCCGGCCGGCTGGTGCGCCGGCGCGTGGCCCTGGCCGACGGCCTGGTCACCCTGGAAGACGCCATCGAGCCTTCCGAACTGGCGCTGGCGCCAGACAGCCTTGCCAACACCTTCGGGCCCGAGTACCGCATGCTCATCATCGGCGCCGGCCAGATGGCCGAATACCTGGCCACCATGGCGCTTTTCAGCGGATTTGCCGTGACCGTGTGCGACCCGCGCGAGGAGTACCGCGGCAGTTGGTCGGTCGCCGGCGCGGCGATCACCTCCGACATGCCCGACGACACCGTGCGCGCCTTCCGCCCCGACCGCCGCAGTTGCGTGGTGGCGCTCACGCACGACCCCAAGCTCGACGACCTGGCCCTGCTCGAAGCCCTGCACACAGAGGCCTTCTACGTCGGCGGCATAGGCTCGCGCCGCAACAACGCGGCGCGCCGCCAGCGCATGATCGAGCACTTCGACGAAACCGAGGCCTCGCTCGCCCGGCTGCGCGGCCCGATCGGCATCTACATCGGCAGCAAGACCCCGCCCGAGATCGCAGTGAGCGTCATGGCCGAGATCCTGGCCGTGAAAAACGGCGTGGCGCTGCCGCGCGATGTGGACGTGGCGGTGGCGAAGGCGGGGCAGGCCTAGGGTTTTGCGGTCACCTTGGATCCTGGCGGCCAGCGCTTCGCACAGTGGATGTTCAATGATCCCCCGCAGCCTGCCTGAGGGGGCGGGAGAGAACCGGCCCGCCTGCCTTGATCAGCCAAGGCGACGACGGCGTGCCATAAAACTGCCTACAACACCCAAAACGGCGGCAAGGCTCAGCAGACCAAGGGTGCCCGTCGTTGGTACAGCGGTTGGTGCGGGGCTATTCAACACACGCAGATAAGCCAGGCCGTGCCAGAAGCTTGTTCCACCTGCCACGTTTGCCGGGAATCCTTTGCCGGTCAAGACTAACTGACTGCCCGTATAAGTACAGGGCACAGCCGCATATTGGTTATAACGATTGACTGGCAAACCGGGACCACCAAGATACTGCAGCACGGCCAGACCCGATCCGTTGTCAGGTGTGAAAGAGAATATTGGGTTACCAAGTGTACCATCCGTGGCTCCTGCAGGAAATACGTATGCGGGGTTGCTGATATCGCATTGAGTACCTACAGGCAAGCCTATCGCTTCTCTCTGAGTGCCATTAGAATCAAGCCACGCATCGATTCCGCTAATGGCAAATGCGAGATTCACTGTTGCGGGGGCCCCATTTCTCGTGAACTTCCATCTTTGCACGCCTGCGTAAACATGATAACTCGTGGTGGCGGGTACGGCGCCTGGAGTGGCTGGATCCGCAGGGTCGGCAGTAACCGCCCAATCCAGATTCAGTTCGGGAATCGAACCCGAGGTGCCAGGAAAAGTTCCCTGGTCGTTACCAGCGGCCCCCGTGCCGGTGACGATGGAGTAAGGGGGTTGAGCCGCGTGCGCAGACCCAAGGCCGAGGCCAAACAAAGCAGACACAGCGGCTGCAGCCACCACGGCGCGGGAACTCCTCATTGCAAACTCCTTCAAGGTAATGAACACCGCTCGTAAAAATTGGAACGATCTTTCGGCGAATTCGAGCATGGCCTATGGTTTGGATGCTTTGCTTTTTTGTCGTCTTATTTGCTTATGGAGGCGGCCGAGAGATTTTCAAAAGATATTCTCAAAAAAACAACGAATGGCGGAGCGGGAGGCCTGGAGCGCCCAGGCTGCCGGCGTTCAGGCGTACCGCGAAGGGCCCACGGGCATGGCCCCGTCCGCCAGGACATGCGTCTTCTTGAAGCCCTTGACCAGTTTGCTGGGACCACGTCGTTGGCCCGCCCCGGCGTGAGAGCCCGCCGCAAGGGTCTGCCTGGGCCATTGCTGACCATGAGGATCTTCGTGCCCAGGCCTCCGTGGGGACGCCCCGGAGCCGTACTTGTTCACTTGCGGCCGGAGCAGTGTGTGCGTCCCGGCACGACCTGGTGCGCCCGCTGGGTGCCGGGGGCGAATCCGTTCCGCTGCTGAAGGCTGCGCGCCTCATGGCGACGCTTCCGAAGCGCGGGCTTCAGATTGCGCGCTTCGATGTCAAGCTGATCCGCAACGGGCAAGGACGGACCTGATCCCGCCCAGGCTCCCGAGCGTCCGCAGGCAGGCCTGGGCGACCTCCCGGCCCTTGACCGTGAAGTGCGCAAGAAAGAAGTCGCGGTGCTCGGCGTGCTCGTGGAAGTGGTGTGGCGTGAGCACGGCGGAGAACACCGGCACGCCGCTGTCGAGTTGCACCCGCATCAGGCCGTCGATCACGGCCGCGGCGACGAAGTCGTGGCGGTAGATGCCGCCGTCGACCACCAGAGCGCAGGCCACGATGGCGTCGAAGCGGCCGCTGCGGGCCAGGGCCTGCGCATGCAGGGGGATCTCGAAGGCGCCGGGCACGTCGAACACCTGGATGGCGGAGGCCGGTATGCCACGGCTGGCGGTTTCCGCCATGAAGGCCTGGCGGGCGCGGCCGACGATGTCGGCGTGCCATCCGGCCTGCACGTAGGCGATGCGCGGCGGCTGGTCTGCGGCGGGGGAGGGGGCGAGGTTGCTGGCGACGGGAGTGTCGGACTGACTCATGGATGTTCCCGGAAGATCGGATATGTCGGGTGGACCAGAAAGTCAGGGCGCACGCGAGCCGCCACGGCCGGCGCAGCGGCAGCCCCGGTTGCACGGGGAGCGCTTGCTGGCGGCCATGGGCGGCGCGCGTTCTCTTTCATCCGGACTGTGACCGTCGGCCCCGGGATCGCACCGGGTCTGCTGACCCGGCCACCCTGGCGGGCGGCCGGCGCTCGCGGGCTTGTGCGGGACTTGGCCCGCCATCACCGCCGGTAGGGAATTCCACCCTGCCCTGAGAACGCTTGTGCCCCGGCTGGATGCCGGGGCGGGTCCATTGTAGGTCTTGCCCTGCCGGACAATGCGCCCATGGCAACGCAATACTGGCTGATGAAGTCCGAGCCGGCCGAGTGCTCGATCGACGACGCGCTGGCCGCGCCCGGGCGCACCGTGCCGTGGACCGGCGTGCGCAACTACCAGGCGCGCAACTTCATGCGCGACGGCATGCAGGTCGGCGACGGCGTGCTGTTCTACCACTCGAGCTGCGCCGAGCCGGGCATTGCCGGGCTGGCGCGCGTGGCCTCGGCCTGCAGGACCGATCCGACCCAGTTCGACCCCGCGTCGCCGTATTTCGACGCGGCCTCCCGGCCCGATGCGCCGCGCTGGCTGCTGGTGGATGTGCAGGCGCTGCGCAAGACGCGCCTGCTGCCGCTGCCCGAGTTGCGCGCGCAGCCGGCGCTGGCCGACATGCCCTTGCTGCGCAAGGGCAACCGCCTGTCGATCACCCCGGTGACCGAGGCGCAGTGGCAGGCGATCCAGGCGCTGCTCGCGTGACACCACCCCCATTGAAAGAGAACCCATGACCCGCCAACTCGCAGGCCACCTGATCGTCGAATGCCTCGCCGCGCAAGGCACCACCCACGTCTTCGGCGTGCCCGGCGAAAGCTATCTGGCCGTGCTCGACGGCTTCCACGCCTACCAGGACTGCATCCGCTTCGTCACCTGCCGGCAGGAGGGCGGCGCGGCCTTCATGGCCGAGGCCCACGGCAAGCTCACCAACCGCCCCGGCGTGTGCTTCGTCACGCGCGGGCCGGGGGCGACCAATGCCTCGATCGGCGTGCATTCGGCGTTCCAGGATTCGACGCCGATGGTGCTGTTCATCGGCGACGTGGGCAGTGACTTCCGCGACCGCGAGGCCTTCCAGGAGGTGGACTTCCAGAGCTTCTTCGGCCCCAGCACCAAGGGCATGGCCAAGCGGGTCGAGCGCATCGACGACGCCGCGCGCATCCCCGAGTACATAGCGCGCGCCTTCGCCACCGCCATGGCGGGCCGGCCCGGGCCGGTGGTGCTGGTGCTGCCCGAAGACATGCTGCGCCAGACGGTCGACGCACGGCCGCTGCCGCGCGTGGAGCCGGTGCCGGTGGGGGCCGATGCCGGCGCCGTCGCCCGCCTGCGCGGGCTGCTGCTGCAGGCGCAGCGGCCCTTCGTCATCGCCGGCGGCCCGGGCTGGACGCCGGCCGCCGCGCAGGACCTGCAGCGCTTTGCCGAGGCCTGGCAACTGCCGGTGGGCAACGCCTTCCGCTTCCAGGACACGTTCGACAACCACCACCCGCTGTACGCGGGCGACGTGGGCATTGGCATCAACCCGGCGCTGGCGCAGCGCGTGCGCGATGCCGACCTGATCCTGGCGCTGGGCCCGCGCCTGGGCGAGATGACCACCAGCGGCTACACCCTGCTGGCCGCGCCGCGCCCGGCGCAGACGCTGGTGCATGCGCACGCCGGCGCCGATGAGCTGAACCGCGTCTACCAAGCCGACCTGGCGATCAACGCCAGCCCGGTGCCGCTGGCCGCCGCGCTCGCCGCGCTGGAGGCGCCCCCGGCTGTCCCTTGGGCCGAATGGACGCGCGCTGCCGCCGCCGACTACCTGGCCAACCTGCAGCCGCAGGCGCTGCCGGGCGACATCGACATGCCGGCCATCGTCGCCACGCTGCAGAAGCACCTGCCGGCCGATGCGGTGCTGAGCAATGGCGCCGGCAACTTCGCCAGTTGGCTGCACCGCTTCTTCCGCTACCACGGCATCGCCAAGGGCCACAAGACGCAACTGGCGCCCACCTCGGGCGCCATGGGCTACGGCGTGCCGGCCGGCATCGGCGCCAGCATTGCCACCGGCCGCACCGTCTTCACCATTGCCGGCGACGGCGACTTCCTCATGAACGGGCAGGAGCTGGCCACCGCCGTGCAGCACGGCGGCAGGAGCATCGTGCTGCTGCTGGACAACGGCATGTTCGGCACCATCCGCATGCACCAGGAGCGCGAGTACCCAACCCACGTCGGCGGCAACAGCGGGACGCGCCTGCACAACCCCGACTTCTGCCTGCTGGCCCAGGCCTACGGCTACGCGGCCGAGAAGGTGCTGCGCACCGAGGCGTTCGAGCCCGCGCTGCTGCGCGCGCTGGCGCGCGACGGCGGCACGCTGATCCTGGTGCCGCTGGACCCGGAGGTGATCACCACGCGCGGCACGCTGAGCGCGATCACGCAGAAGGCGCTGGACGCGGCCGCGAACCGGTAGTTGCTATTATTTTTGTAGCTAATGGCCCAGATGATTCATGGGCTGCAGGCATTTTTCATGCAAATTGTGCCGCGCCGCATCATTCCAGCGCCACATACACCCGCCCCGACTCGATCTTCACCGGATAGGTTCGCAGGCCCTGCGTGAGCGGCGCGCACAGCGCCTTGCCGCTGCGGATGTCGAAGCGGCCCTGGTGCAGCGGGCATTCGATCTCGTGGCCTTCCAGGAAGCCGTCGCACAGGCGGCCGGGGCCGTGGGTGCAGGCGTTGGCGGTGGCCCAGACCTCGTCGCCCAGGCGGTAGAAGGCGACCTCGTGGCCGCCCTCGAAGTCCAGCGCCATCACCTCGCCGGGAAACAGTTCGTCCAGCGCGGCGGCGTCGGTCCAGGTCATGGTGCCCATCTGCGTATCCTTGTTCGCTCAGTTGTCGGGTTTCAGGCCGGCGCGCTCGATCACCGGCTTCCAGCGGCGCAGTTCCTCCGCCATGAACTTCTGCAGCGCCTCGGGCGTGCTGCCCACCGGGTCGAAGTACGCGGTCTGCAGGCGCTTCTGCGTCTCGGGCTCCCTCAGCACCGCGGCGATCTCGCGGCTCATGCGCTGCACCACCTCATCCGGCGTGCCCTTGGGCGCCATGTAGGCAAACCGGGGCTCGGCCTGGATGTCGGGCAGGCCTGATTCGCGCAGCGTTAGGCAGGATGGTGTTATGGACCAGTGGCGCGTTCACCGACAGAAGAAAGGTGTAGCCGTCGGGCGGCGCCTTGGCGGCCTGGTCGGTGCCGGTGTTGCCGCCCGCGCCGGGCCGGTTGTCGACGATCAGCGGCTGGCCGAGGCGCGCGGCCAGCCTGTCGTTGACGATGCGCGCGAGGATGTCGGGCGAGGCGCCGGCGGCAAACGGCACCACGATGCGGATCGGGCGCTGCGGCCAGTCCTGCGCCTGGGCGGCCGCCGCCATGGCCAGCGCCGTGAGGGCGATGGCAAGCCGGGCGGACATCATGCCGCCTCCACCGCGACCATGCCCAGGTGGTCCTGCTGCTCGCACGCGATGAAGCCGGCGATCAGCGCGCGGTAGGCGGCCTCCACCACCTCCGGATAGGCGCCCATCTGCTCGGCCAGCGCCCTGACCTTGTCGAT
This sequence comes from Xylophilus sp. ASV27, assembly GCF_016428875.1. GTDB lineage: Bacteria > Pseudomonadota > Gammaproteobacteria > Burkholderiales > Burkholderiaceae_C > Xylophilus. The sequence goes on from NZ_JAELTO010000001.1 coordinate 29,172, forward strand.
CACCTCCTGCTGGCGCTGCGGTGCCGAGATCTGGAAGGCGTCGCGCTTGAAGCGCGCGGCGTCCTTCACGTAGCGGCCGCGCTCGGCCAGCAGCGCGACGATCTGGCGGTCGAGCCGGTCGATGTTCCCGCGCACCTCGGCGAGGCTGGCGCACAGCGGCACATAGCCCGGGTCGGTGAAGCGGCGCAGCGGCGCGCCGTGGGGCTCGGGTTCCTTTTCCTGCATGCGTGTCTCCAGTGTCAGATCGGGTAGATGATGGAATTGGGGATCATCTCGCTGTCGAACACGCACAGGCGCGAGGCGAACTTCAATCCCTCGGGCGTGGGCACCACGGTGTCGATGTAGCGGCCGACGTTGAACACGGTGGAGGGCTGGTCGAGCTTGGTGCGGAACACCGCGTAGTTCGCCTCGCTGTGGATGGCGCCATCCGCATCGACCGCGTGCACCAGCGGCAGGCCGAGCACGTGGCGCTGGTAGTACGGGTCGTGGAACAGCGTCTCCTGAATGCCGTAGACCCGGTCTTCGAGCATGCCCCGGCTCTCGAACGAGAGCGTGGCCAGCGGCAGGCCGCGCTCGTGGTTCTCGCGCGGCTGCAGGCGGTAGCTGCACTGCTCGGTGAAGAAGCCGGGCCACAGGTCCCACTGGCCGGAATCGACGGCGTGCGCGTAGGCGGCGTAGAGGCGCGAGAGTTCGAGGTAGGTGTCGGCGTCGAGCTTCATCATGCCTCCATCACCGCGCGCCAGTAGCGGTACATGCCGCGAATCAGTGTCTCGGTCACCATGTGGTCGGCGTCGCCGACCTCGCGCCCGCCCAGCTCGGCCAGCGCGCGGTGGCCGGGCCGGCTCTCGAAGCTCTGCTGCGAGAACTCGATCACCTCGCCGTCGTCGGCCGAGACGAAGCCCGCGGGCCCGAACAGATTGGCCTGGCGCAGGCGGCGCTGGGTCATGTCCTCGGTGTCGTCCTCGAAGCCGAAGTGCGTCCAGACAAAGTCGAAGGCGCCATGGCCCACCGGCTGGATGTGGCGGGTCGAGACGCTGTTGACTTGCTGCTGCAAAACCACGCTCGGGAACAGCGTCATCATCACGGCCGTCGGGCCGCCCCACCAAGGCTCAGGCACGATGTCCAGAAAGCGCGGGTCTTTCAGCTGCAGGCTCTCCTTGAAGCTCGACACCTGCGTCACCTGCGCGGCCCGGCCGGCGCTGCCGCGCGTGGAAATCATGGCCGCGTGGCGGCCGTGCGCGTCCATCTTCAGCTCGGACTTGTTGTCGGCGCGCCAGAGCCCGAAGGTGACGAACCAGGTGTGCAGCAGGCCCGGGTGATACGGGTCCTTGATGTTCTCCTGCATCAGCTTCCAGTTGCCCGGAATGCGCTGGCGGTTGTAGCCCAGGATCTTCAGCCGCCGGCCGTTGAAAAGCCGGTCGAAGTAGCCCAGGATCACCGGGCCCATGAAGTCCTCCAGCGGCTCCACGTCGTGGTCGAAAGACGCAAACACCACGCCACCGCGCACAGCCACCTTGAGCTTGTTCAGGCCATGCTCGGCGATATTGAAGTCTGCCGGCATGCCGCCGTTGACCTTGCCGTCTTGCTTCACGCCACGACGAAAAGGCACGCCTTGCAGGTCGCCCTCCAGCGTGTAGCTCCACTGGTGGTAGGGGCAGACGAACTGCGCAGCGTTGCCATGCCGCGCGCGGCAGAAGCGCATGCCGCGGTGGGCGCAGACGTTCTCCACCACGTGCACCGCGCCATCGGCGGCGCGCGTCATGATCACCGAGCGCTCGCCGATCACGCTGCGCTTGAAGTCGCCCGGCTGCGGGATCTCGGCCTCCAGGCCCACGTAGCACCAGTGCGCGCGGTAGAAGAAGCGCTCCAGCTCGCGCTGGTGCTGCTCCTGGCCGGTGTAGGCCATGAAGGGGATGCGGCTGGTGCGCCCGTCTTCCCAGCGCAGGGCCGGGGGGAACACGGTGCTCGGCTCGGTCATGGGGCGCCCTTGTCTCTCGTGGTAGGCCGTCCGATGATGCGGAGCCGCGCCGCATTGGCCAATAGGATTCCGTGAATTGTCGCTATCACCTTCGTGAATAAAGGCACGGCATGGAACTCAAGGACATCGACCTCAACCTGCTGCTGGTGTTCGAGCGCATGCTGGTGGAAAAGCGCGTGTCGGCGGTGGCCGAATCGCTCGGCCTGTCGCAGCCGGCCATCAGCAATGCGCTGGCGCGGCTGCGCCGGTTGTTGGGCGACGAGCTGTTCCTGCGCACCGCGCGCGGCATGGAGCCCACCGCCTTCGCGCTGCAACTGGCCGAGCCGGTGGCCTGCGCCATGGGCACGCTGCACAGCGCGCTGAACCAGCAGTCGGTCTTCGAGCCCGCCACCAGCACGCGCGGCTTCACCGTGGCCATGACCGACATCGGCGAGATCTACTTCACGCCGCTGCTGATGGAGGCCCTGTCACGCGCCGCGCCGGGCGTGACCATCAGCACCGTGCGCAACACGGCGGTCAACCTGCGCGACGAGATGGAAGCGGCGCGGGTGGACCTGGCCATCGGCCTCCTGCCGCAGCTCAAGGCCGGCATGTTCCAGCGCCGCCTGTTCCGCCAGCGCTACGTCTGCCTGTTCGGCCAGGGGCATCCGCTGGCCGCGCGCAAGAAGATCACGCAGAAGGACTTCAGCGCCGCCGAGCACCTGCTGGTCAAGGCCGCCGGCACCGGCCACGGCCAGGCCGACGAGCTGATGGCCGCCCAGGGCATCGTGCGGCGCGTGCGGCTCACCGTGCCGCATTACGTGGCCATCGGCCACATCCTGCGCTCGACGCACATGGTGGCCACCGTGCCCGAGCGGCTGGCGCAGAGCCTGGCCGAGCCCTTCGGCCTGGTGTGGCGGCCGCACCCGGTGCCGCTGCCGCAGATCGGCATCAACGTGTTCTGGCATGCGCGCTTCCACCGCGACCCGGGCAACCAGTGGCTGCGGGGGCTGCTGGTGGAGCGGTTTTCGGAGGGATGACCACCCCAGGCTTCGCGCTCCGCGTCTTCGCCAACCCCCTTCGAGAGGGTACCGCCGGCGGCCTGGCAAAGCCAGTTCCGAGGCGGTTCACTTCGGCAGTTCCATGTTGCCGCAGACGGCATCAACTCATGGTGCGACCGAGCCCGCATTACGGCGTGGAAAAACTTGACTCAATCCAATTCACATTCAGTTGGGTCAAGGAATCAGCGTCCGCCCGGCAACTGCGCCTGCAGGTGGCGCAACTGCTGCTCCAGCGCCTCGATGCGGTCGATGTAGCGCAGGCAGACCGATACCGCGTACAGGTCCAGGTCGAGGTCGCTGCGCAGCCGGCCGGCGGTGCGCACGGTGAGGGTGCTGTGGCTGCTGAAGGTCCAGTGCGTGGCTTCGGGCTCGCGCGGAACCAGGGCGCCGTAGCCTACCAGGTCGCGCACTTCGGCTTCGCTCAGGCCCGATGCCTGGGCCAGTTCTTCCAGCGATACGCTGGTGGTGTCGGCATTCATTGCGTGGTCTCCTGGGCAAAGTGGGCGCGGGGGTTGAAGCTGGAGGCCTTGGCCAGCTCGGCCATGAGTTGCTTCTCGCGTTCGCTGGGGTGGGGCGGAACGTCGATCTGCACGATGGCCAGGATGTCGCCGGCCACGCCGCCGGCGCGCGGCAGGCCGCGCTTGGCCAGGCGCAGCTTGCGGCCGGCGCGGGTGCCGGGCGGCACCGTCAGCAGCAGTGCGCCGCCGGGCGCGGGGATTTCCACCTCGGTGCCGAGCACCGCTTCCCAGGGGGTGAGCGGCAGGTCGAGGTACAGGTCGTGGCCGCTGGCGCGGAACAGCGGGTGCGGCTTGATCGTGACGTGCAGGTAGATGTCGCCGTCGCGCCCGCCGTTGCGGCCCTTGCCGCCGCGGCCGCGCAGGCGCAGCTTCTGGCCTTGCACCGCGCCGGGTGGCACGCGCACTTCGAGCGTGCGGGTGACTGGGCGCAGGCGGCCCTGGGCGTCGGGCTCGGGCACCGACAGGTCCATGTGCAGGGTGGTGCCGTGGAAGGCGTCCTCCAGGCTGACCGCCACCTCGGTGTCGAAGTCTTCACCGGGCACGGGCCGGTCCGGCCGCGCGCCAAAGCCGCCGCCGCGCGCCGCGCCCATCTGCGCGAACAGGTCGGACAGGTCGAGGTCGTCGAACGCGTGGGGGTCGAAGCCGGCGCCCTCGGCCCCGGGCGCGGCGCGCGCGCCGCCATAGTTCCAGCCCGGCGGCGGGCGGAATTCCTGGCCGGCCGGCTGCTGCCCCAGTGCGTCGTAGGCGGCGCGCTTCTCGGGGTCCTTCAGGGTGGCGTAGGCCTCGCCCACTTCCTTGAACTTCTCGCCGCTGGCGGCCTCGCCCGAGACGTCCGGGTGGTACTGGCGCGCGAGCTTGCGGTAGGCCTTCTTGATGTCGTCGGCGCTGGCGTCGCGCGCCACGCCCAGGGTCTGGTAGTAGTCCTTGTACTGCATTGCGTGCTTTCCGCGGCCTGGAGCGGCCGCGCTTCACGATAGCGTATCCGGCGCGGCCGGGGCCCTACAAGCGTGCCTGCGCGGGTCGAAATCAGAAAAATTCGAGTGAAAATTGGATGAATCCCATGTTCTACCTGGGTTTGTTGCTATGATTTAAGGAGCATTGAGGGCGAGCCGCCAGGCGCAGGCCCCTCACGCCATGTGCTCGGCCGGGCAGCCGTGCGCGCGCAGGGCCGCGACGATCTGCTCCACGTGCGCGGCGTCGCGCGTCTGCACCACGACTTCGACCTGCACCCGCTCCAGCGACAGTGCGGTGAACGCGCGCTGGTGCTGCAACTGGTCGATGTTGGCGCCGAGTTCGCCCAGCAGGCGGGCGACGTCGGCCAGCGCTCCGGGCACGTCGCGCACGTCCAGCCGCAGCCGCGCCAGCCGGCCCGAGCGCACCATGCCGCGTTCGATGATGCCGGCCAGCACCAGCGGCTGGATGTTGCCGCCCGACAGCACCAGGCCCACGTGCCGGCCGGCGAACAGCGCGCGGTGGCGCAGCAGCGCGGCGATGCCGACCGCGCCGGCGCCTTCGACCACCGTCTTTTCGATCTCCAGCAGCATCAGGATGGCCTGCTCGATGTCGTCCTCGGAGGCCAGCAGCACGTCGGCGACGTGGGCCTGGATGACCGGCAGCGTCACCGCGCCCGGCGCTTTCACCGCGATGCCGTCGGCGATGGTGGCGTTGCCGCAGGCGCGTGCCTCGCCGCGCAGTGCGCCCCAGGCCGCGGGGAAGCGCTCGGTCTGCACGCCGTAGACCTTGCAGCCGGGCTTGAGCGCGGCGGCGGCCGCGGCGATGCCGGCGATCAGCCCGCCGCCGCCGATCGGCACCACCAGCGTGTCGATCTGCGGCTGCGCGGCGAGCATCTCCAGTGCCACGGTGCCCTGGCCGGCCGCGACGGCGGCGTCGTCGAAGGGGTGGATCACGGTCAGCCCGCGCTCGGCGGCCAGCGCCAGGCCGTGGGCGCGGGCGTCGTCGAAGGTCTCGCCGTGCAGCAGCACCGTGGCGCCGAAGCGGCGCGTGTTCTCGACCTTGACCGAGGGCGCGAAGCGCGGCATCACGATGGTCACCGGGATGCCCAGGCGCTGCGCGTGGTAGGCCACGCTCTGCGCATGGTTGCCGGCCGACACCGCCAGCACGCCGGCCGCGCGCTCGGGCTCGCTCAGTTGCGCCAGCTTGTTGAGTGCGCCGCGCTCCTTGAAGGAGGCGGTGAACTGCAGGTTCTCGAACTTCAGGTATACGTCGCAGCCGAGCAGGGCCGAGAGGGTGCGCGAATGCAGGCAGGGCGTGTCCTGCACCTCGCCGCGCAGGCGGTCGGCGGCGGACTGGACGTCGGCAAAGGAAAAGGCCAGGGGCATGGGTGGGTCCTTGTGAACTGCGCCGATTGTCTGCTGGCGCGGGGCCGCGTACTTCCGCGCGGTCGACGGGCAGTGTTCAGCGGGGCGGCCTGCTGCGCGGCTTGCGCGGCGCGGTGTAGCGAAGTGCGTCCACCAGGAGCGCGAAGGCCGATGAGACCTGGCGCCGGCTGGGGTAGTACAGATGGTAGCCAGGGAAGGTGGGGCACCAGTCCTCGAGCACCTGCACGAGCTGGCCCTGGGCGATCGGCTCCGCGGCCTGGTCCTCCAGCACGCACGCGAGCCCGAATCCCTCGCGGGCCGCCGTCAGCACCATCGACATGTCGTTGAACACCAGCGGGCCATCGACCCGGACGTTGAGCCTGCGCCCGTTCTTGGCGAATTCCCAGGGATAGAGCCCGCCGGCGGTGGGCAGGCGCACGTTGATGCAAGGATGCTGCGCAAGCGCGTGGGGTGTGCGCGGCGCCGGGTGCGACAGGAAGTAGCCAGGCGCGCCCACCACGATCATGCGCAGATCGGGGCCGATGCGCACGGCCACCATGTCCTTGTCGACTTCTTCGCCCAGGCGGATGCCGGCATCGAAGCGATCGGCCACGATGTCGGTCAGTGCGGCATCGACCGAGAGTTCGATCTTCAGCTCCGGATAGTCGGGCAGCAGCCGGGCAATGGCCGGCCACAGCACCGTGCTGGCGGCATGCGGACTGGCGGTGAGCCTGACGGTGCCCGCGGGCCGCGCGCGCAACCGGCCCAGGGCCGTGAGCTGGGCCTCGATGCCGGCCAGCGCCGGCCCCAGCGTATCGAGCAACTGCTGGCCGGCTTCGGTCGGCGCAACCCTGCGGGTGGTCCGGCTGAGCAGGGGCAGGCCCAGCCTGGCCTCCAGCCGGCGCACCGTCTGGCTCAACGAGGACTGCGAGGTGTTCAGCCTGGCAGCGGCGCGGGTGAAGCTGCGCTCCTCGGCCACCGCCAGGAACACCGCCAGGTCGCTCAGGTCCTCTCGCCTCATTCATCATCCTGGAATATGGATTCATGCATTATTTAGCATCTTATCGCTGGTAATGAAGCGGGCTACAGTGCCGCCATCCCCTCCATTCAACCGAGAGCATGAACATGGACAAACGCATTCTGGGCAACGGCCTGGAGGTCTCCGCCATGGGGCTGGGCTGCATGGGCCTGAGTTTCGGCCTGGGCCCCGCCACCGGGCGCGAAGAAGCGATCCAGGTGATCCGCCGCGCCGTGTGGCGCGGCGTGACCTTCTTCGACACCGCCGAGGGCTACGGGCCGTATACCAACGAGGAACTGGTCGGCGCGGCGCTGCAGCCGCTGCGCGACCAGGTGGTCATCGGCACCAAGTTCGGCTTCGACATCAACGACCAGGGCGAGACGGTGGGGCTCAACAGCCGCCCGGCGCACATCCGCGCCGTGGTGCACGCATCGCTCAGGCGCCTGCGCACCGACCACATCGACCTGCTCTACCAGCACCGCGTCGATCCGGCCGTGCCGATCGAGGACGTGGCCGGGACCGTCCGCGACCTGATCGCCGAGGGCAAGGTCCGGCACTTCGGCCTGTCCGAGGCCAGTGTGCGGACCATCCGCCGCGCGCACGCGGTGCAGCCGGTGACGGCCATCCAGGACCACTATTCCCTGTGGATGCGCGAACCCGAGCAGACCAAGTTCGCCCTGTGCGAGGAACTGGGCATCGGCCTGGTGGCCTGGGGCCCGCTGGGCCAGGGCTTTCTGACCGGCAAAATCACGCGCGGCATGCGCTTTGACGATCCTGCGGACCTGCGCCGCGACTTTCCGCGCTTCACCCCCCAGGCGCTGGCGGCCAACTTCAAGCTCGTGGATTTCCTGAGCGGCATGGCCGTGCGCAAGGGGGCGAGCCCGGCCCGCATTGCGCTGGCCTGGCTGCTGGCACAGAAGCCCTGGATCGTGCCGATCCCGGGTGCCACGCGGCTGGAGCACCTGGACGACAACCTGCCGGCCGCCGAACTCGCGCTCAGTGCCTCCGATCTGCGCGAAATCGACCAGGCGTTCGCCGCCATCGACATCCAGGGCGCGCCCCTGTCCGCCGGGCTGGACGCGGCGATCGACCGCTGATCCGGCCCCGTCACCCCAACTTTCAGGAGTCTTCATCATGGCAGGCGCCAGTACTTTTCTCGCTTTGAACAATGGCGTTCGGATGCCCGCATTGGGCCTGGGCGTGTACCAGAGCAGCCCGGAGCAGACCGTGAACGCGGTGGCCACCGCTCTGGCCTGCGGCTATCGGCTGATCGACACCGCGGCCGCCTACGGCAACGAGGCCCAGGTGGGCGAGGCCGTGCGCCGGAGCGGCATCGACCGCGCGGAGATTTTCGTCACGAGCAAGGCCTGGATCAGTGACTACGGCTACGACGCCACCCTGCATGCCTTCGACCGCAGCCTGCGCAAGCTGGGCCTGGATTCGCTCGATCTGTACCTGCTGCATTGGCCGATGCCCACCGACTTCGACGCCACCGTGGGTGCCTGGAAGGCCGCCGAGAAGCTGCTGGCGGACGGCCGGGTGCGCGCCATCGGCGTGAGCAACTTCAGCCCGAAGCACCTGGACGATCTCATCGCGCGCTCGGAAGTGGTGCCCGCGGTCAACCAGGTCGAACTGCACCCGTTCTTTGTTCAGGAGGCGGTTCGTGCGGCGGACCAGCGGCTCGGTATCGTGACCCAGGCCTGGTCGCCCATCGGCGGCGTCAATCGCTACCGGGATGCGGCGGGCGGCGAAGAGCAGGACCCGCTGGCCCATCCGGTGGTCGCCGCGCTGGCTGCCCGGTACGGCAAGACGCCCGCGCAGATCGTGCTGCGCTGGCATCTGGAGCTGGGCCTCTCGGCCATCCCGAAGTCGGTCAGGCCGGCGCGCATTGCCGAGAACATCGGCATCTTCGATTTCTCGCTGACGCGCGACGAAGTGCGCGCGATCTCCGCACTGGATACCGGCGCGCGCGGCGGCCCCGATCCCGAGCAGGTGAATACGCGCTTGTTCAGCTTCAGAATCGAGGACTGACGCGGCCTCGCCGGGGGAGCGCCGGCATCCAAGAAAAAGGGGCCCGAAGGCCCCGCTCTGCATCATCGTGGGACGAGTCCCGCCGCGTGCCTATTCGATCTCCCCCATCTGCGACTGCAGGTAGTTCTGGATGCCGACCTTGCCGGACAGCTCGATCTGGGTTTCGAGGAAGTCGATGTGCTCCTCGGTGTCGTCCAGGATCTTCTGCAGCAGATCGCGCGAGACGTAGTCGCGCACGCTCTCGCAGTGGGCCATGCCGGCCTTGATGGTGGCCTGGGCGCCATACTCCAGGCCCAGGTCGGCGCGCAGGATCTCGGGCACGTCCTCGCCGATGGTGAGCTTGCCCAGGTCCTGCAGGTTGGGCAGGCCGTCGAGCATGAAGATGCGGTCCATGAGCCAGTCGGCGTGCTTCATCTCGCCGATGGATTCCGAATACTCTTTCTTGGCCAGCTTGTCCAGGCCCCAGTGCTTGAGCATCCGGTAGTGCAGGAAGTACTGGTTGATGGCCGTCAGTTCGTTCTTGAGCTGGGCCTGCAGATGCTGGATGACCTGTGCATCGCCTTTCATGTTCTTCCTCTTGTGTAGTGTCTGGATTGGCGGGATTGTGAGGGCTGTCCCTGGGCACCACAAGGCAATCCCATGCGCGGGCAGTGTGGCTGCGGGTGAGGTTGATAGGCGTTATCGCCTGGAAAGACTGTTTCAATAAGTCAGGCCCACGCATTGCACGCCTCGGGGCAGCCCCGCGCAGGCGGCACCACGGCCCTTCGTCCATCACGGGCTTGCGGCGGGGCATCGCCGCAGCACTGCTTCACGTTGGCCAGGCGCCGGTGTGGCCAGAGGGTGAATGGCAGGCTTACCTGTTCGACGCAGCAATGTCAGCGCATCTTCGCCAGCTCCGCGCCCAGTCTCTGCATCCAGTCGCCGCCGATGATGCCGGCGTACTTGTCCACGACCGGCTGCAGCTTCTCGGCCAGGCGCTGCTTCTCGGCGGGAGTGACCTCGTTGACCTGCATGCCGTCCTTCTTGAGCTTGTCCAGCAGCGAGCCGTTGAGCTGGCGGCTGACGCCGCGCTCGTACAGGGCGGCCTCGCGGGCCGCGTCGGCCACCAGCTTGCGCTCCTCGCCGTTGAGCTTGTCCCAGGTCTTGCGGGAGGCCAGCAAGGCCACCGCGTTGTAGGCGTGTCCGGTCAGGCTCAGGTACTTCTGCACCTCCTGGAAGCGGTTGGAGTTGATGGCCGCCAGGCTGTTCTCGTGGCCGTCGATGGCCTTGGTCTCCATCGCGGTGTAGACCTCGTTGATGGTCATCGGCACCGCGTTGGCGCCCAGCGCGTTGAACATGTCCACGTAGAAAGCCGAGGGCTGGACGCGGATCTTCAGGCCCTTGAAGTCTTCCCACTTCGCCACCGGGTGGCGGCTGTTGGTGGTATGGCGAAAGCCCTGCTCCATGTAGGCCAGCCCGACCAGACCCTTGGGCGGGAGCAGGCCGAACAACTGCTGGCCGATCGCGCCGTCGAGCACCGCGTCGGCCTCGGAGGTGGTGCGGAACAGGTAGGGCATGTCGAACAGCGAATACTCCTTGACCATGCCGACCAGCGTGGTGGTGGTCGCGACCGAGAAGTCCTGCACGCCGCCCTGCAGCGCCGCCTGCATCTGCATCTCGTTGCCGAGCGCGGCGGAGCCGTAGACCCGCACCTTGATCCGGCCGCCGCTTTTGGCCTGCAGCAGCTCGGCGAACTTGCGGGCGCCCTGGGTGATGGGGTGGTCGTCGGGCAGGGTGGTGCCGACCTTGAAGTTGTACTCGCGCACCTCGGCGGCGGCCGGGCCTGCGGCCAGCAGGGTGCCGGCCAGCGCGGCGGCCAGGGGAATCAGGGCGAAACGTCGTTGCATGGTGTGTCTCCGGTGTCGTTGGGAAGATCGTCAGGAAGCGCGATGCGGTAGAACGCCAGCGCATTGCGCCGGAAGAAGGCGTCGCGCTGGCTGGGCGTGAAGGGCGCGAGGATGTCCTGCATGGCGGCCACCAGCGTGTCGTAGCCGATGCGCAGCCCGGCCACGGGAAAGTTGCTGGCGAACATGCAGCGCTCCATGCCGAAGATGCGGATCGTGTCCAGCACCACCTCGCGGTTGGACGCCACGGTCCAGGGCGCGTCGCGCAGGCCCAGCTCCGACACCTTGACGTGGACGTTGGACTCGCGCGCCAGCGCCTCCATGGCGCGGCGCCAGGCCGCCAGGCCCGCGGCGCTGCGGTCCCAGGGAAAGCCCGTGTGGTTGAGCACCACCGGCGTGCGCGGGAACAGGCGTGCCACGCCGGCAGCCTCCTCCAGGTGCCACCAGGGCACGCGCAGGTCCCAGGACAGGCCATGGCGCTCCAGCAGCGCGTAGCCGCGCAGCCAGGCCTCGTCGTGCATCGAGCCTTCGCCGCGCGGGCGCGGCGCGTCGGGCGTGGCGGCGGTGGCCGGCTTGCTGCGGATGCCGCGCACCAGCGGGAACGCGGCCTGGGCCGCCAGTATCTCGGCGCAGTCGGGCCGGTGGAACCAGGCGTGGGCCACCACCGCGTTGGGAAATCCGTGGCGGGCCTGCACCTCGTGCAGCCAGGCGGTCTCGCCCAGTTGCTCGTCGCGGGCGCGTTCGGCTTCCACGTGCACCGTGGCCAGCACCCGCTGGCGCGCGGTGTCGGCCCGGTAGCCGGCGGGCAGGTAGTCGCGCCGCAGCGGAGCGTAGTCCCCAAGGAAGAAGCCGGGCTCGACCGCCTCCTGCAGCCAGGGGTAGCGGTACCGCCCCAAATCCCACAGGTGGTGGTGCGCGTCCACCAGCGGCGGGGGCGGCGGCAGTCCGGCCGCGCCGGCCGCCGGGCTCATTTGGCGCCGGCGCGCACCTTGTCGAGCGCGGCGAACCAGTCATGCACGAAGTCCTCGCCGATGGCGGCGGAGAACTTGGCGCGCACGGGCCTGGCCTTCTCGGCGAAGCGGGCCAGTTCGGCGGCGCTGGGTTCGTTCACCGTCATCTGCTTGCGCAGCTCCTCCAGCAGTGCGGTGTTCTGGCTGCGCGCGAGCTGGCGCTCGAAGCCGCCGGCCTGGGCTGCGGCGGTGGCGATGATGCGGCGCTCGTCGTCGCTCAGCTTGTCCCAGGTCCTCTTGCTGGCCATGAGCACGTAGGAGGTGTAGATGTGGCTGGTCAGCGAGAGGTAGTTCTGCACCTCGAAGAACTTCTGGGTCGAAACGATCGAGGGCGGGTTCTCCTGCGCGTCGATGGCCCTGGTCTCCAGCGCGGTGTAGACCTCGTTGATGGCCATGGGCGTGGCGTTGGCGCCCAGGCCGTTGAAGAAGTCCAGGAACACCGGGCTCTGCACGGTACGGATCTTCAGGCCGGCCATGTCCTCCCACCGGGTGATCGGGCGGCGGCTGTTAGTGACCTGGCGAAAGCCGATCTCCCAGAAGCCCAGGCCGACCAGGCCCTTGGGCTCCAGCTTCTTCAGCAGGGCCTGGCCCATGGGGCCGTCGAGCAGGGCGTCGGCCTCCTGTGCGGTGCGGAAGCTGTAGGGAAAGTCGAGCACCCCGAATTCCTTGACCAGGCCGACCAGGGTAGGCGCGCCCACCAGGGCAAAATCCACCGTGCCGCCCTGCAGCATGCCCTGCATCTGCACGTCGTTGCCGAGCATGGCCGAGTGGTAGGTCTTGATCTTGATCTTGCCGCCGCTGGCTTTGTCCACCAGCTCGGCGAAGCGCTTGTTGGCGGTGGGCCCGGGCGAAGCCTCCGGGTCGCCGGTGCTCAGGCGCATTGAATGCTCGCGCACCTGGGCGGTGGCCAGCGGCGCGGCCAGGACGGTGGCCAGGGCGGCCAGGATGGCGATGAGGGGGCGTCGTTGCATGGCGTGTGTCTCTTGTCTTTGTCGATGCATAAAAAGCGTGGCTCAGAGCCGGTAGATGCGCACCGCGTTGTCATGGAACAGCGCGCGCTGCTGCCACGGTGGCAGGTGGGCGACGGCGGCGGCAAAGCCGCGGTAGAGGGTGTCGAAGCCGACCACCACCTTGTCCACCGGGAAGTTGCTGGCGAACATGCAGCGCTCCACGCCGAAGATGGCGATGGCGTCGCGGATGACGGGGGCGTTGTCCTGCACGCGCCAGGGCTGGCCCTTCAGGCCCAGGCCCGAGATCTTGCAGCTCGCGTTCGGCTCGCGCGCCAGCCGCTCCATGGCGGCACGCCAGCCGGCCAGGCCCTGCGGGCTGCGGTCGGCCGGCAGGCCCGTGTGGTTAAGCACCAGCGGCGTGGCCGGGAAGTCGCGCGCCAGCTCGGCCGCCGCGTCCAGGTGCCACCAGGGGGTCTGCAGGTCGAACATCAGGCCATGGCGGCCGAGCGCGGCGTAGCCTTCGCGCCAGCGCGGGTCGTCCATGCCGCCGGCCTGGCCGCGCCGTGCGTCGGCAGGGGTGGCCGCGGCGGCCGGCTTGTGGCGCACGCTGCGCACCAGCGGGAAGGCGGCCTGCCGCGCCAGCAGTTCGGCCGCGTCCGCGTGGTGCAGCCAGGCCTGCGCCACCACGGCATGCGGGTAGCCATGCTCCTGCGCCAGTTCGTGGACGTAGCGGGTCTCGCCCAGCGGGTCGGCGGGGTCCCACTCGGTCTCGACATAGACCGTCTTGACCACGTTCCAGCCGGCCGTCTCGCGCAGGTAGTCCGGCGGCAGGAAGCGCGTGCGGATCGCCGAGTAGTCGCCATAGCGGAACGGCACCATCGGCTCGTCGCGCAGCCACGGATGGTAGTTGCGCACCGGGTCCCAGAAATGCTGGTGCGCGTCGACGATCGGCAGGTCGAATGCGGGGAGGATGTTCATTCCGCTATCTGTGGAGCTGTGCATCGCCGGCCGCGCACAAAGCCCAAAGCCTCCGAAGGCCACGGAGCCGGCCATGCGCAAACATCCGCGGAGCCGGCTCCGCCGGTCCGCTGGATGTGCCCCCGACAAGGGGGTGGGCGAAGCGACACGCAGTGCGCGAAGCCTGGGGGTGTGCCATCACATCCACCACTTCATGGGCACCAGTACCAGCTGCGGGAACAGCGTGAGCGCGGCCAGCAGCAGCAGGTGCGCCAGCAGGAAGGGCCAGACGCCCTTCATCACGTCGTCCATGGTGATCTTGCTCACGCCGCAGATCACGTTGAGCACCGTGCCCACCGGCGGCGTGATCAGGCCGATGGCGTTGTTCATGATGAACAGCACGCCGAAGTAGACCGGGTCGATGCCGGCCTGCTTGACCACCGGCATCAGCACCGGCGTCAGGATCAGGATGGTGGGGACCAGGTCGAGCGCAGTGCCCACCACCACCACGATGACCATGATCACGATCATCAGCAGGATCTTGTTGCCGATCAGCGGCTCCAGCAGCGAGATGACGGCCTGCGGCAGGTCCGCCACGGTGATCAGCCAGGCCGACACGCCGGCGGCGGCCACCAGGAACATGACCACCGCCGTGGTCTTGCCCGCGGCCAGGAACAGGCCGTAGAGCTGCGACAGTTTGAGCTCGCGGTAGACGAAGGTGGCGACGACGAAGGAATAGACCGCCGCCACCACGCCCGCCTCGGTCGGCGTGAACACGCCCAGCTTGATGCCGCCCACGATGATCAGCGGGATCATCAGCGCCCAGAAGCCGCGCACGAAGCAGCGGCCCACCTCGCGCATCGACTGGCGAGGCGATACGGTGAGGGTCTCCTTGCGCGTCACCAGCCACCAGGTGAAGACCAGCACCACGCCCATCATCAGGCCCGGCACGATGCCCGCGAGGAACAGCTTGCTGATCGACACCCCGCCGGCCACGCCGAAGATGATGAAGGGGATCGATGGCGGCAACACCGGCGCGATGATGCCGCCCGAGGCGATCAGCCCGGCCGAGCGGTTAACGTCGTAGCCGGCCTTGCGCATCATCGGGATCAGCAGCGCGCCCACGGCGGCGGTATCGGCCACGGCCGAGCCCGACATGCTGGCCATGATGATGGCCGCGAACACCGCCACGTAGCCCAGGCCGCCACGCTTGTGGCCGATGATGGCCATGGCCAGGTCCACGATGCGCCGCGACAGCCCGCCGGCGTTCATGAACTCGCCCGCCAGCATGAAGAAGGGCACGGCCAGCAGCGGAAAGCTGTCGGCGCCGTTGACCAGGTTCTGCGCGACGATCTGCGCGTCGAAGTTGTCGAGCTGGAACATCAGCGCGACGCCGCAGACCACCAGCGCGAAGGCGATCGGCATGCCCAGCGCCATGGCGCCCAGCAGCGCGAAGAGGAAGACGGCGATGGTCATCGACGCGCCTCCGCCGGGGCCGCCGCGGACTCGGGCAGGCGGTCCTCGCTCTCGACCACCTGCACCAGGTCCCGCTCGCTGGCGCGCCCGCTCAGGACGCGCAGCAGATGCAGGCCGATCACGATGAACAGTCCGACGCTGGCCACCACGCCGGCCAGGTGCATCACGCCGACCGGGATGCCCGACACCGGCGCCGCATTGCCCATGTTGATGCTCGTCTGCTGAAGGCTGCCGGCGAACAGCAGTCCGCAGCAGCCCAGCATCAGGAGGTCGGCGGCCACGGCACAGAACTTCTTGCCGGCGGCCGGCAGGCGTGACACCAGCGTGTCCACGCCCAGGTGGCTGTGTTCGTGCATCGCGACCACCGCCCCGATGAAGGTGAGCCAGACGAACAGATAGCGCGAGGCTTCTTCGGAAATGCTGATGCCGGAGTTGAAGCCGTAGCGCAGCACTACGTTGCCGAACACCAGCACGACCATGAGCCCGAGGCTCGCGACGATGCAGACGCGCAGCACCCGCAGGATGCCGCGACCAATTGAGTCCATGTGTGTTGTCTCCTGTTGCAGGCCTCCTCGCTTGGATGGCCGGTGCAGGATTACAAGGCGGCAATCAATAGCCGTCCAATCGTTTCTTGGAAGCGAATGATCGCCTGTGGTTATCGGCCGTATGACCTTCCGCGGATCGCCGCGGCCGTGTCAGGCGCGGCTCATTCCGCTTGCGTCATTGCGACTTCTCGGCACGAGCAGGGTCCGGGGCCGCATCTCCTGCTAGCGCCGCAGCGACCGCTCCAGCCACTCGAACAGACCTTCGCTCAGCAGTGCCAGCAGCGCGGCCGGCAGTGCACCGGCCAGCAGCAGGCCGCGGTCGTTCAGCGCCAGGCCGGTGACGATGCGCTCGCCGTAGCCGCCCGCGCCGATGAAGGCCGCAATGGTGGCGGTGCCGATGGAGATCGAGGTTGCCGTGCGCACCCCGGCCAGCAGCACCGGCAGCGCCAGCGGCAGTTCGACCTGCCGCATGCGCTGGGCGGGCGTCAAGCCCAGGGCCAGCGCGGCGGCGCGCAGGCCCTCGGGCACGCTGGCCAGGCCGGTGGCGGTGTTGCGCATCACCGGCAGCAGCGCGTAGAGCGCCAGTGCGGTGAGGGCAGGCACCGTGCCGATCACCCCCATCCAGGAGATCAGCATGGCCAGCAGCGCCAGCGATGGCACGGTCTGCAGCAGGCCGGCCGTGCCCAGCAGCAGCCCACGCAGGCGCGGGCGCTCGGCGGCGAAGACCGCCAGCGGCACCCCGGCGAGCACCGCCAGCGCCACGGCCGCCACGACCAGGGTCAGGTGCTGGCGCGTGAGCCGCCAGAGGTCCGGCCCCAGCAGTTTGCCGAGAAAGCCGCGGCCGGCCGTGCCCGCGTCCTGGGCGGCGGGCGCAAGGGCCTCGCGCGCCAGCACGTCGAAGGGCACGCCGTCGACCTCGGCGCGCGCGTTCAGCTGCGCCATGCGCGTCTCGTCGATGCGCCCCTCCAGTCGCTGCAGGGCGGCCCAGGCGGCGGGGAAGCGCTGCGCAACGTCCAGCCGGTACAGCACCACCGCGTCATAGCGCGGGAAATAGCCGTCTTCGTCCCGCAGCACCTGCAGGCCGCGCCGCGCTATCTGCGCGTCGGTGGTGTAGATGTCGATCACGTCCACCTGCCGCCGCCCCAGGGCGTCGTAGGCCAGGCCGTGGTCGAGCGCCTGCGGCGTCTGCGGCAGCCGGTAGTGGGCGGCCAGGCCCTTCCAGCCATCGGCGCGGCCCAGGAATTCGTGGGACAGCCCCAGCCGCAGCGCGGGGTGGCGCGCCAGATCGGCCAGCGTGCGCAACTGCAGGCGCCGGGCATCGTCGGCGCGCACGGCCAGAGCGTAGCCGTCGTTGAAGCCCAGCGGGATCGCCACGCCCAGGCCCAGCGGCGCCAGCGCCTGCTGCAGCGCGGACAGGCTGGTGGCCTGCGGCCGGCGCAGGATCTCCTGCGCAATGGTGCCGGTGTACTCCGGGTAGAGGTCGATGCTGCCGCCTTGCAGCGCGGCGTAGACGATGGCGGTATTGCCCAGCCCCTGCGACACGCGCGTGGCCGTGCCGGTGGCCTCTGCCTGCCGGGCCAGCAGCGCGGCCAGGATGTAGCTCTCGGTGAAGCGCTTGGAGCCGATGCGCAGCGTGTCGGCGGCCTGCGCGCACGCCGCCGCCAGCATGAGCAGGACCAGCAGCCCGGCTTGCCACGCCATGCCACGGGGAGTGTGGAGGCGGGCAGCGGGCACGTCACGCCATCCGGATATGGCGTATGGCCACCACCAGCCCGATCACCAGCGCCACGCCGATCAGCACCAGCTCGTAAGGGTGCAGGCTGCCCACCAGCGACTTGAGCGCCTCGCTCACCCAGACGCCCACGCTGGCCACGGTGGTGGCCCAGATGACCGCCGCGGCCGCGCTCAAGGGCACGTAGACGGCCGCGCGCATGCGGCTCATGCCCAGCGTCACCGGGAGCACGATGCGCAGGCCCCAGGCGAAGCGCATCAGCAGCACCGTGGCCACCGGGTGCCGGCCGACGAAGCGAAAGGCCTTGTCGAAGCGCTTCTGCAACCGCGGGTGGCGCTGCAGCAGTTCCTGTCCCTTGCGCCGGCCGAGGAAGAAGTAGAACTGGTCCGTCAGGAAGGCCGCCCCGGCGCCGCAGGCGATCAGCGGCAGCAGGCGCAGGTAGCCCGCGTGCACCGCGTAGGCGCCCAGCAGCAGCATGGTTTCGCCCTCGATCAGGCCGGCAAGGAAGACGGCGTAGTAGCCGTAGTTCTGGAGCAGTTCGGCAGGGTGCAGGCTCATAGCTGGAACGCGATGGTCAACAGCAGGCCTTCGCTGATGTCGCGCATCAGGCCCGGCGGCTGGGGGTCGAAGTCGGCGCCGGTGGCCGCCAGCGCGGTGATCCAGCGGGCCAGCCATTCGATCTCGGCCTGGCTGTAGAACACCACCGCCGCCTCGTGGTTGAGCAGCAGGCTGCGCAGGTCCAGGTTGATCGAGCCGCACAGGGCCAGCGTGTCGTCCACCACCACCGCCTTGGCGTGCGCCATGGCCGGCAGCAGGCTGAAGCGCACGCCGGTCTGCGCCAGGTCGCGCATGGAGCGGGTGCGCACGAAGTCGGCCAGCCGGTGGTTGGACTGCGTGGGCAGCGCCACCGTGATCCGCACCCCGCGCCGCGCGGCCAGCCGCATGGCGTCGCGCAGGCCGTTGTCCGGCACGAAGTAGGGCGTGACGATCAGGATGCGCTGCCGCGCCCGGAAGCAGGCGTCGATCAGCAGGGCCTGCGCCGTGTCTTCCAACTGGTCCGGGCCGCTCGGCAGGAACTGGGCCAGCGCGCCATGCGGCGCTTCGGGCGGGCGGGCCGCCGGGCGCGGCGCCTGGCGCCGGGCGGCGGCCCAGTCCTGCTCGAACTGGTGCGCCGCGGCCGCCGCCACGCCGCCATGCAGGTCGAAGGACAGGTCGGTCCATGCCGCCTCGCCCGGCCGGCCGGTGAAGTATTCCGCCGCCAGGTTGCGGCCGCCGCACCAGAGCCAGGCGTTGTCGGCGATCAGCAGCTTGCGGTGGTTGCGCAGGTTGCGCGGGCCCACGCTGCGCAGGCTGAAGAAGGGGCGGAACACCGCCACCTCGGCCCCGGCGGCGCGCAGCGCGTCGAAGTAGCGGCGCGGCGCCACCAGCGCGCCGAAGCCGTCGAGCAGCAGGCGCACGCGCAGGCCCTCGCGCGCGCGCGCGGCCAGCCGCTCCACGGTATCGCGGCCGATCTCGTCGTCGCCGATCAGGAAGGTGCACACGTCCAGCCGGCTGCGCGCCTGCGCGATCGTGTCCCGCAGGGCCGCCAGGGCCGCGCTGCCGTCCTGGTGCAGGCGCACGCTGCAGGCCGAAGGCGGCGCCAGCCCGAAGCTGCCGATCAGCTCGGCCGCCCAGTGGCCCGAGGGTATGGCCACGCGCGCGCGCGGCAGCCCGGCCGGCCGCAGCTTGCGCGAGCCGAACATCAGGTACATGGGCAGTACGACGTAGGGCATGAGCGCCAGGCCCATGACCCAGGCGATGGCGCTGGAGGGCGCGCGCTGCTCGCGCCGGGCCCGGGTGGTGACCACGTAGGCCAGCACCGCAAGGGAGCCGAACAGCAGGTGCTCGGGAATGGTCGGCAGCCAGTCGAGAAGCGGGCGCAGCATGGCTTGCAGTATCGCGCAAGCGGCTGGCGTGCCGGTAGGACGGGACCCACTGTGGCGCGCCGCGAGGCCCGTGGCGGGGGATGGGGCCTGGATTCTGGATGAAAAACGGCTGTAGCCCAGGTATTTTATTGGCTTTTAGCTATGTATTTTATAGCGAAGGAGCTGGGCGCCGAGCCGGACGCCTACCCCAGCATCACCCGGTTCTTGCCCGCGCGCTTGGCCAGGTACATGGCCTGGTCGGCGCGGCGCAGCGCGTCGGCCAGGTCTTCTTCGCCGGCCAGGGCCGAGACGCCGGCGCTGAAGGTGATCAGCACTTTTTCGTTGTTGGCCAGGAAGAAATGCTTGGTCAGTTCGCGCTGCAGGCGCTGCAGCACTTCGACGGCGACGGTGGGCGCGGTGTCGGGCATGAGCACCACGAATTCCTCGCCGCCGTAACGCGCCAGCGAGTCCTGCGCGCGCAGGGCGGCGCGCGCCACGTTGGCCAGGTGCAGCAGTGCCGCGTCGCCGCTGTCGTGGCCGTGGTGGTCGTTGATCTTCTTGAAGTTGTCGATGTCCAGCATGCCCAGGCACAGCGGCGTGCTGGCGCGGCGCGCGCGCGCGAGCTCGCGCTCCATGGCCTCGTCCAGGCCCTTGCGGTTGAGCGCGCCGGTCAGCGGGTCGTGGCGCGCCTGGGCGCTCGCCTGCACCAGTTCCTGCTGCAGCCGCGCGATCTCGGCCTGGGTGGCGGTGGTGCGTTCCTGCAGCGCCTGCAGTTCGTCGCGGTGCACGCGGCTGTCCAGCGCCATGGCGCGGGTGGCGGCGATGACTTCCTGCAGCACGGGCGCGATCTCCTCCAGCGAGGTGGCGGCGCCCAGCCGCTGGGCGCAGCCCTCGACCATGTCGTGGTAGATGCCGCTGTTCTCGGACATCTGCGACAGGCGCTCGATGAAGCTGGCGAGCATCTGCTTCATCTGCTCCTGGGCGTCGAGCTGGCGCGCCTTGGCTTCGGACTGCTTGAAGATCACGTCCTTGAGGCGTACCTGCAGCTCGTCGAGCCGGCGCAGCGACAGTGGCGGCGTGGCCGCTTCGCGCAGTGCTTCTGCCTGGCCGCGCAGCCAGCGGTCGTCGCTGCTGAGCTCGCCGATGTTCTGGAACACCAGTTGCAGCGACGCCAGCAAGGTGCGCTGCACGGCGGCCTGCTCCTCGGCCGCGAAGGAGAGGCGAAACGCTAGGTTGCCCAGCATGGCGGGCAGGGCCGCGGTGTCGGGCGTGGGATGGCGCAGCGCCTGCAACACCTGGGCGGCGCTCTCGTGCAGGCGGGCGTCATCGGCGGGCAGGGCCGGCAGGATGTACTCCACCAGCCGCGCCGTCTGCTCCAGCCATTCCGCAGGCAGGGCGGGCGCCGCGGGCTCGGGCGGCTCCGCGTCCGCCGCCGCCGCGCCCAGGCCCAGTTGGGCGTAGCCATGCAGCGCGCGCTGCAACTCGGACCAGCTGCGCTGCTCGACCGCGGCGCTGAACTGCGTCAGCAGGCGTTTCTGCACCGGGGTCTGCCCAGGCAGCGCCTGGGCGATGCGGCGCAGCGCGGCATCAGGAAAAGGCCCGGAGGAGAGCGTGCCGCCGATCTCGTCGTACAGCGCCTGGTAGTTCTCGGGCGTCGGAGTCAGCTTGCGGACCGCCAGTTGCTTGAGCGTTTCGCGGGCGATTTCGGAAGGCGAGCGTTCGTGCATGAAGGTGGCCGCGGGCGCGGCGGGGAGGGGCAGTGCTTCGAGTGTAGGCCGGGTCGGTCCTCCAGAGCGCTACGCGCCGCCCGCAGCGCATGAAATGTAAAAGCTCAGGAGGCCGCGGAGCAGGCCATGCGCAGACATCCGCGGAGCCGGCTGCGCCGGTTCGCAGGAGAGGTCTTGCAGACCGCGCCGGGCCAGCGGCGCGGCTCTTCGCCAGTCACGAAAGGTCCACCGGACCTTTCGTGCACGGGCTCAGCCCCCTCGCAGGGGGAAGGCGAAGACGCGAAGCGCGCAGCCTGGGGGTGCTTCAGTCCTCGCCCCAGACCTCGCGCGCGGTTTCGATCACCAGGCGCAGCTTGGCGCGCTGGGCCTCCACCGCGATGTCGTTGCCGTGAACGGTGCTGCTGAAGCCGCACTGCGGCGACAGCGCCAATTGCTCCAGCGGCGCGTAGCGGGCGGCGCCGTCGATGCGGCGCTTGAGCTCGTCCTTGTCCTCCAGCGCGCCGAACTTGGTGGTGACCAGGCCCAGCACCACCATCTTGCCCTTGGGCAGGTAGCGCAGGGGCTTGAAGTCGCCGCTGCGGTGGTCGTCGTATTCGAGGAAGTAGGCGTCCAGGTCCATCTCCTGCAGCAGGGCCTCGGCCACGGGCTCGTAGTTGCCGGCGGCGGCGTGGGTGCTCTTGAAGTTGCCGCGGCACAGGTGCATGGCCAGGGTCATGCCGCCGGGCTTCTGCGCGACCACCTTGTTGATGAAGGCGGCGTAGCGGTGCGGCAGTTCGTTGGGGTCGTCGCCGCGCTGGCGGGCTGCTTCGCGCATCTTCTCGTCGCACAGATAGGCCAGGTTGGTGTCGTCCATCTGCACGTAGGTGCAGCCGGCGGCCGCCAGGCTGCGCAGCTCGTCGCCATAGGCCTGGGCCACGTCGTCGTAGAAGGCCGGGTCCAGCTCGGGGTAGTGCTGCTGGCTGATGCCCGCGCGGCCGCCGCGAAAGTGCAGCATGGTGGGCGAGGGGATGGTGACCTTGGGCGTGCTGCCGGCCGACACCTGGCTCTTGAGGTACCGGAAGTCGGCCAGTTGGATGTCCTTGACGTGGCGAACCTTGTCCACCACGCGCATCACCGGCGGTGCCAGTTCCTGCGTGCCGTCGGCCTTCTGGATGGTCACGGGGATGTCGGTCTTGACGCCGCCGATCTGCTCCAGGAAGTCGATGTGGAAGTAGGTGCGGCGGAACTCGCCGTCGGTGATGCTCTTCAAGCCCACGTCTTCCTGGAACTTCACGATCTCGGTGATCGCCTTGTCTTCGACCGCGCGCAACTGCTCGGCGTTGATCGTGCCCTGGGCCTTCTGCTCGCGCGCCTCCAGCAGGTAGCGGGGGCGCAGGAAGCTGCCAACGTGGTCGTAGCGGGCGGGCAGGACGGGGTGGGTCATGGAATCTCCAGGTAGTTGCGCACCCCCAGTCTTCGCGCACGTCATGTCGCTACGCCAACCCCCTTGCAGGGGGCACCGCCTGCGGCCTGGCAAAGCCAGTTCCGCGGCGGTTTGCGCTTGGCCTGCTTCGCGGCTTTTGGAGCTGAGCGGTTGCAGGGACTCTGCGCAATGGGAAAACTGGGACTAAACGTCCATGATCGTAGAACATCAATTCGCGACACGTGTGAATACAGAGTTATAGAGTTTTTCCTTGTATTGGCTAAATTTTCTGGATTCTTTGGCATCTCTGTATACATTGGGTATTCATGAACACGCCCACGCCGTCCTTTCCGCTGAATGCCTGGTACGCCGCCGCCTATGACGTCGACGTCGGGCGCGCCCTGCTGCCACGCACCGTCTGCAAGCAGAAAATGGTGCTCCACCGCACCGCCGCCGGCCAGATCGCCGCGCTCGAAGACGCCTGCTGGCAACGGCTGGTGCCCTTGTCGATGGGGCGGCTGGAGGGCGACGAGGTGGTCTGCGGCTACCACGGGCTGGTCTACAACGCCCAGGGCCGCTGCACCCAGATGCCGAGCCAGGAGACGCTCAACCCCTCGGCCTGCGTGCGCGCATTCCCGGTGGTGGAGCGGCACCGCTTGGCCTGGGTCTGGCCCGGCGATCCGGCCAGGGCCGACCCGGCGCTGATCCCCGACATGCACTGGAACGACGATCCGGCCTGGGCCGGCGACGGCAAGATGATCCGCGTGCACTGCGACTACCGGCTGGTGGTCGACAACCTGATGGACCTGACGCACGAGACCTTCGTGCACGGCTGCTCCATCGGCAAGCGCGCGGTGGCCGAGGCGCCCTTCGTCGCCACCCACGGCGAGCGCAGCGCCACCGTCACGCGCTGGATGGACAACATCGATGCGCCGCCGTTCTGGGCCGGCCAGATCCGCCATGCGCGTGGCTACACCGGCAAGGTGGACCGCTGGCAGATCATCCGCTTCGATGCGCAGTGCACCGTCAACATCGACGTCGGCGTGGCCGAGGCGGGCGGCGGCGCGGTGCCGCGCGGCGACGATCCGGGCGACCGCAGCCGCGGCGTCAACGGCTACGTGCTCAACAC
Organism: Xylophilus sp. ASV27; assembly: GCF_016428875.1. GTDB lineage: Bacteria > Pseudomonadota > Gammaproteobacteria > Burkholderiales > Burkholderiaceae_C > Xylophilus. The sequence goes on from NZ_JAELTO010000001.1 coordinate 52,790, forward strand.
GATCACGCCCGAAACCGACAGGACCTGCCTGTATTTCTGGGCCTTCGCGCGCAACTACTGCCTGGGCGAGCAGCGCCTGACGCACGAACTGCGCGAAGGCGTGGCCGGCATCTTCCGCGAGGACGAACTGGTGCTCGAAGCCCAGCAGAGGGCCATGGACGAGCACCCGGACCGCGAGTTCCACAACCTCAACATCGACGCCGGCGCGCTGTGGGCGCGCAGGCTGATCGATGCCATGGTGGCCAGGGAGCGTCCCGCAACCCCGGTCATCCCCATCCGCCGTGCGGCCTGACCCCGCCCCGAAACCAGACGACGCCGCCGGCTCCAGCCAGGCCGTCAAGGCGCAGTTGCGGCTGCGCGAGATGGTGCTGGCCGGCGAGCTGCCCGGCGGTGCGCGCATTGCCGAGCTGGCGCTGGTGGAGAAGCTGGGCGTGTCGCGCACGCCGATCCGCGCCGCGCTGATGCGGCTGGAGCAGGAAGGACTGCTGCAGGCGCTGCCCAATGGCGGCTACGCGGTCAAGACCTTTTCCGAGCGCGACGTGGCCGAGGCGATCGAGCTGCGGGGCACGGTCGAGGGCCTGGCCGCGCGCCTGGCGGCCGAGCGCGGCGTGGCCGCGGTGGTGCTGGCCGAGGCGCGCCAGTGCCTGCGCCAGATCGATGCGCTGCTGCAGCCGCCGGTGCTGGGCGACGACGCCTTCACGCGCTACGTGGCGCTGAATGCGCAGTTCCATGCGCTGCTCGGCGAAATGGCCGACAGCCCGTTCCTCACGCGCGAACTCGATCGCATCACGCACCTGCCGTTCGCCTCGCCTTCGGGCTTCGTCGTGGTGCAGGCGCATTCGCCCGCCGCGCGCGACATGCTGGTGGTGGCGCAGGACCAGCACCAGCAGGTGCTCGACGCCATCGAGCGGCGCGAAGGCGGCAGGGCCGAAGCCATCATGCGCGAGCACTCGCGCATCGCCCAGCGCAACCTGCGCGAGGCGGTGACCCGCCCGCAGGTGCACCAGATGCCCGGCGTGCAGCTGATCCGCCGCCGCTGACCGTTTCCCCGGATTCCCACGAGACATTCCCATGCGTACCCATGCCCACTGGAGCGAGGCCGTCGTCACGGCCGTGCGCGAGCTGACCCCGAGCGTGCGCGAGATCCTGCTGCGCCCCGCGCACGACGGCGCCGCCGGCTGCGGCGACTGGGCGCCCGGCAGCGACCTGCAGGTGCTGGTGCTGGTCGGCGGCCGGCCGCAGACCCGCTCCTATTCGCTGGTCGGCGCGCCCGACGACGGCGCCTGGCGCATCGCCGTCAAGCGGCTGGACGACGGCCGTGGCGGCTCGCTCGCCATGTTCGAAGGCGCCGGCGTGCAGACGCTGTCGGACTGCCGCCGTGGCGAATGCGGCCTGTGCGCCATGGACGTGCTGGCGCTGGAGGGCGAGATCGACCACCGCGACGTGTTCCCGAGCGAGCACGAGAAGGCCGAAAACCGCCGCATCTGCGCCTGCGTCTCGCGCGTGGTCGGGGCGGTGACGCTGGATTCGGCCTTTCGCCCCGATGACTGAGTCCCGCCCCGGTCCACAATGGACCGGGGCCGATACCCGGCCCTGAAGCGACGAGAATCAGAGGCCTTTGGCCCACACTTTGGAGACCCGACCCATGCACAAGAGAGCCTTCCTCCGCACCGCCGCGTCCGCCGCCGTGATCGCGCTGGCCACGCTGCCGGCGCTGGCGCAGACGACGCCCTTCAAGATCGGCCTGATCCTGCCCATGACCGGCCAGGCCGCCAGCACCGGCCGCCAGATCGAGGCCGCCGCGCGCCTGTACATGGCGCAGAACGGCGACACCGTGGCCGGCCGCAAGGTCGAGCTGATCATCAAGGACGACACCGGCCTGCCCGACGTCAGCAAGCGCATTGCCCAGGAACTGGTGGTCAACGACAAGGTCGGCGTGCTGGCCGGCTTCGGCCTCACGCCGCTGGCGCTGGCCGTGGCGCTGATCGCCACGCAGTCCAAGACGCCCGAGATCGTCATGGCCGCGGCCACCTCCAGCATCACCGAGGCCTCGCCCTTCGTGGTGCGCTCGAGCTTCACGCTGCCGCAGGTGACCGTCTCCATGGCCGACTGGGCGCCGAAGAACGGCATCAAGAAAGTCGTCACCCTGGTGTCGGACTACGGCCCGGGCCTGGACGCCGAGAAGTTCTTCAAGGAGCGCTTCACCGCCAATGGCGGCGAGGTGACCGAATCCCTGCGCGTACCGCTGCGCAACCCGGATTTCGCGCCCTTCCTGCAGAAGGTGCGCGACGCCAGGCCCGATGCGCTGTTCGTCTTCGTGCCCTCGGGCAACGGCGCGGCGGTCATGAAGCAGTTCCTGGAGCGCGGCCTGGACAAGGCCGGCATCCGGATGATCGCCACCGGCGACGTCACGGACGACGATCAGCTCAACGACATGGGCGACGGCGCGCTCGGCGTGGTCACCTCGCACCACTACTCCGCCGCGCACCCGTCGGAGGTGAACCGGAAATTCGTCGCCGCCTTCGAGCAGGCCAACAAGGGCATGCGCCCCAACTTCATGGCCGTGGGCGGCTATGACGGCATGCACCTGATCTACCAGGCGCTCAAGGCCACCGATGGCAAGGGCGACGGCCCGGCGCTGCTGGCGGCCATGAAGGGCCTGAGCTTCGAGAGCCCGCGCGGCCCGGTCACCATCGACCCGCAGACACGCGACGTGATCCAGGACGTCTACCTGCGCAAGGTTGAGAAGAAGGACGGCAAGCTCTACAACGTCGAATTTGATTCGATCAAGCAGGTCAAGGATCCAGCAAAAGCAGGCAAGTAAGGCGGCGCGCGGCAGGGTTTAAGGCAACGCTGAACAAGTCCCTCGCGTGTCGCGCATCCCTGCTGTGGGCGGTCTGCGGCGTTGCAAATCCTCGCCATAGCTGCGGCTATGGCTGCGGTTTGCGCCTTGCATCCCATCCCACACCAGGGCGCGCGCCACCACGCGGACTTATTCAGCGTTACCTTAAGCGCCGCCGTACCATGCCGAATTCCGGTTGCGCCCTTGGGCCCATGGTGGGCAAGGGCGCTTGTTTTTCCGTCAGCACCATGCTCACCATACTTTTCGACGGCATCGCCTACGGCATGCTGCTGTTCGTGCTTGCGGTCGGGCTGGCTGTGACGCTGGGGCTGATGAACTTCATCAACCTGGCGCATGGCGCCTTTGCCATGGCGGGGGGCTACATCACGGTGCTGGCCATGCAGCGCCTGGGCGTGCCCTTCCTGGCCTGCCTGCCGCTGGCCTTCGTGCTGACGGCGGCCTTGGGCGCCCTGCTGGAGTGCACGCTGTACCGGCCCATGTACAAGAAGCCGCACCTGGACCAGGTGATGTTCTCCATCGGGCTGGCCTTCATGGCCGTGGCGGCGGTGGACTACTTCGTCGGCGGCTCGCAGCAGAACGTGCAGATACCGCAGTGGCTGCGCGGGCGCACCGAGATCGGCGAGGGCGCGCTGCTGCTGGGCATGGGCCACTACCGGCTGTTCATCATCGCCATCTGTGCGGTGCTGACCGTGGTGCTGCAACTGCTGCTGTCCAGGACCCGCTTCGGCAGCCGCCTGCGCGCCGCGGTGGACGACCCGCGCGTGGCCGCGGGCCTGGGCATCAACGTCAACGTGGTGTTCCTGCTGACCTTCGCCATGGGCTCGGGCCTGGCCGGCCTGGGCGGCGCGCTGGGCGCCGAGATCCTGGGGCTGGACCCGACCTTCCCTCTCAAGTACATGATCTACTTCCTGATCGTGGTGGCCGTGGGCGGCACCTCTTCCATCACCGGCCCGCTGGCAGCCGCGCTGCTGCTGGGCATTGCCGACGTGGCCGGCAAATACTACATCCCGAAGATGGGGGCCTTCACGGTCTACCTGCTGATGATCCTGATCCTGCTCTGGCGCCCGCAAGGCCTGTTCACCCGTGGGGGCCGCCGCTGATGGACGCGCCACGCTACCTGGCGGCATTGCGTGCCGGTTCGCGCCCTCGCGCGTGGGAATTCGTGTTGTGGGCGCTGGCCTTTGCCGCGCCGCTGCTGGTGCCGCAGCATGCGCTGATGGTGAACGAGATCGCCATCGTCGCGCTGTTCGCGGTGTCGCTGGACCTGATCCTGGGCTACACCGGCATCGTCTCGCTGGGCCATGCGGGCTTCTTCGGCTTTGGCGCTTACGTCGCGGCGCTGTTCGCCAAGCACGTCATGCCCGACCCCACCGTGGGCCTGCTGGTGGCCATGGCCGCGACGGCGCTGCTGGGCGCGGTGGCCAGCCTCACCATCCTGCGCGGCAGCGACCTGACCCGGCTCATGGTCACGCTGGGCACGGCGCTGCTGCTGCTGGAACTCGCCAACAAGCTCGACTGGCTCACCGGCGGCGCCGACGGCCTGCAGGGCGTGGTGCTGGGCCCGGTGCTGGGCCTGTTCGACTTCGACCTGTACGGCCGCACGGCGGCCTGGTATTCGCTCAGCGTGTTCCTGCTGCTATTCGTGCTGATGCGCCGCATCGTGCATTCGCCCTTCGGCGCCACGCTGATGGCGATCCGCGACAACCGCCTGCGCGCCTCGGCCATCGGCATCCCCGTGGTGTCGCGGCTGGCCGTGGTCTACACCGTGGCGGCGGCCATCGCGGGCGCCGCCGGCGCGCTGCTGTCGCAGACCACGGGCTTTGCCTCGCTCGACGTGCTGGCCTTCGACCGCTCGGCCGACGTGCTGCTGATGCTGGTCATCGGCGGCATCGGCTGGCTCTATGGCGGCATTGCCGGCGCCATCGTGTTCAAGGTGCTGCAGGACAGCCTATCGTCCATCACGCCCCAGTACTGGATGTTCTGGATCGGCCTGATCCTGGTGCTGCTGGTGCTGGTCGGCCGCGACCGCCTGCTGCGGCCGCAGACCTGGTTCCGCGGAGCGAAGGGGACCAAGGCATGAGCGCGGTACTTTCGGCCAAGGGCCTGGTGATGCGCTTTGGCGGCATCGTCGCCACCAACGACGTCAGCCTGGACTTGGAGCACGGCGCGCGCCATGCGCTGATCGGCCCCAACGGCGCGGGCAAGACCACGCTGATCAATATCCTGACCGGCGTGCTGCGGCCCAGCGAAGGTCGCATTCTGCTGGAGGGCGAGGACGTCACCGCCCTTGCGCCGCACCAGCGCGTGCAGCGCGGCATGGTGCGCACCTTCCAGATCAACCAGTTGTTCGACAGCATGACGCCGCTGCAGACGCTGGCCCTGGTGGTGGGGCAGCGGCGCGGCCTGGGCGGCAGGTGGTGGCAGCCGGTCGGCAGCGACGCCGGCGTGGCCGCCCGCGCCGGCGAACTGCTGGAGCAGTTCCGCCTGGCCGAGGTGGCAACGCAGCCCACGCGCCACCTGGCCTATGGCAAGCGCCGCCTGCTGGAAATCGCCATCGCCCTGGCCTGCGAGCCGCGCGTGCTGCTGCTGGACGAGCCGGTGGCGGGCGTGCCGGCCGGCGAGCGCGAGGAGCTGCTGCAGACCGTCGCCGCGCTGCCGGCCGATGTCTCGGTGCTGCTGATCGAGCACGACATGGACCTGGTCTTCAGCTTCGCCAGGCGCATGACGGTGCTGGTCAATGGCACGCTCCTCACCGAGGGCAGCCCCGAGCAGATCGCCGCCGACCCGCGCGTGAAGGAGGTCTATCTCGGCCACGGCAGCGCGCATGCAGCGCCCCACGGAACGGAACTCCAGCATGGCTGAACTGCTACGGGTAGAGAGGCTGCGCGCCGGCTACGGCGAGGCGGTGGTGATCGACGGCGTGTCGCTCGGCCTGGGCGCGGGCGAAACCCTGGCGCTGCTGGGCCGCAACGGCACCGGCAAGACCACCTTGATCAACACCCTGGCCGGCGCCACCCGGCAGCACGGCGGCAGCATCATGCTCAACGGCGCGGCCCTGCACACGCTGGCACCGCACCAGCGCGCCGCCGCCGGCATCGGCTGGGTGCCGCAGGAGCGCAACATCTTCAAGTCGCTCACGGTGCACGAGAACCTGAGCGCCGTCGCGCGCCCCGGCAAGTGGACGCCGGAGGGCGTCTACCGCATGTTCCCGCGCCTGGCCGAGCGCAGGGGCAACCTGGGCAACCAGTTGTCGGGCGGCGAGCAGCAGATGCTGGCGGTCGGCCGCGCGCTGGTGCTCAACCCGCAACTGCTGCTGCTGGACGAGCCGCTGGAGGGCCTGGCGCCGATCCTCGTGGAGGAGCTGCTGCGCGCCATCCGCCGCATCACCCGCGAGGAGCGCCTGGCGGCCATCATCGTGGAGCAGCATCCCCAGGCGATCCTGGCCATCTCCGACCGGGCCGTGGTGCTCGACCATGGCACGGTGGTGCATGCGGGCACGGCGCGGCAGTTGCGCGATGCGCCCGAACTGCTCGAACGCCTGCTCGGCGTGTCGCGCTGAGGCCGGGGCATCGGGGGTGCCGCGGATCGTTGCGCTGTCGCTGCTGCTTGCGCTGGCGGCCGCACCGGTCGCGGCGCAGGAGCCGGCACCGGCGCTGGCGCGCAAGAACGGCTGCATGGCCTGCCACGGCATGGTGCACAAGCAGGTCGGACCGGGCTTCGCGCAGGTCGCGGAGCGCTACCGCCATGACCCGGCCGCGCCGGCACGGCTCGCCGCGAAGATCCGCAGCGGCAGCGTGGGCACCTGGGGCCGGGTCATCATGCCGCGCCAGTCCCATGTGAGCGAGGCCGACGCGAAGCTGCTGGCGCAGTGGGTGCTGTCGCAGCCGCCGGTGCCGTGAATCCGGCGCTTTGGGATCGATTTTTGAGGAAAAGTGGATGTAGCCCAGGTTCCATCTAGGCTGTGTGCTATATATTTCATAGCTAACGTGGCCTGCGGCGATTCCCGGAAAACCGGGCCATGCTTCGCGAACTGGCGCACGTGGGGCCAGCGCTCCGCGTCGCCCCCGCTCAGCGCATCGGGGGGAGTGCGTCTGCACCTGCAGCGCTCCGTAGCAGGGCGCGCCCCGCACTCTACCCGCTGGCGACGGCACCGGTTCCGGCGGCGCGCGAAATCCGGTCCAATATGCCGATGGATTCCACCCGCACCACCGACCAGCGCCTGACCGATCTCGAGGTCAAGGCCAGCTTCACCGAAGACCTGCTGGACCAGCTCAACCTCACCATCTACCAGCAACAGCAGCAGATCGACCGTCTCGTGCGGCAGGTGGGCCAACTGCGTCAGCAGATGCCCGAAGGTGGCGGCGCCGCGCGCAACCTGCGCGACGAGCTGCCGCCGCACTATTGACGCCCGCGCGGCTCGCCTGGCGTGCAACGGCCGGAAGTTCCGGCACCCCAGACTGAACCCGACCGAACCTGCCATCCCCGCATGACCCCCACCGACACCGTTCCTACCGACACTCCCCGCCGCCTGCCGCTGCAAGGCATCCGCGTCGTCGAATTCACCCACATGGTCATGGGACCGACCTGCGGCATGGTGCTGGCCGACATGGGCGCGGAGGTGATCAAGGTCGAACCGATCGAGGGCGACCGCACCCGCCATCTGCTGGGGGCGGGTGCGGGCTTCTTCCCCATGTTCAACCGCAACAAGAAGAGCATCGCCCTGGACCTGCGCACGCCCGGCGGGCTGGAGGTGGCGCACAGGCTCTGCGGCAGCGCAGACGTGGTGACCGAGAACTTCAAGCCCGGCACCATGGCCAAGTACGGGCTGGACTACGCCGCGCTGAGCCGGGTCCACCCGCGCGTGGTCTACGTCAGCCACAAGGGCTTCCTGCCCGGCCCCTACGAGCACCGCACCGCGCTGGACGAAGTCGTGCAGATGATGGGCGGCCTGGCCTACATGACCGGCCGCCCGGGCGACCCGCTGCGCGCGGGCAGCAGCGTCAACGACATCATGGGCGGCATGTTCGGCGCCATCGGTGCCCTGGGCGCGCTGATGCAGCGCATGGGTACGGGCGTGGGGCAGGAGGTGCAGTCCGCGCTGTTCGAGAACAACGTGTTCCTGGTCGGCCAGCACATGCTGCAGTACGCCATCACCGGCCAGGCCGCCGCGCCCATGCCCGAGCGCATCTCGGCCTGGGCCGTGTACGACGTGTTCACGGTGAAGGACGGCGGCCAGATATTCCTGGCCGCGGTCAGCGACGCGCAATGGGCCATCTTCTGCGACGCCTTCGGCTTTGCCGACCTCAAGGCCGACCCGGCGCTGGCCACCAACAACCTGCGGGTGCAGGCGCGTGCCACCATGATGCCCATGCTGCGGGCGCGGCTGGCTGCGTTCACGGTGCAGGAACTGTCGGACATCTTCGAGGCGCGCGGCCTGCCGTTCGCGCCCATCGCCAAGCCCGAAGAGCTGTTCGACGACCCGCACCTGCAGGCCACCGGCGGCCTGGCCGACATCCGGCTGCCCGACGGCGCGCGCGCGGGGGAAACGGCCCAGGCCGCGCTGCTGCCCTTCAACATGGCCGGGCAGCGCCTGGGCGTGCGCCTGCAGCCCCCCACGCTGGGCGAGCACACGCACGAACTGCTCGCAGGGCTGGGCTATGGCGCCGCAGCCATCGCCGCGCTGCGGGAGGGCGGGGCTGTGGGGTGAGACGGGGCCACCCCCAGGCTACGCGCTTCGCGTCTTCGCCTTCCCCCTCAAGGGGACATATCCTGCGGCCCGGCAAAGCCGGTTCCGCGGATGTCTGCGCATGGCCTGCTCCGCGGCCTTTCGTTCCTTTGTGTTTCGCGCGCTGCGGGTGGCAAGTCAGCGCAGTGAATAGCTGAAATGAAACACCCCCAGGCTACGCGCTTCGCGTCTTCGCCTTCCCCCTCAAGGGGACACATCCTGCGGCCCGGCAAAGCCGGTTCCGCGGATGTCCGCGCAGGCCAGGCCTGCTCCGCGGTCTTTCGTTGCCTTGGGCTTCCTGTGCTGCGGGCGGCGCGTGCGCGCCACGGACAACCGGCATGGCAACCCGGGCATCTCGGCTTTGGTATGATTGTTCAAATTTCAGTAATTACTGAAAATACGTAAGAGTAATGAACAAGCCACCACCCCGGTCGCCGTTCCATGCCTTCACGTCGCCCGACGTGGGTGGGGTGGTGCAGGGCGCTGCCGCCTTGTTCTGGCTGCCGCAGGCCGCGTTGCTCGGGCTGGCGGTCCAGGGGCTGGCGTCGGGGCAGGGCTTCGCGGCGGTGCTGTGGCCGGCTGCCGCCATCCTGGTGCTGGGCCTGCTGCGTGCGGGCTGCGAGGCCTGGGGCGCGCGCCGCACCTTTGTTCGCGCGCGTGCGCAACTCAGTGCCCTGCGCGCGCAGGCGGTGCAGTCGTTGGCCGCCGGTTCCCCCCTCGACCGCAGCCGCGCGCACTCGGGCGAGGCCGCCAGCATGCTCGCCGAGCAGGCCGAGGCGCTGGTGCCCTACCTGGTGCGCTACCAGCCGGCGCGCTGGCGCGCGATGGTGGTGCCGCTGGTCATCCTCTGCGCGGTGGCCGCCTTCTCCTGGGTTGCCGCGCTGGTGCTGCTGATCGCGGCGCCCCTGATTCCGATCTTCATGGCCGTCGTCGGCTGGCGCGCCAAGGCCGCGAGCGAGGCGCAGATGGTGGAGATGGGCGGCATGAACGCCTTCCTGCTCGACCGGCTGCGCGGCCTGGCAACGCTGCGCGCGCTCGGCGCGGTGGACGCCACGGCGCAGCGCCTGGGCGACGCCGCGCAGTCGCTGCGCCGGCGGACCATGGCGGTGCTGCGCATCGCATTTCTCTCGTCGGCGGTGTTGGAGCTGTTCTCGGCGCTGGGCGTCGCGATGGTGGCGGCCTACGTCGGCTTCCATCTGCTGGGCACGCTGGGCTTCGGCACCTGGGGGCGTCAACTCAGCCTGGGCGAGGGGCTCTTCGTGCTGCTGCTGGCGCCGGCCTTCTTCGAGCCGCTGCGCGAACTCTCGGCCGTGTGGCACGACCGGGCGGCGGGTGAAGCCGCCAGGGAGTCGCTCGATCGGCTGCAGCGCCACAGCTTGCCGCTGCCGGGCGCGAACGCCGTGCTCACGCGCGCGCCAGTGGGCGGGAAGGGCGCTGCGCTGGCGCTGCACCAGCTGCATTTTTCCTGGCCCGGCAAGCCGGCAGGGGCGCAAGAAGGGCAGCAGGTTTTCGACGGCTTCGAGCTTCGCGTCGCCGCTGGCGAGCACGTCGCGCTGAGCGGCCCGAGCGGCTGCGGCAAGACGGTGCTGCTGTCGCTAATCGCCGGGCTGATTCCGGCCAGCCGCGGCGACATCGTGATCGGCGGCGTGACGCTCGGCGAGCACACCGCAGCCGGCCTGCGCCAGCGCATGGCCTGGATGGGGCAGGCGCCGCATGTCTTCGCCGGTTCGGTGCAGGCCAACGTGGCGCTGGGCCGCGCAGGCGTGGAGGCGCCTCAGGTCACGGCTGCGATGCGCCTGGCCGCGCTCGAACCGGTGGCGCAGGCACACCCGGGCGCGGCGCTGGGCGAGGGCGGCAGCGGCCTGTCGGGTGGCGAGGCGGTGCGGCTCGCGCTCGCGCGCATCGCGGTGCATGCGCAGGCCGATCTGCTGCTGGTCGACGAGCCGACCGCGCACCTGGACACCGAGACCGCCGAGCGCGTGGCCGACGCGCTGGTCACGCTGGCGCGCGGCAAGACCCTGATCGTCGCCACGCACGACCCGGTGCTCGCCGCGCGCATGCACCGCACGGTGCACCTCGGCAAGGAAACGATGGAGCAGGCCGCATGAAGGGCGCCTCGTCTTCGTCCTCCAACTGGCGCGATCTGCGCCTGGTGCTGCGCCCTTTCCTCGCAGCGCAGCCGCGTCCGTTGCTGCTGGGCTGCCTGCTCGCGGCCGTCACCGTGCTCGCCGCAATGGCACTGCTGGGCCTGTCGGGCTGGTTCATCACCGCGACCGCCCTGGCCGGCCTGCATGCGGCTACCGCGTTCACCTTCGACGTGTTCATGCCCTCGGCCGGCATCCGCCTGCTGGCGCTCGGGCGCACCGCGTCGCGCTACGGCGAGCGCCTCGTGACGCACGATGCGACCTTCGCCGTGCTCGCGACGCTGCGGGTGCGGCTGTTCCGTGGCTGGGCCCAGGCCGGCGCCGCGCGCGCGCTGCTCATGCGTCCGGCCCGCCTGTTGTTTCGCCTGACCTCGGACATCGACGCGCTCGAGTCGCTCTACCTGCGCCTGTTCGTGCCGGCCGCCGCGGCGCTGGGGGCCGCCCTGCTGGCCGGCGCGGTGCTCGGCTTCATGCACGCTGGCATGGGCCTGGCGCTGGCACTGTGGCTGGCGCTGGTGGGCTGGGGCATCGCCTGTGTCGTGGCATGGCGCGCGCGCCAGCCGTCCTTGCGGCGCGCCCATGCCATCGAGTCCCTGCGCGCGCGCGCGGTCGACCTCGTGGCGGGCCAGGCCGACCTGGTGATGGCCGGCCGCATCGAGGCCCAGCGCGACGCGGTGATGCACGCCGACCAGCGCCTCGCCCAGGCCGACCTCGCGCTGAACCGGCTCGAAGCCGCCGCCGGCTTCGCCTATGGCAGCGCGAGTACCGTCACGCTGGTGGGCGTGCTGCTGGCCGTGGGCGCGCTGGTGGGCGAGGGCGCCATTGGCGCACCGGCGGCCACGCTGGCGCTGCTCGTGGCGTTCACCGCGACCGAGCCCTTCGCCGCCCTGCGCCGGGGCGCGCTCGATGCGGGCCGCACCTGGCTGGCCGTGCGCCGGCTTGCACCGCGCATGGCCGGAGCCGAAGGCGCCGCCCATGAGCGCCCGCACGACAACGCCTTCGCCGTGATCCTGCAGCGCGTCGGCTTTGCGCACGCCGGCAGCCGCACCGCGGTGTTCAGCGATCTCTCGCTGACCCTGGCGCCGGGCGAGCGCGTCGCCTTGGTCGGTGCCAGCGGCGCCGGCAAGTCGACCGTGCTCGCCGCCATCGCCGGCGAGATCGCGCCGCAGTCCGGCCGCGCCAGCGCGCAGCCCGCCTGCCTGCTCACCCAGCGCACCGAGCTGTTCCAGGACAGCCTGCGCGAGAATCTTCGGCTGGCCAACCCCGACGCCACCGACGCGCAGTTGCATGCCGCCCTGCAGGCCGCCGGCCTCGAGGCCGACGTGCGCGCCATGCCGGCGGGACTCGACACACGCCTGGGCGAGGGCGGCCTGGGTCTCTCGGGCGGACAATGCCGCCGGCTCGCGCTGGCCCGCCTGCTGTTGCGCCCCGTGCCGCTGTGGCTGCTCGACGAACCCACCGAAGCGCTCGACGCGGCCGTCGCGCACGACGTGCTGCGGCGCCTCGCGCAGCACGCCGGACCGCGCACGCTGCTGATCGCCACCCACCTGCGCCGCGAGGCCGCGCTGGCCGAGCGGCTCGTGTGCATGCGCCAGGGCCGCGTCGTGGCCGACCTGCGGCGCGGCAGCGAAGCGTTCGACACGGCGCTGCGCAGCCTGCGCCCCGACTGAGCTCAAAAGCCAAGAAAACAGGGAATACAAAGGAAAGCCACCATGGATCTCGACATCGTCGCGCTATCGCGCCTGCAGTTCGCCGTGACGGCGCTGTACCACTTCCTGTTCGTGCCGCTGACGCTCGGGCTTTCGATCATCATCGCCATCATGGAGACGGTCTACGTGATGACCGGGCGCGTGATCTGGCGCGACATGACGAAATTCTGGGGCGTGCTGTTCGGCATCAACTTCGCGATGGGGGTGGCCACCGGCATCGTGATGGAATTCCAGTTCGGCATGAACTGGAGCTACTACAGCCACTACGTCGGCGACATCTTCGGTGCGCCGCTGGCCATCGAAGGGCTCATGGCCTTCTTCATGGAGGCGACCTTCGTCGGGCTGTTCTTCTTCGGCTGGGACAAGCTCTCGAAGGTGGGCCACCTGACGGCCACCTGGGCCGTGGCCATCGGCTCCAACTTCTCGGCGCTGTGGATTCTCATCGCCAACGGCTGGATGCAGAACCCCGTGGGCGCGGCCTTCAACCCCCAGACCATGCGCATGGAGGTGACCGACTTCGCCGCGGTGCTGACCAACCCGGTGGCGCAGGCCAAGTTCGTGCACACCGTGTCGGCGGGGTATGTGTGCGCCGCCGTGTTCGTGCTGGGCGTGTCGGCCTGGTATGTGCTCAAGGGCCGTCATCTCGAACTGGCCAAGCGCTCGATGACCGTCGCGGCTTCGTTCGGCCTGGCTGCCGCGCTGTCGGTGGCGGTGCTCGGCGACGAGAGCGGCTACCTCTCCGGCGAACACCAGAAGATGAAGCTCGCCGCCATCGAGGCCATGTGGGAAACGCAACCGGCGCCCGCGGCCTTCACCGTCGTCGGCTTTCCCGACCAGGAGGCGCGCGAGACCCACTACGCCATCCACATCCCCGCGGTCATGGGGCTGATCGGCACGCGCTCGCTCGACACGGTGATGCCCGGCATCGACGAACTCGTCAAGCGCGCCGAGGCCCGCATCCGTGAAGGCATCAAGGCCTACGACGCTCTGCAGAAGATCCGCGAGGCCGGCGGAACGGCCAAGGTGACGCAGGGCGTGCGCACCGAATTCGAGGACAACGGCATCAACATGGGCTACGCGCTGCTGCTCAAGCGCTACGTGGAGGATCCGCGCAAGGCCACCGACGAGCAGATCGCCAAGGCCGCATGGGACACCGTGCCGCAGGTGGCGCCGCTGTTCTGGCTGTTCCGCGTGATGGTGGGAATCGGCGTGCTGCTGATCGTGCTGACCGCGACCTTCTTCGTGTTGTCGGCGCGCCGCAAGCTCGACAGCTACCGCTGGCTGCTGAAGATCGCGGTGTTCGCGATTCCGCTGCCGTGGATCGCCATCGAGTCGGGCTGGCTGGTGGCGGAGTTCGGCCGCCAGCCGTGGGTGATCGAAGGCGTGCTGCCGACCGCGGTGGCCGTGTCCAACCTGGGCGTGAAGACGCTGCTGCTCACGCTGGCGGGCTTCATCGCGATCTACACCACGCTGCTCATCATCGAGATGAAGCTGATGCTCAAGGCCATCCGCAAGGGGCCTCAAGCCGAGCATGCGCCCGACGAGGGCGACACGCTCTCGCACATTCCACCGGCCCACGCGGGCGCGGCCATTCCTTCGCCTTCCACCGGGAGCGCAGCATGACCCTCCACACACTCCTCGACTACGACACCCTGCGCTTCATCTGGTGGCTGCTGATCGGCGTGCTGCTGGTGGGCTTCGCCGTGACCGACGGCTTCGACCTGGGCAGTGGCATGCTGCTGCCTTTTGCGGCGCGCAACGACATCGAGCGCCGCGTCGTCATCAACAGCGTGGGGCCGGTGTGGGAAGGCAACCAGGTGTGGCTGATCCTGGGCGGCGGCGCGGTCTTCGCGGCGTGGCCGCAGCTGTACGCGGTGTCGTTCTCGGGCTTCTACCTGGCGATGTTCGTGATTCTCACGGCGCTGATCCTGCGGCCGGTGGCTTTCAAGTTCCGCAGCAAGCGCGAGTCGCCGCAATGGCGCGCGCGCTGGGACTGGGTGCTGTTCTTCAGCGGCTTCGTGCCCGCGCTGATCTGCGGCGTGGCCGTGGGCAACGTGCTGCAGGGCGTGCCGTTCCGCTTCAACGCCGACATGCACATCTTCTACGACGGCGGCTTCTTCGGCCTGCTCAATCCGTTCGCGGTGCTGTGCGGGCTGGTGTCGGTGGCCATGCTGGTGATGCACGGCGCGGCGTGGCTGCTGCTCAAGACCGCCGGCCCGGTCGCCGAGCGTGCACGCACCTGCGGCATGGTCGCCGCGGTGCTCACCATCGTGCTGTATGCGCTGGCCGGCGTTCTGCTGGGCGCGAGCATCGGCGGCTACCGCATCAGCAGCGTGATCGACACGGTGGGGCCGTCCAACCCGATGCTCAAGACCGTCGAACTGCACGCCGGCGCATGGACCGCCAACTACGCGGCGCACCCCTGGACGCTGGCGGCCCCGGTGGCCGGCTTCGTCGGCGCCCTGGGCGCGCTGCTGGGCCTCGCGCTGCGCCGCCCGGTGCTCGCGCTGACGACGGCGGCGCTGGGCATCGCCGGCATCATCCTGAGCGTGGGGGCGTCGATGTTCCCGTTCATCCTGCCCTCGTCGATCGACCCGCGCGCCAGCCTCACGGTGTGGGATTCGTCGTCGAGCCATCTCACGCTGTTCATCATGCTGGTGGTCACGGCGTTCTTCATTCCCATCATCGTGGCCTACACCAGTTGGGTCTATCACGTGCTCTGGGGCAAGGTCGACGAACAAGCCATCCGCGACGAGAGCGGACACGCCTACTGAACGAACGGAGGAAAAAAGATGTGGTACTTCGCCTGGATCCTCGGCCTGCCGCTGGCAGCCGCATTCGCCGTGCTCAACGCCATGTGGTACGAACTCATGGACGACGACGCCGTGCGCAAGGCCAAGCTCGAAACGCCTGAGTCGTCGCAGGGGCAGGAGCGTTTGTAAGCCCTCAGGGCGGCGCGAGCCGCTCTTTCCCCGGGTTCCCGCGTGCCGGCAGCGTCAGTCGGCCGCGGGGCTTTTCTTTTTCGACGCGCCGCCGGTGATCCGGTCCTTGAGCGTCAGCACCTTGGTCACGGTCGCGCCCATGCCCATGAGCTGCATGGCGGTCTCGGGCGCGAGCCGCTGCACGTCGTCGAACCATTTCATGAGCCGGTCGATCAGGTCGTGCATCTCGCGCATGCGCGCCTGGGCGTGGCGCTCGGCGTCGTTCGTCGGCGACTCGAGCAGGGCGTTGCGCAGCATCGACAGCGTGGGTTCGATCTCGCGCCGCCGCCGCTCCTCGGCCAGCACCCGGAAGATTTCCCATACGTCCGCCGGCGCCTCGAAGTATTCGCGCCGGTCGCCCGCGCGATGCCGCAGGTGCACGAGGCGCCACGCCTGCAGTTCCTTCAGGCCCATGCTGACGTTCGAGCGCGAGAACTCGAGCAGCTCGGCGATCTCGTCGGCGTTGAGCGCGCGCTCTGACAGAAACAGCAGCGCATAGATCTGCCCGACGGTGCGGTTGATGCCCCACTTGCTGCCCATTTCGCCGAAGTGGGCGACAAACTGGCGGTTCAGCGGAGGGAGTTCGGTGGAGGACGCCATGCGCGGATTGTCGCGCGGATCGCTGTACTTACGGAAATTTCTGAAAATTCGATGCAGCCAGCGGCGCCGCGCGCTACCGGCGCGCCTGCCGCTTCTCCAGCACACGGATCAGCGCATGCCACATGCCCCAGCCGAGCGCCAGCATGCCGATGGCGAACAGGGCATAGGAGATGCGCCAGTCGATGCCCTGGGTCATCATGCTGAATTCGGACATGCCGCCGATGCCCGCGATCAGGTTGAGCGGCAGGAAGACGATGTTGATCAGCGTCAGCTTCTTGAGCAGGATGCTCACGTTGTTGCCGATGACCGTGCCGCGCGCATCCATCAGGCCGGACACCACCTCGCTGTGGATGCGGGCCTGGCGCGCGCACTGCTGGTTGTCCATGGCCACGTCGTTCAGCAGTTCGATCTGCGCCAGCGTGAAGTCCAGCCGGTCGAGGTGGGCCTGCAGCTTGGCCAGCACGGCGCTGTTGGCCTCGATGGCGTCGATGTAGTAGATCAGGCTCTCGCCCAGCGCCAGCATCTGCAGCAGGTACTGGTTTTCCGTCGAACTGGTGATCTTGTCGCCCAGTTCGGCCGTGATCTGCTTGATCGCCTTGAGGTGGCCCAGGTAGTGCTGCACGGTCTGGTCCAGCAGGTGCAGGAAGACGTCGCTTCCGCTGCCGCAGCCCTGGCAGTTCTGCGCCGCCAGCACGGGAACGCTGCCGTCGGTCACCACCCCCAGGCGGCCCTGGCGCAGGAACAGGCCCATGGAGCCGACGTCGAAGCGCAACTGCGCGGCGACGGAGACGTTCTGCGGCTGCTTCCAGATGATCGACAGGCAACCGGGCGCGAAATCGACGCGCGCCAGTTCGTCGGCGTCCAGCGCGCCGGCCAGGTTGCGTGCATCGATGCCCAGTTGCGCGATGGCGGCCCGCTGCTCATCGGCGTGCGGCGCTTCGTAGAGCGAGACATCCGGGGTCTGGCCGGGTGCTGCAATGGCGGCACGGCCGTCGAGCAGTACGTAGTGGGTGTTCATGCCCGAGCGTCCTGCTTGTAGAGCACCACGGCCGCTGTCTGCCGGTGCCGGCCGTAGCGCGCGATGCGGCTGAACTCGTCCACGCTGATCGATATGCCTGGGTCGTCCTGCGCGGTGGTGGCGATCGGGTCGAGTATGCGGAACACCGCGCCGTCGAAGCCCGTCACCACCACCCAGTGCGGCCCTTTTTCGCCGTGCAGGCGCCAGAGGCTGATCAGCACGACCGGCACGCCGCCTTGCCGCAGGTGGCTCGCGATCCGCTCGGGCGAGACCGGCGCGCTGAACACCGGCGCGGCGGTGGCCTCCAGCTCGGCGCGGAAGTCCGCCTCCACCAGTTCGATGACCTCCTTCTTGCGCGGGTCGCGCACGCTGCCGATGAACAGGCGCGTGCCCGCTGGCGCGTAGACCTGGGCATGGAAGCCGCGCCGCACCGCCGCCATGGCCAGGCCGAAGGGGCCGCAGCCGCCGTGGCCCGCGGCCATGAAGACGGTGGTGGCCTCCCGCCACAGGCGGATCTCGGCGGTGCGGTCGATCCGGGTGCCCGGCTCCAGCGCCGCCATGGCCATCAGCAGTGCGCAGGGACCGCAACTGAAGTCCAGCGTCTGCGCGTAGTAGGGCGTGCGCAGGGCGGCCGACTGCGGCGCGGTGGCGATGTTCCACAGGGAGCGCTGCAGGCGCAGCGCATCCGCGCCATCTTCGTAGTAGTGGGCACGGCGCTCGAACTGCACGAAGCCGTGGTGCGCGAACAGGGCCTGGGCAGCGTGGTTGTCATGGCGCGTTTCCAGGCGCAGCACCGAGGCGCCGGTGGCGCGCGCGCGTTTGATCGCGGCCTCCAGCAGCGTGCGCGCCACGCCCCGGCCGCGGGCCGCGGCGGCCACCGCGATCGAATAGAGCCGGGCCACCGAGGTGCGCCTGCGGCACAGCAGCACCGAAGCTCCCGCGATGCGTCCGCCCAGGCGGGCGACCATGACCGTGGCCGAATCGCTGGCGATCAGCCGATGCCAGCTGCGCAGGGAAATCCGGTCGCCGGCGAAGGTTTCGTTCTCGAGCTGCGCCAGCGCGGCGGCATCCTGCGCCGTGGCTGCCCGCAGGCTCGGCGGGGTCGGGCGCGGCTGATCCATGGCCTGCCTCGCGCGCTCACGCTGCGCCGAACAGAGGGACCACGCCCTTGCTGGCGCTGTGGAGGGGCGTGCGGCCCGGCGCATGTGCGACGGCCTGCGCGGCGGGAGCGCCGATGCGCTGCGGCGGCGACCCACCCGCCCCAGGCCCGGGTGCGACCAGCTTGGCGGCGCCGGCGCCCTGCACCTTGGGCAGGTCGCGGCGGGATTCGAACCGCTCCAGCAGGGTCCTCAGGATCTTGCGGTAGACGTTGTCGCCTTCGCGCGCGTCCTCGACGCCGGCGTCGAGATTGGGGTTGTCGTTGATCTCGATGACGAAGGGCCGGCCCTCGTGGACCTTGATGTCCACGCCGTAGAACCCGTCGCCCACCAGGCTGGCCGAGCGGCAGGCGGCCCGCAGCACCGCGGGCGGCACCTCGTCCAGCAGGATCGCATCGACGTGCCCTTCGACGGACTGGCCGTCCGACGAATGCTGGATGATCTGCCAGTGGTCCCGGCACATGTGGTACCGCGCCGCGAAAAGGGGCCGGCCATCGAGGATGCCGATGCGCCAGTCGAACGGCGTGTACATGAATTCCTGTACCAGGATGACGTCGGACTCCTTGAGCATCTCCTGCGCGATCGCCTGCAACTGCTGCGCGTCCTCGGCCTTCTTGACGCTACGGCTGAACGCTCCGTCCGGCACCTTCAGCACCACGGGGAAGGCCAGTTCGGCGCCGAATCCCGCCATGCTCTGCCGGCTCAGCATGTGGGTCCTGGGGGTGGCCACGCCGTTTTCCTTGAGCAGCTCGGCCAGGAAGGCCTTGTTGGTGCAGCGCAGGATCGAGGTCGGGTCGTCGATCACCGGCATTCCCTCGGACTGGGCCATGCGGGCGAACTGGAAGGTGTGGTGCGAGACGGCCGTGGTTTCGCGGATGAACAGCGCGTCGAACTGGGTCAGGCGCGAGAGATCCTTCTTCTCGATCAATTCGACCGAGATGTCCATCGACTCCGCGATGTCGGCAATGTGCTGCAGCGTGTCCAGGCTGGAGGGCGGCAGCGGGTCTTTCGGGTCATGCAGGATGGCCAGGTCCATGCGGTAGGTGCGCGGCCGCGCCACGGGCTTCCACGCGCGGCGGGTGAATTTCGACAGGCCGCGCAGCAAGGCCGCGTCGCGTTCCGGGCCCACGTCCCTGGGCTCCAGCGGGTGCAGCGCCGATACCTGCCAGCCGTCGGAGGTCTCCAGGCGCTCCAGTTCGATTTCGAGCAGCGGACAACGGAATATCTCGAAGCTCCTGCGCGCCAGCGCCGCGAGCTGCGGATCTTCGATCTCGCCAAAGAACACGTGCAGGGTCAGGCTCTTGACCGACTTCGGCACTTCCTTCAGCGGCCCGACCAGCCGGTTGAGCGAAGGCAGGGACACCGCCTGCAGCTTCTTGCGCTGCAGATCGAGAATGGTCTCCACGCTGGGAGTCACCCGGTCTCCGCGCGCTTCGGCCAGCAGCGAGCAGTAATAACCAATACTCAGATAACTGTAGCTGCGGCAGAGGTTGATTACCTTCCCCGGTCTTTTGCGTATTCGGGAGCCGCCCGATATAAAGGCTTCGGCCGTGGTGATTTCGATGTCGGCGTCATTCCACCGGAAATCGGAAAGTTTCTCCACCACCACCAGATGATTTGAGTCCACGATTATTTCCTGCGTTTGGAAGTTTCAGTGGGCAAGAATATCCTGCGCCTGGCGCGGGCATCGAACCAGTCCATGGCCCGCTGTCCGCATTGGCAGAATGCCACGAAGCCCAGCACCACGATGAGAATGAAGCCTATGTCCTGAAAAATGGAGTCCACAGAGGTATTCGGCCGTTCTGAAGCCGCCACTGTAATCCTGCGCAAGACCGGCGATGTAAATTTCTCATAAATTCAGGCAGCCGCCCCGGCGGGAATGCTGGAAATTTACGAAGAATTTATGTCCAGGCGCATTTTGGATACGGAGAATTTGCGGGCCAGGCGCGAATATCCCCGGGCGGGGAGACCGCCCGAACCATATGAACGACGTCGAGATTTCCTTTGCCCCGAGCCCCCAGGACCTGCAGCAGCTCGCCGCGGCCGTCATCCGCCACGACCGCGCCTCCATCGGCGCCGGCAGCCCCCAGCCGCTGGCATGCTGGCTGCGGGAAGACGGCCGGCTGGTGGGCGGCGCATCCGGCCGCATGGAGCTGCGGCGGCTCTACGTGGAGTTCCTGTGGGTCGATGGCGAGCGCCGCGCTCAGGGCCTGGGTGGGCGACTGCTGCTCAACATCGAGCAGGCGGCGCGCGGCGTGGGCTGCACCGAGTGCCTGATCGAGTCGCTCTCCGGCGCCACCGCTGCCTTCTACCGGCGCGCCGGGTACCGCGACCATGCCTTCATCGAAGACTACATCCCGGGGCTTTCGCTCTACGTGCTGCTCAAGAACCTGGCCTGAGCGCGGAACGCTTTGCTATTGATTGAATAGCGGCATGCCTAGGTAGAATCTGGGCTTCGCCGGTATTTTCCGGAGTTTTCCCGCAGAAAGAACGCTTCGCATGGCCATCCAGTGGTTTCCCGGTCACATGCATGTGACCAAGAAGGCCATCACCGAGCGCGTGAAGGACATCGACGTGGTGATCGAGGTGCTGGACGCGCGCATGCCCGGCTCCAGCGCCAACCCGCTGCTGGCCGAGCTGACCGCAGGGCGCCCCGCGCTCAAGGTGCTCAACAAGCAGGACCTGGCCGACCCGGCGCGCACCGGGCAGTGGCTGGCCCACTACAACGCCGTGCCCGATACCCGCGCCATCGCGCTCGATGCCAGCCAGGCGGCGCCGGCGCGGCAGATCACCGCGGCCTGCCACGCGCTGGCGCCGCTGCGCGGCGGCATGGCCAAGCCGATGCGGGTGCTGATCTGCGGCGTGCCCAACGTCGGCAAATCGACCCTGATCAACACCCTGACCGGTGGGCGCAAGGCCAGGACCGGCGACGAGGCCGGCATCACCAGGCTGGAGCAGCGCATCGTGCTGGCCGACGACTTCTACCTGTGGGACACGCCGGGCATGCTGTGGCCGCGCATCGCCGTGGCGCAGAGCGGCTACAAGCTCGCCGCCGCCGGCGCGGTGGGGCGCAATGCCTACGACGAGGAAGAGGTGGCGCTCGAATTCCTGAACTACGTCAAGCAGCCCTACGCCGCCCTGCTGCAGGCGCGCTTCCGGCTACCGGGCGACGCGGCGCGGATCGCGGCGCTGAAGGACGAGGAGCTGCTGGAGGCCATCGGCCGCCAGCGCGGCGCACTGCAGGGCAAGGGCCGGGTCAGCCTGCAGAAGGCGGCGGAGATCGTGATCCAGGAATTCCGCAACGCCACGCTTGGCCGCATCACGCTGGAGGCGCCCGGGGAGTTCGCCGCCTGGCACGCCGAAGGCCAGCGCCTGGATGCCGAGCGCCTGGCAAGAAAGGCCGCGCGGGCCGAGCGCAACAAGAAGGAGCCGGCCGGCTGAGCCCATGCCCATACTGCCTGACACCGGTCAGCCGCGGCGTTTTCGCCTGTTCCGCCCGGCCGGGCGCACGCTGCGGCTGTGGCTGCTGGCGCTCGTGGTCGGCGCGCTGGCGGCGGCGGCCACGGTGCTGTTTCGCTGGCTCGCACGCGCGGTCGAATGGCTGGCCACCGGGCATACCGGCGGCCTGGTGGATGCGGCCCTCTCGCTGCCACCGTGGCAGCGGGTGCTAGTCGGCGCCGTGGGCGGCCTGCTGGCCGGCGCGGTGCTGGAACGCGGCCGTGCCTGGGCGCAGCGCGGCCCTGCAGGCGATGTGCACCTGGACTACATAGACGCGGCGCGCCATGGCCGGGTGGACCTGAACAACCGCACCACCCTCGTGCGCAGCGTGTCGGCGCTGCTGTCGGTGGGCACCGGCGCCTCCATCGGCCGCGAGGGGCCCATGGTGCAGCTGGCCGCCTGGTTCGCGGCCACGTTGGCGCGCCGGCTGCCGCTGTCGCCTGACGAGCGCAAGGCGCTGCTGGTGTGCGGCATTGCCGCGGGCATCGGCTCGGCTTACCACGCGCCGGTGGCGGGCGTGGTGTTCGTGTTGGAGCTGGCGATGGGCTTCTTCGTGCCCTATGCGGTGGCACCGGTGCTGATCGCCTCGGCCACCTCCAACGCGCTGATCCACTGGCTGGTCGAGCCGCAGCCCCTGTACGCCGTGCCGCAGCTGGACCTGCTGCCCACCAGCCTGGGCGCGGCGCTGGTGGCCGGCGTGGTGTTTGGCGGCACGGGCTGGGCGTTGCTGGTACTGCTGGAGCGGGTCCGCGCGGTGTTTGGCCGCATCGCCTCGCCGGTGGCGCGGCTGGGCCTGGGCGGCCTGCTGGTGGGGCTGCTGTCGGCGGCGGTGCCGCAGGTCTGGGGCAACGGCTACAGCGTGGTGTCGGGCGTGCTGCACGGGCAACTGCTGTGGCAGATGCTGGCGCTGGTGCTGGCGGCCAAGGTGCTGGCGACGGCGCTCAGCGCGGGCAGCGGCGCCATCGGTGGCGTCTTCACGCCCTCGCTGCTGGTGGGCGCGGCCTCGGGCAGCGTGCTGGCGCAGGTGGCGCTGCTCTGGCTGCCCGCGGCCTGGGTCGGCGACCCGCGCGTGCTGGCGGTGATCGGCATGTCGGCCGTGCTGGCGGCGGTCACGCACGCGCCGCTGATGGCCATCGTGATGGTGCTGGAGATGACCCACCAGTTCCAGCTCACCCTGCCGACGATGCTGGCCTGCGGCGTGGCCTATGCGGTGAGCACGCAGTTCGGCGCGCGGCCCTTGTATGGCAACCCGATCGAGGCGCACCGGTAGCGGCGGCACGGCTCCGGATATTGAAGAAAAGTGCCTGAAGCCCAGAATATATCTGGGCTGAATGCTATCTATTTAATAGCGTCTATGCGAAGAGCCGCTCGGCGCGACGGCCGGCCCAACGGCGCAAAAGGCCGCGGGGCAGGCCAAGCGCAGACATCCGCGGAACCGGCTTTGCCGGGCCGCCGGATGTGCCCCCTCGCAGGGGGAAGGCGAAGACGCGAAGCGCGCGGCCTGGGGGACCATCCACTGCGCTTCGCAGCACCTGCAGAGAATAAAACCCAAAGAAACGAAAGGCCGCGGGGCAGGCCAAGCGCAGACATCCGCGGAACCGGCTTTGCCGGGCCGCCGGATGTGCCCCCTCGCAGGGGGAAGGCGAAGACGCGCAGCGCGCAGCCTGGGGGACCATCCACTGCGCTTCGCAGCACCTGCAGAGAATAAAACCCAAAGAAACGAAAGGCCGCGGGGCAGGCCAAGCGCAGACATCCGCGGAACCGGCTCCGCCGGGCCGCCGGATGTGCCCCCTCGCAGGGGGAAGGCGAAGACGCGAAGCGCGCAGCCTGGGGGTGTTTCATACCAACCCGCGGCAGTAGTCCACCAGCGCATCGAATTCAGAGGCCTTGTCGAACACCGCGTCCGCGCCCAGGGACAGGCAGCGGGCGCGGACCTCCTCGGACACCAGGTTGCTCAAGACCACCACCTTCTGCTGGGGCAGGCGCGTGGCGCACCACTGCAGCGCCGCGAAGCCGCTGCCCTGGCGCAGTTGCAGGTCGACGATGGCCAGGTCCCAGCCGCGGTCGTGGCTGGAGAGCCAGTGGGTGACGCTGCGCTCGTTGTCGCCAAAGCCCACGATCTCCACGGGCAGGGACTGGCGCAGCAGCGCGGCCATGGCGTCGCGGGCTTCTTCGTCGTCTTCGATCAGGTAGATTTTGAGCGTCATGGGGCGGAGAAAGGGAAGGGCGGCGGGCGGGGCCGCCGCCGGATTCAATCGTCGAGCGAGGCGCTCCAGCGCGCATTCCAGTCGTGGCTGCGCTCGATCTCGCGGCGGTCGCGCTTGGTCGGGCGGCCCTGGGTCAGGGTGTCGGCGGGTTCGGGCGCCAGGCGGCGCTGCTCGGCGGCACGCTCGCGGGCCTGCACGCTGTCGGCGGTCTCTTCGTAGAGCTGCTGGGCCACGGGTGCAGGGCCGCGCAGGCTGCTGAGCGCGCGGACCACGACGGTGCGCAGCAGCACGCCCTGGCGCACCGCCACGGTGTCACCGGGCCGCAGCTCGCGCGAGGGTTTGGCGGGCGCGCCATTGACCTGCACCCGGCCCTTGCCGATCTCTTCGACCGCCAGGCCGCGCGTTTTGTAGAAGCGCGCGCTCCAGAGCCACTTGTCCAGGCGCAGCGTATCGGGGGCATTCATCGGGCGTGCATTGTCCACCAGCCGCGCGCTGGCCGTGTCAGCCAAGGTCGGGCTCTGCGGTCGGCGCCTCGCCCATGCCGGCCAGGGGCAGGCGCACGCGGGCGTCCAGGCCGGTGACCCGCGAATGCTGCGTGCGGTTCTCCAGCGCGATGCTGCCGCCCAGCACGCTCACGATCTCCTGGCAGATCGCCAGCCCCAGGCCCGAGCCGCCGGGCGTCATGCCGGCGAAGGGCTGGAACAGCCGCCCTTGCAGCTCGGGCGGCAGCCCGGGGCCGCTGTCGGCGATGGTGAGGGCGGCGGCGCGGCCGTCGGCCACCACGGCCACTGCCAGCGCCGCGCCGGGCGGGCTGTGGCGGATGGCGTTGTGCAGCAGGTTGCGCACCAGCTCGCGCAGCATCCAGTCGTGCGCGCGCACCGGCGTGGGCACGGTGGAGAGCGAGAAGTCCAGGTCCTTCTCCGCCAGCAGCGGGGACAGATCCAGGGCCATTTCGCGCACGATGGCAGACAGGTCGCAGGCGCGGGCCGTGTCTTCCTGGCGCGCCTGCTCGACTTTGGCCAGCGACAGCATCTGGTTGGCCAGGGCGGTGGCGCGGTCCACCGTGGCGTGGATCTCCTGCAGCGCCTGCTGCGGCGGCATGTCGCCGCGCAGCGCCGACTGGGTCTGCACCTTGAGCACGGCCAGCGGCGTGCGCAGCTGGTGGGCGGCGTCGCGCATGAAGCGCCGCTGGTGCTCCAGCAGCAGGCGCAGTCGGGCCATGACGGCGTTGGTGGCGTCCACCAGCGGCAGCAGCTCGCGCGGGGCGTCGGGCGCGGCGATGGGGGTCAGCTCGCCCTCGGGGCGCGCCTGCAGGGTGGCGCTGAGCGCGCGCACCGGCCGCGTGGCACGCTGCACCACGAGCACCACCACCAGGGCGATCACCAGCACCAGGCCGGCCTGGCCCTGCAGCGTCTCGACCAGGATCTGCCGCGCCAGCGTGTGGCGCAGCTCCAGCGTCTCGGCCACCTGGATCACCGCCATGGCGCGGCCGCCGGCGCTGGCCACGGGCTGCAGCAGCACGGCCACGCGCACGTCGCGGCCGCGGAAGTGCTCGTCGTAGAACGTGACCAGCGCCGCATAGGGCGGCCGGTCGGGGATGCGGCCGCGCCAGAAGGGCAGTTCCTCGAAGCCGGAGATTAGCCGGCCCTGGATGTCGGAGACGCGGTAGAACAGCCGGCTCTCGTTGTCGGCCTCGAACGCCTCCTGGGCGGAATAGGGCACGGTGGCGCGCAGCACCGCCTGCTCGTCGAAGCCCTGCACGTCCAGCTCCTCGCTGATGGATTTGGCCGCGGCCAGCAGGGTGCGGTCGTAGGCGGTGTTGACGGCGGCCAGCGCCTGGCGGTAGAGGTTGACGGTGTTGAAGCCGATCAGCAGCACCACCGGCAGCAGGATGCCCAGCAGCAGGCGCCGGCGCAGCGAACTCGGGCGCGCCGCGCGCCGCACGCCCGCCCTTGCGTGCGCCGCGCTCATGGGGCGGCCTTGAGCAGGTAGCCCAGGCCGCGCAGCGTCATCAGGGTGGTGCCGGTGTCCGCCAGCTTCTTGCGCAGGCGGTAGACCACGACCTCGATCGCCTCGTACTGCACGTCGGCCTCGCCGGGGAACACCAGCTCGAACAGCCGCTCCTTGGCCACCGCGTGGCCGGGCTGGGCCATCAGCGCCTGCAGCAGGGCCAGCTCGCGCGGGGTGAGCTCCATGGGCTGGTCGCGGTGGTAGATGGCGCCGTCGCGCTTGTCGTGCCGCAGCGCGCCCACGGTGGCCACGCCGGCGTCGACCACGGGCTCGCCGCTGCCCGGCGCGGCGCGGCGGCGGGTGAGGGCGCGCACGCGCGCCTCCAGCTCGTCCAGGTCGAAGGGCTTGGGCAGGTAGTCGTCGGCGCCGGCGTTGAGGCCGGCCACGCGGTCGCCGACGGTGCCGCGCGCGGTCAGCAGCAGCACGGGCGTGCCCAGGCCGCGCCGGCGTGCCGCGGCGAGCACTTCCATGCCATCCATGCCGGGCAGGCTCAGGTCCAGCACGACCACGTCGGGAGGCGCGGCGGCCCAGCCGGCCAGCGCGGCGCGGCCATCGGACTCCACCCGCACGGCCATGCCGCGGCGGGAGAAGGTGCGCTCGAGGGTGCTGCGCAGGACGGTGTCGTCCTCGACGATCAGGACTTGCATGGGCGCCGACCATAGCACCATGCGCCGGGCGGCGCAGGGGTGCTTCAGCCCCTGGCTTTAAGACTGTCGAGCATCGACGGCAATTCGTCGAAGTACCGGGCGAAGGTGCTGGGATGGAGCAGGTCGTTGCGAATCTCTTCGCTGGCCCGCCGCGGGTCCTGCGCCTCAAAGGCCTTGATGATGTTGCCATGGTGGGCCAGGCCAGCCCTGTCGAATTGCGCGGCAGCGCCGGCTTCGTCGACCTGGGTCAGGTTGAACGCCACAACCGGCGCCATTCTGAGCCAGAGGGCCTCGATCAGCGTGAGCAGCGGTTCGTTGTCGGCAAGCCTATAGATCAGGAAGTGGAATTCCATGTTCAGCGCGACATAGCGCTGCAATTGACGGTTGCTCAGGGCCAGATTCATCTCGGCATCGAGTGCGGCCAATTGGTCGATGTGGCGCCTGGACATATGTTCGGCCGCCTGCGCGGCGGCTCTGCCTTCTAGTTCCACGCGCAGGTCCAGGATCTGTTTCACCCTGGTGCGGGACAGGATGGGGATCCGTGCGGACCGGTTCGGCAGGGCTTCGAATGCGCCCTCCGCCATCAGCCGCTTGAGCGCCTCGCGCACGGGCATCTCACTGGTCCCCAGCATGTCCGACAGCTTGGCCAGGGTGACGATGGTTCCCGGATAGAAGGCCCCTCCCAGCACCGCCATCTTCAGAGCCCGGTACGCGCGGTTCTGGGTCGTGTCCGCTGTCGCGTCGGGTTGCAGCGGGGCGAGTTCAAAGGACGCGGAATTGCTCTTCTTGCGACGCGGCGGCTCGCCGGTCGCAATGCCAACAGGGGCTGCTGTTTGATGTTCAGTCATGGCGATTCTTTCGAATCCATGATCGTAAGGGAAATCCATGATCAAATGTTTAAGACTATGTGTGATCATAAATATGTTTTGTGATCAAACAAAGGCTTGAGATGAGGCTCGCGAAGAAGGTTGTGGTCGTCAGTGGCGGTTCTCAGGGCATAGGCGAAGCCATCGCACGGCGGTATGCGAGGGAAGGCGCGCATGTTGCGGTCGTCAGTTCGTCCAGCAGGCCGAAGGCGCAGGCCGTGGTGACCGGCATAGAGGTGGCTGGCGGCACTGCCCGTGCTTACGTCTGCGATGTGCGTGACTCCCGCCAGGTCATTGCGTTGCTCAACGATGTGGAGCGCGACATGGGGCCGGTGGACATCCTCCTGAATGCGGCAGGCGTGTTCTATCCGACCCCCGCTGGCGCGACGGCTGAGGAGGACTTCGACCGGATGGTCGATATCAACTTCAAGGGTGCCTGGAACATGATCAGCGCCGTGGCGCCGGGGATGAAGGCACGCCGAAGCGGAAAGATCATCTGCCTCGCCTCGGTTGCGTCGGTGTACGGCGTCGCGCCCTTTGCGGTGTATTGCGCGACCAAGGCCGCGATTGTCCAGCTGGTGCGGGCGCTGGCGCTGGAGCTGGCGCCGTACGGCGTGCAGATCAACGCGATCTCGCCCGGCAATACGACCACGCCGATGAACGAGGCGCTGCGCGGCGACCCGGCGACGGTCGAGGCGATCGCCGCGGCCACCCCGAGCGGGCGCGCCTTCTCCAGCGTCGACGACATCGCCGCGGTCGCGCTCTTCCTCGCCAGCGACGACAGCCGCGCCATGCATGGAAGCTGCCTGCTGGCGGACGAAGGCATTTCCTGCGGCATGGCGGCGCACTGACATGGCCGAGAACGTACTGGTGACGGGCGGCGCGGACAGCGTCGGCCGCGTGATCGCGGAGGCCTTCCTGGCGCGCGGCGACAAGGTCCACATATGCGACGTCCAGGGCGAGGCGTTGGCGCAGACGCTGGCGGCCAATCCGGCGATGCGCGGAACGCTCGCCAACGTCGGCAACCGCGCCGATGTGGCGGCTGTCTTCGAGGCGGCAAGGGCCTGGATGGGGGATGTCACGGTCCTGGTCAACAACGTTGGCGTCGGCGGCCCGCGCGCGAGGATCGAGGACATCGATATTGCGCAGTGGCAGAGCACGCTCGACATCAACGTCAGCGGCATGCTGCATTGCATGCAGCAGGCCATCCCCGCCATGAAGGCGCGCAGGCATGGCGTGATCGTCAATTTCTCCACCGGATCGACCCGCACGCGCTTGCCGATGCGCACGGCCTACGTCGTATCGAAGTATGCGGTGGAAGGGCTGACGCTCAATGCGGCGCGCGAGCTTGGCCCGCACAACATCCGCTGCAACGCGATCCTGCCGGGCGCCATCAACAACGCGCGCATGCGAAAGATCGTCAGCGATCGGGCCGACGCCCTGGGCAAGCCCTTGGCGGAGGTCACGCAGGACTTCCTGCAATACATCTCGATGCGGACCATGGTGGAGCCGGAGGAGATCGCCGACATGGTGCTTTTCCTCGCATCGAACGGTGCTCAAAAAGTGACTGGCGAGCTGGTCTCTGTCAGCGGCAATGTGGAATGGGAAGACTGAGAATGCAAAAGAAAACGATCCTGACCTGCGCGGTCAGCGGCAATGCCCCCTTCAATGCGAAGCATCCCGACTTCCCGGTGACGCCGGCGGAGATCGCCCGCAACTGCATCGAGGCCGCCAAGGCCGGTGCGTCGGTGGTGCATATCCATGTGCGCGATCCCCAAACGCGGCTCGGCTCGCGTGACCCCGCGCTGTTCCGGGAGGTCGTGGACCGCGTTCGCGCCAGCGATGTCGACATCGTCATCAACCTCACGGCAGGCCACGGCGCGTTCTTTCTGCCGGACCCGCAGGACGAATCGCGCGGCCTGCCTGGAAGCGACATGCTGCCGGCCCTTGAGCGGGTCAAGCACCTGGCCGACTGCTTGCCAGAGATCGCGTCCCTGGACATCACCACCGGCAACCAGGAAGAGGGGCCGGTGCAGTTCGTCTACCTGAACACCACGCGCACCCTGCGCCAGATGGCCCGTGAGTTCCAGCAGCTGGGCGTGAAGCCGGAACTGGAAGTGTTCAGCGCCGGAGACATCCTGTTCGGCAACCAACTGGTGGAGGAGGGCCTGATCACCGGAGCGCCGCTGTTCCAGATGGTGCTGGGCGTCAAGTGGGCGGCTCCCGCCACGGTGGAGACGGTCTTGTATCAGCGGGGGCTTATGGCCGCCGGTGCGCATTGGGCCGCTTTCGGCATCGGACGGCAGCAAATGCCCATGGTGGCGCAGGCCGCGCTGCTGGGGGGCAACGTGCGGGTTGGCCTGGAAGACAACCTGTACCTGTCGCGTGGCGTGTTCGCCACTAACGCCCAGTTGGTCGAACGTGCGGTGCGCATCATCGAAGACGTCGGCCTGTCGGTCGCCACGCCTGCAGAAGCGCGCGAGCAGCTCGGCCTGCGCCGCGGTGCGAACACACGCTAAGGGCACCCATGCGATTTGCTGTCGATACCGGTGGCACGTTCACCGACCTGATCGTCGAGGACGATGCGGGTGAACTGCACATGTTCAAGGCGTCGACGACGCCCGGCGATCCGATACGCAGTGTCATCGACGCCCTGACTGTGGCCAGCGTCAAGTTCGGCATCAGCCTGCGCGAACTGCTGGCCCGCAGCAGCATGTTCATCTACGGCACGACCCACGCGCTGAACGCGGTGGTGACCGGCAATACCGCCCGCACCGCCTTCATGACCACGGCGGGACACCCAGACATCCTCACGCTGCGCGAGGGCGGGCGGGCAGAGGCCTTCAACTTCACGGTGGCATCGCCCGATCCCTACATTCCGCGTTCGCTCACGTGGGAGGTCGGTGGCCGGGTGCTCGCCAGCGGCGAGGAATATGCGCCGCTCGACGAAGCCAGCGCGGTCGCGGCGATGGCTGACATGCGCGAGCGCGGGGTCGAGGCGGTCGCCGTGTGCCTGTTGTGGTCGATCGTCAATCCGGCCCACGAGCTGCGCATCGGTGAACTGCTGGGCCAGCACCTGCCCGGGATCCCCTTCACGCTGTCGCACCAGCTGAATCCGACGCTGCGCGAGTACCGCCGCGCCTCCTCGACCTGCATCGACGCATCGCTCAAGCCCATGATGGCGGCCTACATCGCCACGCTGTCGCAGCGGCTGGCGCAGGCGGGCTTCACCGGGCGCACCCTGGTGGTGACATCGCAGGGCGGCGTGATGGATGCTGCCGCCGTCGCCGCGGCACCGATCTACCTGGTCAATTCAGGGCCCTCGATGGCGCCGGTGTCGGGACGCTATTTCGCAGAGGTCGATGAGCAGACCGACACCGCCATCATTGCCGACACCGGTGGCACCACGTACGACGTGAGTCTGGTGCGGCGCGGCGCAATCCCCTGGACGCGCGAATCCTGGATCGGACTGCCCTTCCTGGGCCACATGACCGGCTTCGCCTCGGTCGATGTCACCAGCGTGGGCGCGGGCGGGGGCTCGCTCGCCTGGGTGGACGACGCCGGCATGCTGCGCGTGGGCCCGCAAAGCGCTGGCGCGGTGCCGGGGCCGGCCTGCTATGGCCGCGGCGGGACCCAACCCACCGTGACGGACGCGTCGGTCGTGCTGGGCCACCTCGACCCGGACTTCTTTCTGGGCGGTGCGATGACGCTCGACCGCGACGCTGCAAGGCGGGCCATCGAGCTACATGTGGCGCAACCCTTGTCGATGTCGGCCGAAGAGGCCGCCTCGGCCGTCATCGAGCTGGCCACCGAGAACATGGTGCAGGCGATCCTGGACATATCGGTGAACCAAGGCATGGATCCAGGAGCCGCCATCCTGATCGGCGGCGGCGGGGCCGCGGGGCTGAATTCCGTACTGATCGCACGGCGGCTGCAGTCGCCACGCTTGCTGATCCCGCAGGTGGGCGCCGCCATGTCGGCAGCGGGCGCGGTGATCTCTGACCTCTCCACGCGCTTCCAGACCTTGCTGTTCACGCGCAGCGACGCGTTCGACCACGCCGGCGTATCGGTGGCGCTGCAAGGGCTGGAGCGGCAGTGCCTGGATTTCGTCCATAGCCAGGGCGAAGACTCCGACCGCCATGCCATCGATTTCTGGGTCGAGGCGCGCTACGCCGAGCAGGTATGGGAAATCACCGTGCCGCTTCCCCGCCCGCGTATCGAGAGTGCGGAGGATCTGGCGGCCTTGGTCGAGGCCTTCCACCAGCAGCACCTGGAGTTGTTCGCCATCCGTGACGACGCTGCCGCTGTGGAATTGGTGGGCTGGGGTGCCATCGTCACCTGCCATGTATGCGGCGCGGCGCAAGGCCTGCGCTTGCGTGACGACCCGCTGGCACGGGCGACGCCGCTCTCGCGGCAAGCCTATTTTCGCGGCCATGGGTTCGTCGATGCCTCGGTGCACCGCTTCGAGGCGATGGAGGTGGGCACGCAGATCCAGGGCCCGGCCATCGTCGAATCGTCTTTCACGACCGTGGTGCTGCAGCCCGGCGCGGCGGCTGAACGGCGCGCCTCGGGCAGCCTGGCGATCACGCCCGGCGCGGGCTGAATGAGCAAGGACCCTCTCCACATGCCAACTACCACATCGCCCATGCCCAACACCGACGGCCTGAGGCTGGCCTTGCTGTCCAACCGCTTCGAGGGCATCGCGCGCAAGATGGCGAACACGCTGCTGCGGTCCTCGCGCTCGGGCGTTATCAATATGGCGCGCGACTTCTCGTGCTGCATTGTCACGCGCGACCACGAGTTGCTGACAGCGGCGGATAGCCTCCCCATCCACGTGCTGTCGGGGCCTGACCTGATGGCCCGCGCGGTGCAGCAGTTTCACCCGCAGCTCAAGGCTGGCGACGCGTTTCTGCACAACTCCCCCTACCACGGCTGTTCGCACGCGGCGGATCACACGATCCTGGTGCCCGTGGTCGACGCCGTGGGCGTGCACCGCTACACCGTGCTCGTCAAGGCGCACCAGGCCGACTGCGGCAACTCGCAGCCGACCACCTATATGGGGGCGGCGCGTGACGTCTATGAAGAGGGCGCCCTGATATTTCCTGCCGTGAAGGTCCAGCAAGACTACCGGGACATCGATGACATCGTGCGCATGTGCGAGATGCGCATACGCGTCCCCAGCCAGTGGCACGGAGACTTCCTGGCGATGGTGGGTGCTGCCCGCATCGGCGAGCGGGAGTTGCTGGCCCTGGGCCAGGAGTTGGGCTGGGACAGCCTGCACGGCTACGAGCGCGACTACTTCGACTACAGCGAGCGCCGCATGGCCGCGGCCATCCGCTGCGTGCCAGCGGGCCGCGCGTCCCAGACCAGCACCCACGACCCGGTGCCCGGCATGGGCGACGAAGGAATTCCCATCCAGGTCGATGTGCAGATCCGGCCCGAGGAGGGGCTGGTCGAGGTGGACCTGCGGCATAACCCGGATTGCCTGCCGATCGGACTGAACCTCTCGGAAGCTTGCTCCCGGACCTCGGCCATGGTCGGCGTGTTCAACAGCATCGACCACAGTGTGCCGAAGAATGCGGGCAGCTTCCGCCGGATTCGCGTGCTGCTGCGGGAGAACTGCATCGTCGGCATACCGCTGCATCCCACCTCATGCTCGGCGGCGACCACCAACATTGCCGACCGCGTCGCCAACGGCGTGCAGAGCGCGATCGCGGGGATTGCCGACGGGATCGGCCTCGCCGAGTGCGGCGGTGTCATCCCGCTGGGCGGCGGCGTGGTGTCCGGATCCAGCCCGGTCACCGGCAAGCCATTCGTCAACCAGGTGATCATTGGTGTCTCCGGCGGCGCGGCCGGACCGTCCGCGGACGCCTGGCAACTCATTGGGCATGTCGGCAACGCCGGCAAGATGTTCATCGACAGCATCGAGCTCGACGAGTTGCGTCAGCCGCTGCACATCCATCAACGGCGCTTTCTCCGCGATACGGAAGGTTCGGGCCGGCATGTGGGCGCCTCCAGCATTCATGTCGAATTCGGTCCCGTCGCAGGCGCCAGCATCACGGTGGCCTATGGCTGCGATGGCGTCGTCAATGCCGCCAAAGGCGTTCGCGGCGGCCTGACGGGGGCATTGGCGTCGCAGGGCTTGCGGGATGAGCAGGGCCGGGCGAGAACCTTGCCGGCCTGGGGCCAGTTGACGCTGTCGGGCAAGGAGCGCGTCTTCTCTTCCTCCAGCGGCGGTGGCGGCTACGGCGAGCCCGCCGAACGCGATGCCACGCGCGTCGCATACGACGTAGCGGAACGCTGGATCAGCGCCGAGCGGGCCCGCGCTGTCTACAAGGTCGAGGTCGATTCCGCCGGGCGGCTGGACGTGGAGAAGACCCTGCTATTGCGGCGCGCCCCCGAGTCAGACCACCCGGGCTTGCACCACCCCATTCCGAACTCCCCCACCCACCAGGAAGCATCGTGAAGAAAGTCCGTTTCTCTCTCTCCGTCGCCGGCACCACGCGGCTGAATGCCCTTGCAAGGGCACTGCCCGTGCTGCTCGCAGCGGCTTGCATGGACTCGCATGCGCAGTCGAGCGTCGGGATATCCGGAGCCATCGACACGGGTGTTGGCTATGTCAGGACCGATAGCAAGCATGTCTGGCAGCAAACCAGCGGCAGCATCGCCGCCAGCAGCCTGGTGTTCCAGGGAAAGGAAAATCTGGGCGGCGGCTACGAAGCGACCTTCTTGCTGCGCTCCTTGTTCGTCTCAGGAACCGGGAATATTTCGGGTACCAAGTATTGGGGATCGGAGTCGAAGGTCGGACTGGGAACGCCCTATGGACGCGTCGAGGCGGGGCGATTGTTCGACCCGACCCACCAGGTGCTGGTGTTCAAGGCGCCATCGCAATCCAACTACGCGGGCGCGTTCAACCTTGCCATTGGGGGCTACTCCCCCTACTGGGACAATTCGGTCCGGTACACCAGCCCCACGGTGCACGGTACCCGCTTTGAGTTCCAGCACAGCTTCGCCATTCTGGACCCCGAGCCGGTGTCGCCCAGCAGGAACGGGGTGGCATCCGCCATGGCGCTGCACTATGAGAACGGGCCCTTGAGCCTGTCGGGCGTGCTGGAAGAAACGCGCACCGACAAGCTGCCCCTGGTCAACTACAAGGCTCAACGCACCATCCTCATGGGGACCTATGACCTCGGTCCGGTGAAGACGCATTTCGGCTACTTTGACGAGCGACATTCCGGGGTCGGCGCGCCAGCGGAATTCGGATTGACGATCCTGGGCCTGAGCGGCAATCCGATGCCGCAGTTGAAGCTGAGCACGGAAGTCGGCCACAAGAATTTCCGGGACGGCGCAGGCAAGGTCAACTTCCTGGGCCTGGGTGCTTTCTACAGCCTGTCCAAGCGCACGATCCTGTACACGGAGGTGGCGCTGGTCCGCAACTCCGGAATTGCGCAGCAAGCCGTCTACCGTGGGATTCCAGTGGCTCCCGGCGAAAACACGTCCGGCTATATGGTCGGCATTCGTCACAGTTTTTGAGTTGCGTGGCAACTTTCCGGAGAGATTCATGAACCCCATCCGCCGGCTGCTGATCGTCAGCCTGACCCTACTGGCCTCCATGGGCGCGGTGCCCAGCGCCAGCGCGCAGTCCTGGCCATCGCGCCCGATCCGCCTCATCGTGCCGTTCGGCGCCGGCGGCGCCACCGATATCTATGCCCGCCTGGTCGCACAGCACCTGCAAACATCGCTTGGTCAGCCGATCATTGTGGAGAACAAGCCGGGCGGGAACTTCGCCATTGGCACGGAGGCCGCCGCCAAGGCGCCGCCGGATGGCTACACGCTGGTAATGGTGACCAGCTCGCACGCGGTGATCGAAAGCCTGGGCGTGAACCGGCAGAAGTACATGCTGATGCGCGATCTGGTGCCGGTCGCAGCCCTGAGCACGGCCGAAGGCGTGCTGGTTGTGCATCCGTCGGTGCCGGCCCACAACGTGAAGGAATTCATCGTGCTGGCCAAGGCCAAGCCGCAGCAGATCAACTATGGTTCGAGCGGCAGCGGCAGCATGCTGCACCTGGAGGCCAAGCTGTTCGAATCGATGACGGAGACATCGATGGTGCATGTGCCCTACAAGACCGGCGGCGCGGCGCGCATCGATTTGCTGGAGGGCCGGGTGGAGGCCATGTTCGACACCATCACGGGTGCGGCACCCTTCATCCGCAACGGCAAGCTGCGCGCGCTCGGCACGACCGGGCCGCACCGGGCGCCGGCACTGCCCGACGTACCGACGCTTGCCGAGGCCGGCGTACCCGGCTATGACGTCCAGGTCATCATCGGGCTGATGGCGCCGGCCGCCACGCCCCGGCCCATCGTCAACCGCCTCAATGCCGAGATCAACACCATCATGAAGCGCGAGGACGTGCGCGACGCCTGGGCCAAGGTCGACAGCCAGATCCTGGTGATGTCGCCGCAGGACTTCGGCAAGGCGCTCAACGCCGAAATTGCCAAGTGGACGCAGATCGTCAAGGCATCGAACATCACGATGGACTGAAGCCGCAATGAACCAGAAGCTAGGCAACAACATCCCGGTGGAAGGGTACTGCGCACCAGCGTTCGTGCACGTGCGCCAGGCACTCGAAGCCAACATGGCGGCCGGAGAGGAAGTGGGCTGCGCCGTGTCCGTGACGGTGGAGGGCGAGACGGTGGTCGATCTTTGGGCCGGCTATGCCGACCCCGAGCGCACGCGGCCGTGGCAGCGCGAGACGATCACCGACATGAAGTCGGTGGGGAAATCCATCTTTGCGCTGTGCATATTGCGCCTGGTGGGGCAGGGGCGTGTTGAACTCGATGCACCTGTCGCGCGCTACTGGCCGGCATTCGCACAGGCGGGCAAGGAACGCGTCAGCGTCCGCCAATTGCTGGGCCACGTGGCCGGCCTGCCTTTCCCGGACGCTGCGCCGATCGGATCGCTGTACGAGCCGGGCGTGGTCGCCGCGGCGCTTGCGGCCCAGAAGCCGGAGTGGGAGCCCGGCAGCCAGCCCTGCTACCACTCGTTCACCTTTCCGCCGCTGTGCGCGGAACTGATCTTCCATGCCACCGGCCGCAGCGCGCACGACTACCAGCGCAACGAGGTTGCGACGCCGCTCGGCGCGGAATACTGGCTCGGCCTGGAGGACGCACAGCACGCGCTGTGCGCCCGCTACATAGAAACGCCGGGAACGCCCAGCCTGGAGGGCATGAAGCGCAACACGGCCTCGCCCCTGTACCGCGCATGGCGACCGCTGCCGCGCGACGAAGACTACAACTCGCCCCAATGGCGGCGCTATGCGGGCCATGGCAACGCACGGGGCATGGCCCGCATCTATGCCGCGCTGGCCTGCGGTGGCACGCTGGAGGGCTACGAGGTGGTGGACCCTGCTGTACTGGCGGAGGCGACCAGACCCCGCTGGGCCGCGATGGATTTCATGACCAAGCGGCCCTTCAGCATGGGGCTGGGCTTCATGCTGGCCGGGCCTGCTTTCTCCATCGGTCTGGGGGAGCGCAATTTCGGCCATCCCGGCATGGGTGGCGCGATTGCGTTTGCAGACCCGGATCGCCGGATGAGCTTCAGCTACTCTCCGAACCGCATGTCTCCAGTGGCGGATACGGGGCCCTGGGCTACCGCGCTCATTGACGCGACGTATCGCTCGCTATGAATGCGGGTTCGTTTTGGTGGCGCTCAACCGCGGCCGCCATCTTGTAGTGACCATAGGTTTGGCGAGACCTACCCACTACGAGGGCTAGGGGCTTTCCCTAGTGCTCCGGACAGCCGATTGACAGCCTGCCGGCGCATGATCCGGCGGCGTTCCTTCCAACATCCAGGAGACCCCATGCGTCGCGATACCTTCCTCAAGTCCATGGCCGCGCTGGCCGCCGCCGGCACCCTGCCGCTGACGGCCCGTGCCGGCGCCAACTTCAAGATGATGCTGCCGGCCAACCCTGGCGGCGGCTGGGACACCACGGGCCGCGCGCTCGGCAAAGCGCTGCAGGAGGCCAGGGTGGCCGATACCGTCACCTACGACAACAAGGGCGGCGCCGCGGGCGCCATCGGCCTGGCGCAGTTCGTCAACGGCAGCAAGGGCGACCCGAACGCGCTGATGGTGATGGGCGCCGTGATGCTGGGCGGCATCATCACCGGCAAGCCGCCGGTCAGCCTGTCGCAGGCCACGCCGATCGCCCGCATCACCAGCGAATACAACGTCTTCGTGCTGCCGTCCAATTCGCCGTTCAAGACCATGGCCGACGTGGTGGCGCAGCTCAAGAAGGACCCGGGCAGCGTCAAGTGGGGCGGCGGCTCGCGCGGCTCCACCGAGCACATCGCCGCGGCCATGATCGCCCGCGCCGTCGGCGTGGATCCGGCCAAGATCAACTACGTGGCCTTCCGCGGCGGCGGCGAGGCCACCGCCGCCATCCTGGGCGGCAACGTGACCATCGGCGGCAGCGGCTTCAGCGAGTTTGCCGAGTACATCTCGGCCGGCAAGATGCATCCCATCGCGGTCACCTCGGGCGAGCGCCTGCAGGGGGTCGACGTGCCCACGCTGAAGGAGCAGGGCATTGCCGTGGAGATCGGCAACTGGCGCGGCGTCTACGGCGCCCCCGGCATCACGGCCGAGCAGCGCAAGGTGCTGATCGACGCCGTGCTGGCGGCTCTCAAGACGCCGGCCTGGGCCGACGCCGTCAAGAAGAACGACTGGACCCCGGCCGTGCTGACCGGCGATGCCTTCGGCAGGTTCGTGGACGAGGAGTTCGCGAGCCTGCGCGACACCATGACCAAGGCGGGCATGGTCGCGGCATAAAGCTCGCCCCCAGGCTACGCGCTTCGCGTCTTCGCCAACCCCCTTCCGGGGGCACATCCAGCGGCCCGGCGGAGCCGGTTCCGCGGATGTTTTGGTATGGCCTGCTCCGCGGCCCTTTGTGCGGGGCGGGAGCGCGTAGCCATTCAATCCCGACGGGCACGCCTTGGCGCGTGCCTTTTTTCCGTCCCTACGAGGTCCAAAAACATGAACTCCACAGACCCTCTCGCGGCAGAGGCGGCGCCGGGCGCCGCGACACCCGCATCTACCTGGCCCCAGACCCTGGTTGGCGTTGGCGTGTTGCTGACTGGCCTGGGCCTGGGTTTTGGCGCGATCAGCATCTCGTCGGACGCGGGCTATGGCGGCGTCGGCCCCAACTTCCTGCCATGGCTGATGGCCGCGGCGCTGAGCGTCTGCGGCGGCTGGATCATCTGGGAGGCCCGCACCGGCGGCTTCCGCGAGCTGGAGACCCCGTCGGGTGCCGCGCGCGGCGACTGGGCCAGCTTCGTCTGGGTGTCGGCCGGGCTGCTGGTCAATGCCGCGCTGATCACCAGCATCGGCTTCATCCTGAGCTGCACGCTGTGCTACGCGCTCGCGGCGCAGGGCCTGCGCCGCGCTGCCGGCCAGCGTGCCGGGCAGCCGCGGGTCTGGCTGACCGACATCGTCACCGGCCTGCTGATCTCGGCGCCGGTGTTCTGGACCTTCACGAAGTTCCTGGCGATCAACCTGCCCGGACTCACCACCACAGGCTGGTTCTGAAATGAAACACCCCCAGGCTTGGAGAACTGATCCATGGAGATCCTGAACGCACTCCTGCAAGGTTTCGCCACGGCGATCACGCCGGTGAACCTGCTCTGGGCCCTGTTCGGCTGCGCGCTGGGCACGGCGGTCGGCGTGCTGCCGGGCATCGGCCCGGCGGTGGCGGTGGCCATGCTGCTGCCGATCACGGCCAAGGTCGAGGTGACGGCCTCGATGATCTTCTTTGCCGGCATCTACTACGGCGCCATGTACGGCGGCTCCACCACCTCGATCCTGCTCAACACGCCCGGCGAAACCGCCAGCATGGTGACCGCGATGGAGGGCAACAAGATGGCCAAGAGCGGGCGCGCGGGCGCGGCGCTGGCCACGGCGGCCATAGGCTCCTTCGTCGCCGGCACCATCGCCACCGTGATCGTCACGCTGTTCGCGCCCTTCGTGGCCGAGTTCGCGGTCAAGCTCGGGCCGCCCGAATATTTCCTGCTGATGCTGCTGGCCTTCACCACGGTGAGCGCGGTGCTCGGCAAGAGCACGCTGCGCGGCCTGAGCGCGCTGTTCGTCGGCCTGGCCGCCGGCTGCGTGGGCATGGACCAGATCTCGGGCCAGGCGCGCTACACCGGCGGCATTCCGGAGATGCTCGACGGCATCGAGATCGTGCTGGTGGCGGTGGGCCTGTTCGCCGTGGCCGAGGTGCTGTACGCCGCGCTGTACGAAGGCCGCACGGTCGAGGGCCAGAACAGGATGAGCCGGGTGCACATGAGCGCACGCGACTGGAAGCGCTCCATCCCCGCCTGGCTGCGCGGCACGGCCATCGGCACGCCCTTCGGCTGCATCCCGGCCGGCGGCACCGAGATCCCGACCTTCCTCAGCTACGCCACCGAGAAGCGGCTGGCCAAGGGCGAGGACCGCGCCGAGTTCGGCACCAAGGGCGCCATCGAAGGCGTGGCCGGCCCCGAGGCGGCCAACAACGCCACCGTGACCGCCGCGCTGATCCCGCTGCTGACGCTGGGCATTCCGACCAGCAACACCACGGCGATCCTGCTGGGCGCGTTCCAGAACTACGGCATCCAGCCTGGCCCGCAACTGTTCACCACCTCGGCCGCGCTGGTATGGGCGCTGATCGCCTCGCTCTACATCGGCAACGTGATGCTGCTGGTGCTGAACCTGCCCATGGTCGGCCTGTGGGTCAAGCTGCTGAAGGTGCCCAAGCCGCAGCTCTACGCCGGCATCCTGATCTTCGCCACGGTGGGCGCCTACGGCATGCGCCAGAGCGCGTTCGACCTGTTCCTGCTGTACGCCATCGGCGTGCTGGGCGTGGTGATGCGCCGCTTCGACTTCCCGACCGCGCCGGTGGTGGTCGGCATGATCCTGGGCCCGCTGGCCGAGGCGCAACTGCGCAACGCCATGTCCATCGGCGAAGGCAGCGCGCTGGTGTTCCTGCAGCGGCCCATGTCGATCACCCTGGTGCTGATCGTGCTGGCCGTGCTGCTGCTGCCGCGCCTGCTGCGCCTCTGGGGCCAGCGCCGCGGCCGGCCGCTGGCGGTTTGAGCTTGGCCGGGTGGATGGCCGAGAACGGGGCCCTGCGCCGGCAGCTGTCCGTGCCGCAGGCGCAACTGGCAGCATAGCCGGGCGCCGCCAAAGGCCATCCTGAGAACCCACCCCGCCGAGCGCGGCAGGCGTGCCGCTGTTCGGCAGGATCGGCGCCGGTCTGCGTCCCAATGCCGCAGTGCAGGCGTTGCAGCGGGTCGCCGCGCAGGCCTTCGTCGCGTGGCGGGCGCAGGCGCTCTGAGGCAACGCCGAACAAGCCGCCGCGACGCGCGAGCGGCTTCTTCCGCGTTGCCCCGACTTATGCCCGGGCGCTGTGCGCCACCCTGTGGATAAGCGCCTGCACAAGCGGCAAAAGCCGCGCCGGCATTGGGTTTGCAGACCCTGCCCAAATCTGCGGCACCCCGGCGCTCGGCATTGCGCAGGCAGCGCTGTTGTCCAGGCGAGTTATGCCCGCGCGCTGTGTGCCACTCTGTGGATAAGGGCGGGGGCAAGCCACGAAAGCCGCGCCAGTATTGGGTTTGCACGCGTTGCCCAAATCGGTGGCAGCGCATCGGCAAGTGCCAGCCCCGGTGAGTCAGCGCGCCCTTGGCATGCCGCATGCTTCGCCCGGAGTCAAGTGCATCGCATTGCATTGCCGGATCTCTGCCCGGAGTTATGCCCGCGCGCTGTGCGCCACTCTGTGGACAGGCCCGGGGACAAGTGGCGAAAGCCGCGCCGGTATTGGGCTTCCACGCGGTGCTCAAACGGCAGGCAAGGGCCTGCGGCTGCGGCGCTACGATGGCGGCCCCTGCAATGGAGAATCCCATGAGCATCCCGTGGCGCATCGCGGTCCTGGCGCTGGCGAGCCTCGCGTCCTCGCCGGCCGGGGCCGTCTACAAGTGCGTCGGGACCGATGGCAAGGTCGCCTACCAGGATGCGGCCTGTCCCAAGGGGGCGAAGTCGACCGGGGTCGAACTGCCCGCCTCGCGCCCGCCGCCCATCGTGCCGGGCAGCACGCCCGGCCAGAGTGAGGCCGACCGGCTCAACGCGCTGAGCGCCGCGAGCGAGCGCGAGCGCCGCGCCCGCGAGCTGGCGCAGCGCATCGTCCCCAACGCCGAGGCGGCGCTGGCGGCCCAGCGCGCGCAGTGCGCCCAGGCGCAGGCCAGTGCCGACCCGGCCCGCGAAACCTATCTGGCCACCATGGCCGAGGCGGCCGAGAAATCCGGTACGGCCGTGCCGCCCGGCCTGTTCACCACCATCGCCGAGCGCTGCGACGCGCGGGAGAGTGAACTGCTGGACGCGCTCGACTACGCGCGTCGCGAATGCGCGGTGTACCAATGCTGGAGGGAGTGATGCCCACCCCCAGGCTGCGCGCTTCGCGTCTTCGCCTACCCCCTGCGAGGGGGCGCATCCGGCGGCCCGGCAAAGCCGGTTCCGCGGACGTCCTGGCATGGCCTGCTCCGCGGCCTTTTGTGCCTTGGGGTTTCATGTGCGCGCGGCGATATGGCTAACTGACATGGAGAAAACTGACGTGGCCGGCATTCTTGCGATCCAGGACCTGCGCTTTGCGTACCCGGGGCAGCCGCCTATCGTGGCCGGCTGGTCGGAGTCGATTGGTGCCGGCGTGACCTTGCTGCATGGGGACATCGGCAGCGGCAAATCCACGCTGCTGCGCGTGCTGGCGGGCGTGTTGCCCGCGTCCGGCCGGCTGACGCTGGCGGGCGTGAGCCTGGAGCGGGACCCCGAGGCCTACCGGCGCCGGGTGTTCCTGTGCGACCGCACGGCCGACGGCTTCGATCAGATGAGCGGGCGCGCATTGACGGCGTCGCTCGGCGCGGACCATGCCGGCTTCGACCAGGACCGCTGGCAGGCGCTGGTCGAGGGCTTTTCGCTGGCCCCGCATATCGACAAGCCCTTGTACATGCTGTCCACCGGCTCCCGGCACAAGGTCTGGCTCGCGGCCGCGTTGGCCTCGGGATGCGCGCTGACGCTGCTGGACGAGCCCACGGCAGGACTGGACGCCGCATCGGTGCGCTGCCTGTGGAGCGCGCTCACGGCACTGGCGCACCAGCCCGCGCGCGCGGTCATCGTCGCCAGCACCGACCGTATCGACCAGGTGCCGCTGGCGGGCTGCGTCGAGTTGCGCTAGGGCGTGTCTCCTTCATTTCGCCCCTGCGCTACAGGCTTTCCCTGCGGGCTGGCCCCGGCATGCGGCGTCTGCTGTGTCGCACGGCTTGCCGATGGCCCTGCTATTGGCCGCGCCGCGCTTGGCGCATCCATCCGCATGCCGGGGCCAGTGCGGGGGTGAAGTAAAGGATGAAACGCCCTCGTCACTCGGCGGGTGGCGGCGGGGCCGCGTCCCTGCGTGCCGCAGCCCGCGCGGGCGCCGAGGCGTCTGCCGCACGCGATGATGGTGCGAACAGGGCCCATACGGCGATGAACATGGCCGCGATCACCGGCCCGATGACGAAGCCGTTGAGGCCGAACAGCGCCATGCCGCCCAGGGTGGAGATCAGCACCACGTAGTCGGGCATCTTGGTGTCCTTGCCCACCAGCAGCGGGCGCAGCGCGTTGTCCACCAGGCCGATCACGACCACGCCCCACACCACCAGCCCCACGCCCTTGGCGATGGCGCCCGTGGCCAGGAAGTAGATCGCCACCGGGCCCCAGACCAGGCCGGCGCCGACGGCCGGCAGCAGCGACAGGAAGGCCATCAGCACCGCCCACAGGATGGCGCCATGGATGCCCAGGAACCACAGCGCCACGCCGCCCAGCGTGCCCTGCACGATGGCGACCACGATGTTGCCCTTGACCACGGCGCGGATCACGGTGGTGAACTTCTCCAGCAATTGCTGTTTGTGGCTGGCGTCCAGCGGGATCGCCTCCTTGATGCGCTGCGAAAGCGCGGTGCCGTCGCGCAGCAGGAAGTACAGCAGGTACAGCATCACGAAGAAGTTGATGATGAAGTCGAAGGTGTTCTGCCCGATGTTCAGTGCCTTGGTGGCAATGGCCTGGCCGCCGGCGGTGATGCTGGCCGTGAACTTCTCCTGCAGGCCGCCCAGGTCGGATATGCCGAAGCGCGCCAGCAGGTCGGTCAGCCACTGCGGCAGCGAGCCCAGCACCTGCTGCGCGTAGCGGCCGATGTCGAGCTCGCCCGATTGCATGCGCTGCACCACGATGGCCACTTCCTGCACCAGCGAAACCGAGATCAGCGCCACCGGAATGATCACGATCACCAGGCAGATCGCCAGCGTCGCGAAGGTGGCCAGATTGGGCCGCCGCGGCATGTAGCGCAGCAGGCGCCGGCGCAGCGGCGCGAACATCAGCGCGAGGATCGCGGCCCAGAACACCGCGCCGTAGAACGGCCAGAGAATCCAGCCGAAAGCCAGCGTGATGCCGACCAGCAGCAGGAGAAAGGTCTTTTGTTCGAGTCGCGTGGAGGTCATGGGCGAAACGGGCCGAGGGCCGAGCGGGCGGAAAAGGCATGCTACCCGCTTCTTCCCGGGCGGATGGGACCTGGAACGAATTGTGACCGTGCCCGCTGCCCGGAACGGACAATGGGCTTCCTTTTTCCATGTCTGCCGCCCCTAAGGATCTGCCGGATGCCCGTCTTGACGCGCCTGTTCCCTCTCTTGCCCCGATGTTTGCCGCTGGCGCGCGCGCTGCTGCTGGGCGCGTGCCTGGCGCTGGCCGCAGGCGGTTCTGCAGCGGCGCCGGCGGCCGCAGTGAATGCCGCTGCCGCGTCCGCCGACGATGTGTTGAGCAGCGCGCGCCAGACGCTGTCGGACATCCAGAAGCGCGTGGGCGGCAACCTTTCCGACGATGAACTGGTGGCGCTGCGCACCAGCGCGCTGCAGGTGCAGACGCAGGCCGACCAGGTGGCGGCGGACCTGGCCCCGGCGCTGAGCAAGGTGCAGGCGCGGCTCGATGAACTGG
This sequence comes from Xylophilus sp. ASV27, assembly GCF_016428875.1. Lineage (GTDB taxonomy): Bacteria > Pseudomonadota > Gammaproteobacteria > Burkholderiales > Burkholderiaceae_C > Xylophilus. The sequence continues at coordinate 97,257 of NZ_JAELTO010000001.1, forward strand.
GGCCGGCGCCCACCGACAAGGGCGTCACGGAGGCGCCCGACGTGGCCACCCAGCGCGCCGGCATGGAGCGGGACCGCCAGCAACTGGACGCCCAGCTCAAGCTCGCACGCCTGCTGTCGGTGGAGGGCGCGCAGGCGGCCGACCAACTGGCCGAGCGCCGCCGCGCCCAGTTCACCGCGCAGATCGGCGAGCGCACCGCCTCCATACTGGCCGCGCCCTTCTGGCGCGAACTGCGTACCAACCTGCCGCAGGACCAGGGCCGGCTCGGGCAACTGGCGTCGGAGCTGGCCGGCGCCGCGCGGGCCACCGCGCCGGGCATCTGGGCGGCGCTGCTGGCGGCGGCGGGGGCCGTGGTCGCGCTGCGCTTCTGGGTGGTGCGGCGGCTGCTGGGCTTCATGGCCGCGCGGGTGCCTGCGGGGCGGCTGCGGCGCTCTCTGATGGCGCTGGTGCTCACGCTGCTGAACGTGGCCGCGCCCACCATGGTGGTACTGCTGCTGCGCGCCGGCCTCACCTGGGAGGCCGAACTGCCCGACGCCCTGGAGCATCTGCTCCTGGGCGGCGTCGGCCTGGTGTGCTTCGGCGCCTACGTCGCCGGCCTGGGCGAGGCGCTGCTGTCGGTGCGCCGGCCTTCCTGGAGGCTGCCGCCCCTGTCCGACGGCGTGTCGCGCGTACTGAAACCCTATCCGCTGCTGCTGGCCGCCGTGATGGTGGCGGGCTGGGTCCTGGAGCAGCTCACCGTGCTGGTCAAGAGCGGCCTGGCCACGGCGGTCGCGCTCGAATGCATCATGGCGCTGCTGATGGGCAGCCTGCTGGCCCACGGCTTGCGGCGCGCCGAGCAGCAGCACCGCGCGGAACTGGCGGCGGCGCAGCAGGGCCAGGCCGCGGCGGCACCCGTGGCGCCCGGCAGCGTGCCCTGGGCCACCGTGGGCGTCACCCTGGTGTGGCTGGTGCTGGCGCTGAGCCTGGCCTGCCTGCTGCTCGGCTATGTGGCCATCGGCAGCTTCGTGGTCAAGCAGATCGCCTGGATTGCCACCGTGGTGGCCTCGGTCTACCTGGTGAACGCGCTGATCGACGACGTGTTCGTGGCCTGGCTCGGCAGCCCGCGCGGTGATGCGGACCTGGCCGGCGAGGACGCCGGTACCCGCATGCGCGCGCAGGGGGCGGTGCTGCTGTCCGCGCTGGGCCGCCTGTCCGTGCTGCTGCTGGCTCTGGTGCTGGTGCTCGCGCCCTTCGGACAGGGGCCGCTGGACCTGGCGCAGCGCGCGGTGCAGTTGCGCGACGGCGTCGCCATCGGCGAGGTACGGCTGCAGCCCGGCACCGTGCTGCAGGCGTTCGCGGTGTTCATCATCGGCGTGGTGCTGGTGCGGCTGGCGCAGCGCTGGCTGCGCGACCGATTCCTGCCCACCACCGGGCTGGACCCGGCCATGCGCGACTCCGCCATCACGCTGCTGGGCTATGTCGGCAGCATCGGCGCTCTCGCGCTGGCGCTGTCGGCCATCGGGCTGGGGCTCGAGCGCATCGCCTGGGTCGCCAGCGCGCTGTCGGTGGGCATCGGCTTCGGCCTGCAGGCGGTGGTGTCGAACTTCGTCTCCGGCCTGATCTTGCTGGCCGAGCGCCCGGTGAAGGTCGGCGACTGGGTGTCGCTGGGCGGGGTCGAGGGCGACATCCGCCGCATCAACGTGCGCGCCACCGAGATCCAGATGGGCGACCGCTCCACCGTGATCGTGCCCAATTCGGAATTCATCACCAAGACCGTGCGCAACGTGACCCTGGGCAGCCCGCTGGGCCAGGTCACGATCAAGTTCCCGATGCCGCTGGACACCGACGTCGAGCGGGTGCGCGAGGTGGTCCTGAACGCCTTCCGGGCCCACGAGGGGGTGCTGGACAACCCCGCTCCCAACGTGTTCCTGGACGGCATCGACAACGGCATGCTGGTGTTCAACGCCAACGGCTCTGTCGGCTCGCCGCGCCAGAGCTACAGCGTGAAGAGCGCGCTGCTGTACGAGATCCTGCGCGGCCTGCGCGAGGCCGGGCTGCCGATGTCCAAGGGACCGACCATGGTGCTGCGGGACGCGGCCGCTGCGCCGGCGGGCTGATCGTTCTGCCTCAGGGCGCATACTGGCACCCTGTCGTCACAAAGGAGTGTTTGCCATGCAAGTACAAGTCCGCGCAAGCAGCGGTATCGAAATCCGGGAAGCCACGGAGCGCTGGGCGTCCGAAGAACTGAACGAAGGGCTGGCGCGCTTCCGCGCGGAGATCACGCGGATCGAGGTGTACCTGAGCGAGGAGCGCAAGAGCGCGGCCGGCACCGAGGACACCCGCTGCGCGATGGAGGCGCGCCTGGCACGGCACCCTGCCGTGACGGTAAGCCACCATGCCGGCGGCGTGGACGAGTCCTTCCGCGGGGCCTTGCGCAAGCTGCGGCATGCGCTGGAGAGCGTGCTGGACCGCGAGGCCGACCACCGCGACCGCCAGTCGATCCGGCATGACCTGGACCCCGTGGCCGACTGAAGGCGCTGGTTCGATGCGCGCACGGTAAATCCGCGCGGCCGGGGCAGCACTACCATCGCCGCATGCCGTCCGCCGCTGCCCCGCCCAGCGCGCTGCCCCTCGATGCCCAGGGCATCCTGGAACTGGCCGCGCGCTCCATGTTCCACCTGTTCTCCAGCATCAGCCAGGGCATGTTCCTGGTCGACCGCGACGCACGCATCGTCTGGGTCAACGAAGGCTACCGGCGCTTCCTGCCGGACCTGGGCTTCTCCTCCATAGACCAGTTCCTCGGCCACCTTGTCGAGGAAGTCATCCCCAACACCCAGATGCGCCGCGTGCTGGAGACCGGCGAGCCCATCCTGATCGACCTGCTCACCAACAAGGCCGGCACCTTCGTCGTCAGCCGCATCCCCCTGCGCGACGAAGCCGGCCAGGTCATCGGCGCCATCGGCATCGTCCTGTTCGACCACCCGGAAACCACCCTGCAGCCGCTCATCAGCAAGTTCGCCATGCTCCAGCGCGAACTCGACGACGCCCGGCGCGAACTCGCCAGCCAGCGCAGCAACCCCCTCTACGCCCAGCGGCGCGCCAAACACACCTTCGCCAGCTTCGTCGGCACCAGCCCCGCCGCCACCGAAATCAAGCGCCAGGCACGCCGCGCTGCCCAATCCTCCAGCCCGGTCCTCCTCCTGGGCGAAACCGGCACCGGCAAGGAACTCCTCGCCCATGCCATCCATGCCGCATCCCCGCGCGCGCACGGGCCCTTCGTCGGCATCAACATCGCCGCCGTGCCTGACACGCTCCTCGAAGCCGAATTCTTCGGCGTCGCCCCGGGCGCCTACACCGGCGCCGACCGCAAAGGCCGCGACGGCAAATTCCGCCTCGCCCATGGCGGCACGCTGTTCCTCGACGAAATCGGCGACATGCCCCTGGCCGTCCAGGCCAAGCTCCTGCGCGCCCTGCAGGAGGGCGAAATCGAACCGCTCGGCTCCAACCGGCTGCAGCCCTTCGACGCGCGCGTCATCGCCGCCACCTCGCGCGATCTCGCCGCCCTCGTGCGCGAAGGCCGCTTCCGCGAAGACCTCTACTACCGCCTCAACGTCCTGCCCCTGCGCGTGCCGCCGCTGCGCGAGCGCCGCAGCGACATTCCGGCCCTCGTCGAAGTCCTCGGCGAAGACATCGCCCTGCGCGCCGGCACCGCCCAGCCCGAACCCACCCCCGACGCCCTCGCGCTTCTGGCCGGCCAGCACTGGCGCGGCAACATCCGCGAACTGCGTAACGTCCTGGAGCAGGCCGCCATGCGCAGCGACACGCAGCAGCTCGACGCCGCCCAGCTCGCAGAAGTCCTGCGCGCCTCGGGCGTCGCCCAACTCGCCCCGGCCGCCCCGCCGCCCGAGGCCGCGCCCCTGCCCGCCGACCTGCTGCGCCCGTTGGGCGAACAAGTCGCCGAACTGGAGCGCCGCGCCATCGCCGCCGCACTCGCGGCCACCGGCGGCAACAAGCTCGCCACCGCAAGGCTGCTGGGCATCTCGCGCGCGACGCTCTATGGGCGTCTGGAAAACCCTGATCAGTAATCATGCAACTGTCTGAATATCAGGCAATTGAACTGTCTGATACTTGGTCAATCATCAGTTGCCGCACCGGGCGGAAGCATAAGAATCAAGGACTTGCGCGCTGGCACGCCCTGTGCAACGGGCCGTCATCACCACCGGAGACACACATGCACCGTCGCAGCCTCATCGCCTGGGCCTCCCTGGCCGCCACCTTCGTCAGCGCCGCCGTCCTGCCGGCCATGGCCCAGGCCAAGGACATCGTCGTGGCCCACATCTACAGCAAGACCGGTCCGCTGGAGGCCTACGGCAAGCAGACCCAGACCGGCCTGATGATGGGCCTGGACTACGCCACCGGCGGCACCATGACGGTCAACGGCCGCAAGATCGTGGTCATCGAGAAGGACGACCAGGGCAAGCCCGACCTGGGCAAGTCGCTGCTGGCCACGGCCTACTCGGACGACAAGGCCGACCTCGCCGTCGGCCCCACGTCTTCCGGCGTCGCGCTGGCCATGCTGCCGGTGGCCGAGGAGTACAAGAAGATCCTGCTGGTCGAGCCCGCCGTGGCGGATTCCATCACCGGCGAAAAATGGAACAAGTACATCTTCCGCACCGGCCGCAACAGCAGCCAGGACGCCATCAGCAACGCCGTGGCGCTGGACAAGCCGGGCGTCACCATCGCCACGCTGGCGCAGGACTATGCCTTCGGCCGCGACGGCGTGAAGGCCTTCAAGGAGGCGCTCAAGACCGCCAGGGTGGTGCATGAGGAATACCTGCCCACCAACACCACCGACTTCACCGCCGGCGCGCAGCGCCTGATCGACGCGCTGAAGGACAAGCCCGGCCGCAAGGTGATCTGGATCGTCTGGGCCGGCGCCGGCAACCCGTTCAAGATCGCCGACCTGGACCTCAAGCGCTACGGCATCGAGGTCGCCACCGGCGGCAACATCCTGCCGGCCATGGCCAGCTTCAAGAATTTCCCCGGCATGGAAGGCGCCACCTACTACTACTTCGGCATCCCCAAGAACCCGGTGAACGAGGCCATGGTCGCGGCCCACTACAAGCAGTTCAAGGCGCCGCCGGACTTCTTCACGGCGGGCGGCTTCTCCGCCGGCATGGCCATCGTCACCGCACTGAAGAAGACGGGCGGCGAGACCGGCACCCACAAGCTGATCTCCACCATGGAGGGCATGAGCTTCGACACGCCCAAGGGCACCATGACCTTCCGCAAGGAAGACCACCAGGCCATGCAGAGCATGTACCACTTCAGGATCAAGGTGGACCCGGCCTTCGCCTGGGGCGTGCCCGAACTGGTGCACGAGATCACGCCGGCGGAAATGCAGATCCCGATCCGCAACCAGCGCTGACGCGGCGCTTCATCGCCAAGGCCGGTTCGGCCCCCGGGCATGCCGGGGCAGGGGCGTGCGCCGCCATCTTCTCAAGGACATGAGTTTGCTGGAAACCCGAGACCTCACCATCCGCTTCGGCGGCCACGTGGCGGTCAACGCCGTGAGCTGCGCATTCGCGCCCGGCACGCTGACCGCCATCGTCGGCCCCAACGGCGCGGGCAAGACCACCTACTTCAACCTGATCTCGGGCCAACTGCGCGCCAGCGATGGGCAGGTGCTGCTGGGCGGGCAGGACCTGTCGCGGCTGCCGGCGTCGGCCCGCACCCGGGCCGGGCTGGGCCGCGCGTTCCAGCTGACCAACCTGTTCCCGCACCTGAGCGTGCGCGAGAACGTGCGCCTGGCGGTGCAGGCCACGCGCGCGGGCGCGCACCGCCGCGGGCTGAACCTCTGGAGCATCTGGAGCGACCACCGCGCCGTGACCGAGCGCGCGGACCAGATCCTCGCCGACGTGGCCATGCTGCCCAGGGCCGAGGCCGCCGTTGCCGGCCTGCCGCACGGCGACCAGCGCAAGCTGGAAGTGGCCCTGCTGATGGCGCTGGAGCCGCAGGTATTCATGTTCGACGAGCCCACGGCCGGCATGAACGCGGCCGAGGCGCCCGTCATCCTCGACCTGATCCGCAGGCTCAAGCAGGACCGGACCAAGACCATCCTGCTGGTCGAGCACAAGATGGACGTGGTGCGCGAGCTGGCCGACCGCATCATCGTGCTGCACAACGGCACGCTGGTGGCCGACGGCCTGCCGGCCGAGGTGATCGCATCGCCGATCGTGCAGGAAGCCTATCTGGGCGTTGCCAGGGAGGCCGCATGAGCGCGGACAACCTCCTGACCCTGGATGGCGTCCACACCCACATCGCCGCCTACCACATCCTCCACGGCGTGGACCTCGCGGTGCCGCGCGGGCAGGTCACCATGCTGCTCGGCCGCAACGGCGCGGGCAAGACCACCACGCTGCGGACCATCATGGGCCTGTGGCGCGCGTCGCGGGGCAGCGTGCGCTTCGCCGGCCAGGACATCGGCCAGTGGCCCACGCCGCGCATCGCCGAGCTGGGCATTGCCTACGTGCCCGAGAACATGGGCATCTTCGCCGACCTCACGGTGAAGGAGAACCTGCTGCTGGCCGCGCGCGGCGCGCGCACCGCGCAGCAGATCGACGGCGCGCGGCTGCAGTGGATCTTCTCGCTGTTCCCGGCGGTGGAGAAGTTCTGGAACCACCCCGCGGGCAAGCTCTCCGGCGGGCAGAAGCAGATGCTGGCGGTGTCGCGCGCCATCGTCGAGCCGCGCGAGCTGCTGATCGTGGACGAGCCGAGCAAGGGCCTGGCGCCCGCCATCATCCACAACATGATCGAGGCTTTCGCCCAGCTCAAGGCGCAGGGCGTGACGATCCTGCTGGTGGAGCAGAACCTGAGCTTCGCCGAGCGCCTGGGCGACCGCGTGGCGGTGATGGACAACGGCCGCGTGGTGCATGCCGGCGCCATGCGGGCGCTGGCCGAGGACGCGGCGTTGCAGCATGCGCTGCTGGGCCTGGCGCTATGAGGCCGCATCGCTCCGTTTTCAAGGAAAAAAATGCCTGTAGCCCAGGTAAATACTGGGCTTTTAGCTATCAATAAAGGAGTAGTCAACGCATGAGGACCCTCGACTTCGACTGGAAGCCGCTGGCCCTGGTGCCGGTGCTGGCGCTGCTGGCGCTGCCGCTGGTGGGCTCGCCCTCGACCTGGCTCACGCTCACGGTGGCGGGGCTGGCCATGGGCATGATCGTCTTCATCATCGCCTCGGGCCTGACGCTGGTGTTCGGGCTGATGGACGTGCTCAACTTCGGCCACGGCGTCTTCATCGCGCTGGGCGCCTTCGTGGCGACCAGCGTGCTCGGCAGCATGGCCGACTGGACCGGCTCCGACCAGCTCTGGCGCAACCTGGTGGCGGTGCTGCCGGCCATGGTGGTGGCCATGCTGGTGGCCGGCGCCCTAGGCCTGGCCTTCGAACGCTTCATCGTGCGGCCGGTCTATGGCCAGCACCTGAAGCAGATCCTGATCACCATGGGCGGCATGATCATCGGCGAGGAGCTGATCAAGGTCATCTGGGGCCCGCAGCAGATCCCGCTGCCGCTGCCCGCGGCCATGCGCGGCGCGCTGCTGATCGGCGACGCGGCGGTGGAGAAGTACCGCCTCATCGCGGTGGCGGTGGGGCTGCTGGTGTTCGGCCTGCTGGCCTGGACGCTGGGGCGCACCAAGGTCGGCCTGCTCATCCGCGCCGGCGTGCAGGACCGAGAGATGGTCGAGTCGCTCGGCTACCGCATCCGGCGCCTGTTCGTCGGCGTGTTCGTGGCCGGCAGCGCGCTGGCCGGCCTGGGCGGCGTGATGTGGGGCCTGTACCAGCAGAACGTGGTGCCGCAGATGGGCGCGCAGGTCAACGTGCTGATCTTCATCGTCATCATCATCGGCGGCCTGGGCTCCACCGGCGGCGCGCTGATCGGTGCGCTGCTGGTGGGCCTGATGGCCAACTACACCGGCTTCCTGGTGCCCAAGGTGGCGCTGTTCTCCAACATCGCGCTGATGGTGGCCGTGCTGTTGTGGCGGCCGCAGGGCGTCTATCCGGTCACCAACCCATAGGCCGAGGCACACCCCATGCTCCGCACCGTGTGTCTCCGCACACCCCCTGGCAGGGGGCACCACCGGCGGTCCGGCAAAGCCGGCCCCGCGGTGTTCTCGAAAGAAAACCTACGGGCGCGCCTTCCGGGCGCCGAGGAAAAAGCATGCTGAACCGACTTCTCTCCGGTGACATGCCGCGCAGCCGCGTGCTGGCCGTGGTGCTGCTCGCGCTGCTGATCGGGCTGGCCTTCGCGCCCTTCCTCTTCCCCGGCGTCAAGGCGCTGAACGTGGCGGCCAAGGTGCTGGTGTTCGTGGTGCTGGTGGCGGGCTTCGACCTGCTGCTGGGCTACACCGGCATCGTGAGCTTCGCGCACACCATGTTCTTCGGCATCGGCGCCTACGGCATCGCCATTGCCACCACGCGCCTGGGCGCGACCTGGGGCGCGCTGGCCGTGGGCCTGGGCGGCGCGCTCGCGCTGTCGCTGGCGCTGGCACTGGCGGTGGGGCTGTTCTCGCTGCGGGTGCGCGCCATCTTCTTCGCCATGATCACGCTGGCCGTGGCCTCGGCCTTCCAGACGCTGGCCTCGCAACTGTCGGACCTGACCGGCGGCGAGGACGGCCTGAGCTTCAAGGTGCCGGCCGTGCTGTCGCCCGCGTTCGAGTTCGCCGAGGAGCCGTTCCTGGGCGTGTCGCTCGACGGCCGGCTGCTGTGCTACTACCTGCTGTTCGTGCTGGCGGTGGCGCTGGTGCTGGCGCTGCTGCGCATCGTCAACTCGCCCTTCGGCCGCGTGCTGCAGGCGATCCGCGAGAACGAGTTCCGCGCCGAGGCCATCGGCTACCGCGTGGTGGTCTACCGCACCATCGCCAGCGTGCTGTCGGCGCTGTTCGCCTGCGTGGCCGGCGCCATGCTGGCGCTCTGGCTGCGCTACAACGGGCCGGAGACCTCGCTCTCGTTCGAGATCATGCTCGACGTGCTGCTGATCGTGGTCATCGGCGGCATGGGCACGATCTACGGCGCGGTGGTGGGCTCGGTGCTGTTCGTGGTGGCGCAGAGCTACCTGCAGGATCTGCTGCGCCTGGGCAGCGAGGCCGCGAGCGCGCTGCCCTGGCTGGCCGCGCTGCTGTCGCCGGACCGCTGGCTGCTGTGGCTGGGCTTGCTGTTCGTGCTGTCGGTCTATTACTTCCCCACGGGCGTGGTCGGGCGCCTGCGAACCCTTTCCAGGCGACCGGGCTGAGCCATGCCTTCGTTGCCTCTACACACCGTGCAAGCGCGCTCCGGCTACGCCACCTGTGCCGGCTATGAAATCCACTACATGGATTGGCAGCCCGCGGCCGCGCCGCGCATGCCCGTCGTCGTGGCCTGGCATGGATTGGCCCGCACCGGGCGCGACATGGATGCGCTGGCCGCGCACCTGGCGGGCCGTGGCTATCGCGTGGTCTGCCCCGACATGCTGGGCCGCGGCCTGAGTCAGTGGAGCCAGGCGCCGCGCGACGAATACCGCCTGCGCTTCTACGCCCGCATCGCCGCCGAATTCTTCGACGCGCTGCGCATCGAGCGCGCCCACTGGATCGGCACGTCCATGGGCGGGGCCATCGGCACGGTCTGCGCGGGCGGCATCTTCGAACCCGCGCTGGCCGGGCGCATCGTGAGCCTGCTGCTCAACGACAACGCGCCCGAACTGGCCCAGCCGGCGCTGGACCGCATCAAGGCCTACGCCGGCGCGCCGCCGGCCTTCGACCGCGTGAGCGAGCTGGAAGCCTTCTTCCGGCAGGTCTACCGGCCCTACGGCTGGCTCAGCGATGCCCAGTGGCGCCTGCTGACCGAAACCAGCACCCGCCGCCTGCCCGACGGCCGCGTGACCCCGCACTACGACCCGCAGATGGTGCGCCAGTTCACCGATCACGTGGACGACTACCGCATCTGGGAGCACTACGAGCGGCTGCGCATCCCCGTGCTGTGCCTGCGCGGCGAAGCGTCGGACCTGGTGCTGCCGGACACCACCGAGGCCATGCGCCGCCGCGGCCCCGGCGCGCTCGGTCTGCTGCAGGTGGTGGAAGTACCGGGCTGCGGCCACGCGCCGGCACTCAACGTGCCGGCGCAGTACGCCATGGTCGATGCCTTTCTGGAAGGGCGCTAGGCGACTCGCGGGCGGTCAACGCCTGATTTCATGCTACTGAATATGTAGCTTTATGCCCTGGCGGAATCATGCTTCCACATCAGAAAAGTATTGAAATGAAGGTCGCAGCAGGGCTTGATGCTATTTTATTTGCAGCAAAAATGCGCCGGCGCCTGGCTCAGTGCCCTGTCGACACCCGGTTGCGCCCCAGTTCCTTGCTGCGGTAGAGGCCGCGGTCGGCGCGGGCGATGGCCTCCCTCAGTGCTTCTTCCGCCGCCAGTTGGGCAACGCCGAACGACGCCGTGCAGGCGACGACCGTGTCGCCGTAGCGGATCGTGTTGGCGAGCACCGCCTTGCGCATGCGCTCGGCCAGCAGGACGGCCGCGGCCTCGTCGGTGGCTGGCAGCACGAACAGGAATTCCTCGCCGCCCCAGCGCGCCAGGATGTCCTGTTCGCGGCACAGCGCCGCGAACAGCGCGCCGACCTGCGCGAGCACGTGGTCACCGGCCTCGTGGCCGTAGTGGTCGTTGACCTGCTTGAAGTGGTCGATGTCCGCGATCACCAGCGAACTGGGTATTCCCATGCGATGCGCCTGCGCGATCGCCGGCCCGGCCTGCGCCAGCAGGTTGCGCCGATTGGACAGGCCGGTGAGCGGGTCGGTGGTGGCCATCTCCATCAGCTTGCGCTCCGCGCGGCGCACCGTGAGGTAGTAGAAGCGCGCCGTGTAGGCCGCCATGGCGAACACGATGGCCACGTTGAAGCTGTGCACCGTCAGCAGCCCGGCGCTGCTGAGCGGCGCCAGCGCGCCGGTCATCTGGGACACGGCATGCAGGCCCAGGTAGTAGAGGTAGAGCAGCAGCAACAGCAGGAGCGAGCCGCGCCGCGAGCCGCTGACCACGATGGCCGGAATGAACATCAGCAGGTAGTAGTGAAAGCCGCTGTCCCAGCCGACCAGCAGGGTGCCGATGGCCGCGTGCCCCAGCACCTCGAGCCAGATCAGCAGCAGCGCAGGCGTGTTGATGCGCTTGAGCAGCAGCCAGTAGGCACCGCCGTAGAGGGCGATGCTCGCGACGTTGACCCAGGCCAGCAGCGGCGAGCCGAAGAACAGGAACAGCACCAGCAAGACGACGTCGACGCCGGCGGCGACGACCGTCACCCGCCGCGACATGATCCAGAACGCGCCGTGCGCGAGTCTGCTGCCGGAGTCGGCGCTACGTTGCGGCCTGGGGGAGGGCAACCTGGACTCGCTGGTCGGCTAGCCGTCAGGACTGCGGGCTGCGCGGCTCATGCCGCCGCGCCCCGTTCCCGCGCGCGCGCTGCCGAGGCCTCCAGCGCGCGCGCATCGGGCACCCGCCGCGTCGGCCAGCCGGCCATGTGCTGCTGGGCGATGCCGCTGAGCGCGGCAATCCAGGGGTGGCTGTCGTTCAGGCAGGGGATGTAGTGGAACTGCTCGCCGCCCGCATTCATGAAGGCGTGGCGGGCCTCCATGTTGATCTCCTCCAGCGTCTCCAGGCAGTCGCTGGTGAAGCCGGGGCAGACCACGTCGACCCGCTTGACGCCCGACTGCGCCAGTTGCACCAGCGTGGGCTCGGTGTAGGGCTCCAGCCACTTGGCCTTGCCGAAGCGCGACTGGAAGGTGACCTTCACCTCGTGTTGGTGCAGGCCCAGTTCCGAGGCCAGCAGGCGCGCGGTCTTCAGCGCCTCGCAGTGGTAGGGGTCGCCCAGCTTCAAGGTGCGTTCCGGCACGCCGTGGAAGCTCATCAGCAGCACCTCGCCGCGGCCCTCGGCGCGCCAGTGGGTTTCCACGCGCGCGGCCAGGGCGGCGATGTAGCCGGGGTCGTCGTGGTAGCGGTTGACGAAGCGCAGCTCCGGCAGGTGGCGCTGGCGCGCGCTCCAGGCGTTCACCGCGTCGATCACGCTGGCCGTGGTGGTGCCCGAGTACTGCGGGTAGGCCGGCAGCACCAGGATGCGGGTTGCGCCCTCGGCCTTGAAGGCGTCGAGCTGCTCCGGGATGGACGGGCTGCCGTAGCGCATGGCGTAGCGCACCAGCACCTGGTGGCCGGCCTCGCCGAGCCAGCCGCGCAGCATCAGTGCCTGCTTCTCGGTCCAGACCTTCAGCGGCGAGCCCTCGGGCGTCCACACGCTCCTGTACTTGGCCGCGGACTGGGCGGGGCGCGAGCGCAGGATGAAGCCGTACAGGATCGGCTTCCACAGCAGCGGCGGGATCTCGACCACGCGCTGGTCCGACAGGAACTGCTCCAGGTAGCGGCGCACGTCGGCCGGCGTGGGCGTGTCCGGGGTGCCGAGATTGCACAGCAGCACGCCGATGCGGGGCGTCTGGCCGTGGGTGAAAGGGGGTTCGGGGGCGAAGGGGGGCAAGAGGAGTCCTGGGGCAGCGCGAAACGCGGCGCGTGGGCGGCAAAATGGGAATGTCCGCTATTTTCGACCAGCCATGCCCTCGCATTCCACCCTAGATGTATCGAAAGTTCGCGCAATCAGCCTGGACTTGGACGATACGCTGTGGCCGGTCTGGCCCGCCATCGGCCGTGCCGAGCAGGTGCTGCACCGCTGGCTGGGCCGGCATGCGCCGGCCACGGCGGCCCGGTTTGCCGACCCGGCGGCGCTGCGCGCGGTCCGCGCCCGCATGGAGCAGGCGCTGCCCCACCTGCGGCACGACCTGAGCGCGCTGCGGCGCGAGTCCATCCGCCACGCGCTGCAACAGGCCGGCGACGACCCGGCGCTGGCCGAAGCGGCCTTCGAGGTCTTCTTCGCCGAGCGCCAGCGTGTGGACTTCTACGAGGACACGCCCGGCGCCCTGGCGCGCCTGGCCGCGCGCTGGCCGCTGGTGGCGCTGTCCAACGGCAACGCCGACGTGCACGCCGTGGGCATCGGCCAGCACTTCCATGCCAAGGTCGGGGCGCGCGAATGCGGCTTCGCCAAGCCGGATGCGCGCATCTTCCAGGTCGCCGCCGACGCCGCCGGCGTGCCGCGCGAGGCCATGCTGCACGTGGGCGACGACGCCGCCCTGGACGTGCTCGGCGCGCTGGAGGCCGGCGTGCAGGCCGCCTGGCTCAACCGCAATGGGCTGGCCTGGGAACATCCGCGGCGGCCGCAGGCGGAGGTGGCGGACCTCGCGGCGCTGTGCGACCTGCTGGGAAGCTGACCGACCCGGCGGCCTACTTGACCAGCTTGAGCGTGCCCTTCATGAGCGCGGCATGGCCGGGGAACGAGCAGAAGTAGGTATAACTGCCATCGGCCGCGAGCTTGGCCGTGGAGAAGGTGACGCTGTCGCTCTCGCCGCCGCCCACCAGCTTGGTGTGGGCCAGCACGCGGGCATCGCCGGGCTTGACGTAGTTCTGCGCGGCGCCGGCGGCGATGCCGTCGGTGATGACCGCCTGGACGTCGGCCGTCTTGCTCAGCACCCAGTTGTGGCCCATGGCCTGCTTGGGCATCTTGCCGCTGTGCTTGAGCTTGACCGTGAACTCCTTGCAGCTCTTGCTGACCTCGATCACGGACTTGTTGAACTGCATGGCGTCGTTGCCGTCGATCTCGACGGCGCAGTCGGCGGCGAAGACGGGAGCAGAGGCGAAGGCCAGCACGGCGAGTGCGGCGAGACGATATCTGAGCATGGGTGAGGGTCTCCAGAAAAAATGGGGTGCGCGCAACGTTGCGCGCTTGCGAGGCTATTGTGATGGCCTGCCGCCGCGGACCCGTGATCTGGATCAAGGACGCATCGCGTCGCTTTGCCGACACTGGCTTCAGTCGCCGGTCACGTCGACCGGCCCTCACTGAAGAGAGAACACCATGAGAAGCATCCTTGCGCGCGCCATCGTCGGCACCTCCCTCGGCGTCATGTCCATCCTGCCCGCGGCGGCACAGGAGGCACAGGGCAACTGGCTGGTCCGCGCCCGCGCCGTGCGCCTGGACACCGCCAACAAGTCCGACCCCATCGCGGCGCTGAGCGTGCCGGGCGATGCGATCACGGTCAACGACAAGACCATTCCCGAGCTTGACGTCACCTACTTCTTCACGCCCAACATCGCCGCCGAACTGGTGCTGACCGTGCCGCAGAAGCAGAACGTGACGGTGCGTCAGAGCGCGCTGGGCGGTCCGGTGGACATCGGCACCTTCAAGCACCTGCCGCCCACGCTGATGCTGCAGTACCACTTCATGCCCGAGGCAACCTTCCGCCCCTACGTGGGCGCCGGCGTCAACTACACGCGCATCAGCTCGGTCAAGCTGGCGGTGCCCACCGTGGGGCAACTGGGCCTGGACCACAACAGCTTCGGCTTTGCCGTCGGCGCGGGGGTGGACATCGCGCTGGCCAAGAACGTGTTCCTGAACTTCGACATCAAGAAGGTGCAGATCAGCTCCGACGTCAAGTTGGGGGGGCAGAAGCTCTCGACCGTGAAGATCGACCCCTGGCTGTTCGGCGTGGGCATCGGCTATCGCTTCTGAAGCGGTCGGCCTTGATCCAGGTCAAGCCGGCCTGAGCGGCGCTGGTTAGCCTTGAGGGCATGCAAGCCGCGCTCTCCACCGCCCACCCCCTGCCGGCCGCGCCGCAGCCGGTCTGGTCGGTGCTGGATGATCCGGCCGAGTGGCCGGCGTTCAGCCGTGCGCTTTCGCCGGACGGTGCGGCGGGGCGCTGGGAGTCGCAGGTCGTGGTCGAGGGCATGCACTGCGCGGCCTGCGCGTTCACGGTAGAAGCCGCTCTGATGCGGGTGCCGGGCGTGGTCTCGGCCGAGGTCAACGCGGCCAGCCGGCGCGCGCGTGTCGTCTGGTCGGCCGCGGCCGTCAAGCCTTCGCGCTGGTTCGAGGCCAGCGCGGACGCCGGCTACCGGCTGGTGCCGGCCGGCCACATCCTGGCCGGCGCACGCCGTGCGCGCGAGTCGCGGCTGGCGCTGTGGCGCTGGCTGGTGGCGGGCCTGTGCATGATGCAGGTCATGATGTACGCCTACCCGGCCTACATCGCCCAGCCCGGCGACATGAGCGACGATGCAGCGCAGTTGCTGCGCTGGGCCTCCTGGGTGCTGACGCTGCCGGTGGTGCTGTTCTCGTGCGGGCCGTTCTTCCGCAGCGCCTGGCGCGATCTGCGGCAGCGCCGCATCGGCATGGATCTGCCGGTGGCCTTGGGCATGGCCATCACCTTCGTCGTCAGTAGCGCGGCCACCTTCGACCCCCAGGGGCCGTTCGGCCACGAGGTGTACTTCGATTCGCTCACGATGTTCGTGTTCTTCCTGCTGACCGGCCGCTGGCTCGAGTCGCGGCTGCGCGAGCGCACGGCCGGCGCCCTCGACGCCCTCATGAACCGGCTGCCCGACAGCGTGCTGCGGCGCAAGGCCGGCGGCACGTTCGAGCGCATCGCGGTGCGGCGGCTGGCGCTGCACGACG
The DNA here is from genome assembly GCF_016428875.1 of Xylophilus sp. ASV27. Lineage (GTDB taxonomy): Bacteria > Pseudomonadota > Gammaproteobacteria > Burkholderiales > Burkholderiaceae_C > Xylophilus. The sequence continues at coordinate 112,799 of NZ_JAELTO010000001.1, forward strand.
TGGTGCGCGTGCTGCCCGGCGAGGCGTTTCCGGCCGACGGGCGCGTGGTCGCCGGCGACACTGCGGCCGACGAGGCGCTGATCACCGGCGAGTCTCGCCCGGTCGCGCGCCCGTGCGGCGCGCGCGTGCTGGCGGGCAGCCACAACGTCGGCGCGGCGGTCGAGGTACGCGTCGAGGCGCTTGGCGCGGACACCCGCTTCGCCCAGATCGTCGCCCTGATGGAGAGCGCTTCGCTGCAGAAGCCGCGCCTGGCGCAACTGGCCGACCGCGCGGCCCGTCCATTCCTGCTGGCGGTGCTGGCGGCGGCCGCGGGCGCTGCTGCCTACTGGTGGCATGTCGATTCGGGCAGGGCCCTGATGGTCGCGGTGGCGGTGCTGATCGTGACCTGCCCCTGCGCGCTCTCGCTGGCCACGCCGGCGGCGATGCTCGCGAGCGCGGGCCGCCTGGCGCGCGGCGGCGTGCTGGTGCGCAACCTGCAGGCGCTGGAGGCGCTTGCCGCGGTCGATACCGTGGTATTCGACAAGACCGGCACGCTCACGCGCGACACGCCGCGGCTCGAACGGGTCCATTGCCGCCAGGGCCTGCGGCCGGGCGATGCCGTCGAACTCGCCGCCGCGCTCGCGGCGCAGTCGCTGCATCCGGCGTCGCGCGCGCTGGTGCGGGCGTGGGAGGACCAGCACCGCGTGCCGCCGGACTGGACCGTGGAGCAGCTCACCGAACACGCGGGGCAGGGCCTCGAAGGCCGCGTGCGCCGCGATGGCGGATGGGCGGCACACGGCCTGCGCCTGGGGTCGGCGGCATTCTGCGGCGTGCCGCAGCTGGCGGTGGAGGCGGCGCAGGTGCATCTGGCCGACGAGCAGGGCTGGGTGGCGAGCTTCGTGCTGGCCGAGGATCTGCGCGAGGACGCCGCCGCGGCCGTGTCGGCCCTGGGCGTGCAGGGGCAGGCCGTGTGGCTGCTGTCGGGAGACGGCGATGCCGCGGCGCGCGAGGTGGCGCGGCGCGCCGGCATCGAGCACGTGCTGGGCGACTGCACGCCCGAGGACAAGCTGCGCCGGCTCGCGGAACTGCAGGCCCAGGGCCGCACGGTCGCGATGGTGGGCGACGGCCTCAACGACGGGCCGGTACTGGCCCAGGCCAACGCCTCCTTCGCCTTCGGGCGCGCGGTGCCGCTGGCGCAGGCCAATGCCGATTTCGTGGTGCTCGGCGATGCGCTCGATGCCGTGCCCGGCGCCATCGCGCAGGCGCGCCGTACCCTGCGCGTGGTGCGGCAGAACCTGGCGTGGGCCGCCGGCTACAACGCGCTGTGCGTGCCGTTGGCGATCGCCGGCTGGCTGCCGCCCTGGCTCGCCGGGCTGGGCATGGCTGCCAGTTCGCTCGCGGTGGTGCTCAACGCCGCGCGGCTGGCCGGGCAGGCGCCGGGCGGCAGGCCGGGGGCGCCCGCCTGATGGACATCCTGTTCCTGCTGATTCCGTTCTCGGTGGTGCTGGTGCTGGTGATCCTCGCCGGCCTCTGGTGGGCGGTGGAGCGTGGGCAATTCGACCACGTCGAAGGCGAGGCCGAGCGCATTCTGCACAACGATTGACTTGCATCAACCCGGTGCGCGCGCTGCGCCGGGACACTCGAAGCCAGTTTCAATAGAGAAGGCTCCACGATGCATGCTTCGAATCAACCCACCCCGGTCTACAGCGACACGGTGGTGCGGCAATTCGCCCTCATGTCGGTGGTCTGGGGCGTGGTCGGGATGCTGGTCGGGGTGATCATCGCCTCACAGCTCGCCTGGCCCAGCCTCAACTTCGGCATTCCCTGGCTCAGCTACGGCCGGTTGAGGCCGCTGCACACCAACGCGGTGATCTTCGCCTTCGGCGGCTGCGCGCTCATGGCGACCAGCTTCCACGTGGTGCAGCGCACCTGCCAGGTCCGGCTGTTCGCGCCGGCCCTGGCGTCCTTCGTCTTCTGGGGCTGGCAGGCGGTCATCGTGGCCGCGGCGATCAGCCTGCCGCTGGGCTACACCAGCGGCAAGGAGTACGCCGAGCTCGAGTGGCCGATCGACATCCTGATCACCCTGGTCTGGGTGGCCTATGCGATCGTCTTCTTCGGCACGATCGGCGTGCGCAAGGTGCGCCACATCTACGTCGCCAACTGGTTCTACGGCGCCTTCATCATCGCCGTGGCGCTGCTGCACCTCGTCAACAGCGCGGCCATTCCGGCCGGCTGGATGAAGAGCTACTCGGCCTACGCCGGCGTGCAGGACGCGATGGTGCAGTGGTGGTACGGCCACAACGCGGTCGGCTTCTTCCTGACCGCCGGCTTCCTCGGGATGATGTACTACTACGTGCCCAAGCAGGCCGGCCGCCCGATCTACTCGTACCGGCTGTCCATCGTGCACTTCTGGGCGCTGATCTTCACCTACATGTGGGCCGGCCCGCACCACCTGCACTACACGGCGCTGCCCGACTGGACCCAGTCGATCGGCATGGTGTTCTCGCTGATCCTGCTGGCGCCGAGCTGGGGCGGCATGATCAACGGCGTGATGACGCTGTCGGGCGCCTGGCACAAGCTGCGCACCGACCCGATCCTGCGCTTTTTGATCGTCTCGCTGTCGTTCTACGGCATGTCGACCTTCGAGGGCCCGATGATGTCGATCAAGACCGTCAACGCGCTCTCGCACTATACCGACTGGACCATCGGCCACGTGCACTCGGGCGCGCTCGGCTGGGTCGGCCTGATCTCGATGGGTTCGCTCTACTACCTGATCCCGCGCCTGTACGGCCGCACCCAGATGTTCAGCGTGAAGGCGATCGAGCTGCACTTCTGGATGTCCACCATCGGCATCGTGCTCTACATCGCCGCGATGTGGATCGCCGGCGTCATGCAGGGCCTGATGTGGCGCGCGATCAACGACGACGGCACGCTGACCTACACCTTCGTCGAGAGCGTGAAGGCCACCTATCCCTACTACGTGGTGCGCATGCTCGGCGGCGCGCTGTACCTGGGCGGCATGCTGGTGATGGCCTGGAACGTCTGGATGACGGTGGTCTCCGGCTTCTCCAAGCCCTCGCCGATCCCGCAGCCCGCCATTGCCCACGCCTGAGGACACGCCATGAGTTCGAATACCCCCGAGGCCGGCTTCTCGCACCAGAAGATCGAGACCAACAACTTCCTGATGATCGTGCTCATCCTGCTGGTGATCGCGGTCGGCGGGCTGGTCGAGATCGTGCCGCTGTTCTTCCAGAAGTCGACCACCGAAGCGGTCGCCGGTGTGCAGCCGCTGACGCCGCTGCAGCTCGCCGGCCGCGACATCTACGTGCGCGAGGGCTGCTACAACTGCCACTCGCAGATGATCCGTCCGTTCCGCGCCGAGACGCTGCGCTACGGCCACTACTCGGTCGCTGGCGAGTTCGTCTACGACCACCCGTTCCAGTGGGGCAGCAAGCGCACCGGGCCGGATCTGCAACGGGTCGGCGGCAAGTACAGCGACGAATGGCACCGCATCCACCTGAACAACCCGCGCGACGTGGTGCCCGAGTCGAACATGCCGGCCTACCCCTGGCTCGACAAGGCGCCGCTCGACGGCGCCCAGTCGGCCGCCCACATGACCGCGCTGCGCCGCGTCGGCGTGCCCTACACGGACGAGCAGATCGCCGCGGCGCCGGCCGAGGTCAAGGGCAAGACCGAGATGGACGCGCTGGTCGCCTACCTGCAATCGCTCGGCCTGGCACTCAAGTAAGGAACGCAGCGATGGACACCATCACCACCTTGCGCATCGTCGCCACGCTGGCGTCGTTCGCCACCTTCATCGGCATCCTGGTCTGGGCCTATTCGCGCCGCAACGCCAAGGGCTTTGAAGAGGCGGCGCAGCTCCCCTTCGAAGAGGATCCGTCATGAGCGATTTCATCAACGACTTCTGGCCTTATTTCGTGGCCGCCATCTCGCTCGGCGGCATCCTGGCCTGCGCGCTGCTGCTCTGGTGGACCGCACGCTTCCGCGGCCCGGCCAGCGCCGACAACACCACCGGCCACGTCTGGGACGGGGATCTGCGCGAGATGAACAATCCGCTGCCGCGCTGGTGGATGGGGCTGTTCGTGCTCACCATCGCCTTCGGCATCGGCTACCTGGTGCTGTTCCCGGGCCTGGGCCGCTACAGCGGCACGCTGGGTTGGACCACCCAGGGCGAGTACGCGGCAGAGATCGAGAAGGCCAATGCCCAATTGGGCCCGGTCTACGCCGCGTACGCTGCGCAGCCGGTCGAAGGGCTGGCCGGCGACCGGGCGGCCATGGCCATCGGCGAGCGCCTGTTCCTCAACAACTGCGCCCAATGCCACGGCTCGGACGCGCGCGGCGGCAAGGGCTTTCCGAACCTGACCGACGGCGACTGGCTGCACGGCGGCACGCCCGCGGACATCGAGCAGACCATCCTGCACGGCCGCATCGGCACCATGCCGCCGATGGCCGAAGCCGTCGGCTCGGCCGAAGACGTGAAGAACGTCGCCAACTACGTGCTGAGCCTGTCGGGCAGTCCGCACGACTCGCTGCGTGCCGGTCTGGGCAAGAGCAAGTTCACGGTCTGCGCCGCCTGCCACGGCATCGGCGGCACCGGCAACACCGCGATCGGCGCGCCCAACCTGACCGACAAGATCTGGCTGCACGGCTATGGGCAGGATGCGATCATCGCCATGATCAACGGCGGCAAGGTCAACCAGATGCCGGCGCAGCAGGGCCGGCTGACCGATGCGCAGATCCACGTGCTGACCGCCTACGTCTGGGGTCTGTCGAACAAGCCTGCCGCTGGCGTGGCGCAGGCGCAGTGAGGCCGCCCGGATCGACATGAGCGACTCCTTGTCCAGACCGGCGCCATCCTCGCGCACCGTGATCCCGATCGCGGTGGCAGAGGAGAGCGTCGGCCTCTATGCGGCACACCAGAAGATCTATCCGCGCAGCGTCAGCGGCACCTTCGCGCGCTGGCGCTGGGCGCTGGTGTTCGCCACGCAGCTCGTGTTCTATGGCCTGCCCTGGCTGGAATGGGGCCAGCGGCAGGCCGTGCTGTTCGACCTCGGCGCGCGACGCTTCTTCCTGTTCGGGCTGGTGCTCTATCCGCAGGACCTGATCTACCTCACCGGGCTGCTGGTGATCTCGGCGCTGCTGCTGTTCCTGTTCACCGCGGTGGCGGGCCGCATGTGGTGCGGCTATGCCTGCCCGCAGACGGTCTACACCGAGATTTTCATGTGGGTCGAGGAGAAGATCGAGGGCAGCCGCAACGCGCGCATGCGGCTAGATCGCGAAGGCCTGTCGGCCGAGAAGCTGGTCAAGAAGTGGTTCAAGCATGTGGTCTGGATCGGCATCGGGCTGTGGACCGGCTTCACCTTCGTCGGCTACTTCTCGCCGATCCGCGAGCTGGGCATGGAGTTCCTGCAGACCCGCATGGGCTCCTGGGAGGTGTTCTGGGTCCTGTTCTACGGCTTCGCGACCTATGGCAACGCCGGCTTCATGCGCGAGCAGGTATGCAAGTACATGTGCCCCTATGCGCGCTTCCAGAGCGCCATGTTCGATCGCGACACGCTGATCGTGAGCTACGACACCGCACGTGGAGAGCCGCGCGGCGTGCCGACGAAGGCGATGGCGGCCGGCGCGGCGGCGCGAGGCGACTGCATCGACTGCAAGCTGTGCGTGCAGGTGTGCCCGACCGGCATCGACATCCGCCAGGGGCTGCAGTACGAGTGCATAGGCTGCGGCCTGTGCGTTGACGCGTGCAACATCGTGATGGACAAGATGGCCAGGCCGCGCGGCCTGGTCCGCTACGCCACGCAGAACGGCATGGCCGGGCGCTGGACGGCGCGGCAGGTGCTGCGCCGCGTGCTGCGGCCGCGGGTGCTGATCTACACCGGCGTGCTGCTGGCCCTCTGCGCCGGCATGCTCATCAGCCTGGTGGTGCGCACGCCGCTGAAGGTCGACGTGGTGCGCGATCGCGCGTCGCTCGCCCGCATCGCCGAAGGCGGCCAGCTCGAGAACGTCTACCGCCTGCAGATCATGAACGCCACCGAGCAGGTGCAGCGCTACCGGATCGAGGCCAGCGGCCTGGACGGGCTGCACGTGGCGTCCGACCCGGTGGTCGAGGTGGCGCCGGCACAGTCGCGCTGGGTGGCGGTACGGCTGCAACTGCCCTATGGCGCGGCGCCGAGCGGCTCGCACAAGGTGAATTTCGACGTCCGCGCCGAAGGCGGAGAGGGCGGCGGCGTGTCCGAGCAGGCCATGTTCCTGGTGCCGCGATGAGTCAACGTCAACCAATCAAGGAGGCCATGATGACCGAAAAGGATGATGCGAGCAGCCCCTGCCCGCCGTGGTACCGCTTTCCGCTGGTGTGGATGGTGATCGGGGGCCCAGGCATTGTGGTGATCGCGAGCTTCGTCACGCTGTGGCTGGCGCTGGGTACGCCCGATCCGGTGGTGGACCAGGACTACTACCGCAAGGGCGTGGAGATCAACCGCACGCTGGCCGACAAGAAGCTGATGCCGGCGCTGGCCGGGCGCAACCATGCGGCGACGCCGGGCTCCGACGTGCCGGCCCCGAGGCGCTGACGCCATGCAGGCGCGGCGCTGGATGTGGATTCTGTGGCCGGCGTTCCTGCTGGCCTGCGCGCTCGAGGCCCTGGTGTTCGCGCTGGTCGACCCGGGCGACCTGAACTGGCACGGCCAGGCGCTTGGCGCGTCGCGCCAGGCCATCTACACCATCGGCTTCTTCGTCTTCTGGCTGCTGGGCATGGGCGCCGGCGCTCTCACGCTGATGCTGGCACGCCCGGCTTCGGAGATCAACCGCCCGGAGAGTTGACGATGCGCCGCAGCGCTTCGGGGCCGACGATGCGCACGTTGCGCTGCTCGACCTCGACGATGCCGTCGGCCGCGAACTTCGACAACGTGCGGCTCACCGTCTCCAGCTTGAGCCCGAGGTAGCTGCCGATCTCCTCGCGCGTCATGCGCAGCACCAGTTCCGAGCGGGAGAAACCGCGCGCATGCAGCCGCTGCACCAGGTTCAGCAGGAAGGCGGCCAGCCGCTCCTCCGCCCGCATGCTGCCCAGCAGCAGCATCACCCCGTGCTCGCGCACGATCTCGCGGCTCATGATCTGGTGCACGTGGCGCTGAAGGGCCGTCACCTCGCGCGAAAGCTCCTCGATGCGGTGGAAGGGCATCACGCAGACCTCGGAGTCTTCCAGCGCCACGGCGTCGCAGGTGTGCTGGTCGTTCACGATACCGTCGAGCCCGATGATCTCGCCGGCCATCTGGAAGCCGGTGACCTGGTCGCGCCCGTCCTCGCTGGCCACGCGGGTCTTGAACACGCCGGTGCGGATCGCGTAGAGCGAGGTGAAGGGCTCGCCGTCGCGAAACAGCATCTCGCGCCGCCGGACCTTGCGGCGCGTGGCGACCAGGTCGTCGATGCGCTGCAGTTCCCCCGGGCCCAGGCCCACCGGCATGCAGAGTTCGCGCAGATTGCAGTTGGAGCAGGCGACCTTGATGTTTTCGGGTTTCATTGATGCAGTCGGAGCCATGCGCGGATTGTCCGTTGCGCCGTGGCTCGGATGCTTGACAAGCGTCAAGTGATGCCGGCCGCGACAGCGGCATAGTGGCGCACCAAAGCCCCTGCCGTCGCCCGCAATGCTCCCCGCCACCGCTCCAGCCCCCACGCCGCCCAGCCCGGTGCCCGCGCCGTCCGTGCTGCGGCGATTCGACTGCACCGGGCCGCGCTACACCTCCTATCCCACGGCGGACCGCTTCGTCGACGCCTTCACGGCAGACGACTATGCGCAGGCGCTCGAGCAGCGCAGCGGCGCGGGCGCGAGCGCTCGGGCGCTCTCGCTGTACGTGCACATACCGTTCTGCGATTCGCTCTGCTACTACTGCGCCTGCAACAAGATCGTGACCCGGCACAAGAGCCGGGCGGACGAATACCTCGGCTACCTGACGCGCGAGGTCTCGCTGCAGGTCGCCCGGCTCGGACGCGGCGCCGTCGTGCGCCAGCTCCACCTGGGCGGCGGCACGCCGACCTTTCTTGACGATGACGGCCTGCGCGCGCTCATGTCCATGCTGCGAGAGTCTTTCGCGCTGTCGCCCGACGGCGAGCACTCCATCGAGATCGACCCGCGCACCGTCGACCGCGAGCGCCTGGTGACGCTGGCCGGGCTCGGCTTCAACCGGCTGAGCTTCGGCGTGCAGGACTTCGACCCGGACGTGCAGAAGGCGGTGCACCGGGTCCAGCCCGCGGCGCAGGTATTCGATCTGATGGCAAGTGCGCGCGGGCTCGGCTTCGACTCGGTCAACGTCGACCTGATCTACGGCCTGCCGCGCCAGAGCGCCGCATCGTTCGACCGCACGCTGGAGCAGGTGTGCGCGCTGCGGCCCGACCGCATCGCGCTCTACGCCTACGCCCACCTGCCCGAGCGTTTCAAGGCCCAGCGCCGCATCGCGACCGAGACGCTGCCCGACGCCGCGGCCAAGGTCGAGATGCTGTCGCGCTCGATCGCCGCGCTCACCGCCGCCGGCTACGTCTACATCGGCATGGACCACTTCGCGCTGCCCGGCGACGCGCTGGCGGTGGCCCGGCGGCAGGGCCGGCTGCACCGCAACTTCCAGGGCTACAGCACGCAGCCGGACTGCGACCTGGTGGCATTGGGCGTATCGGCGATCGGGCGCGTCGGCGCCACCTACAGCCAGAACGCCAAGACGCTCGAGGAGTACTACGACCTGCTCGACCAGGGCCGGCTGCCGGTGGTGCGCGGCCTGGCGCTCACGCGCGACGACGTGCTGCGGCGCGCGGTGATCATGGCCATCATGTGCCAGGGTCAGGTCGATTTCGAGACCATCGGCGCGGCCCACCTGGTCGACTTCAGACAGAGTTTCTCCAGTGAACTCGAAGCGCTCGCGCCGCTGCGGGCGCAGGGCTTGGTGGAGCTGAGCGAGCGCCAGCTCGAGGTCACGCCGCTGGGCTGGTTCTTCGTGCGCGCCATCGCCATGGTGTTCGACCGCTACCTGCAGGCCGACCGCAACCGGGCGCGCTTCTCGCGCATCGTCTGAGGGGCGGGGCGAGCCATGCAGACCGCACTGGCTGGCACCTGTCTCTTATACACATCTAAAAAAGGGGGGGGGGGGGGGGGGGGGGGGGGGGGGGGGGGGGGGGGGGGGGGGGGGG
>NZ_JAELTO010000200.1 GCF_016428875.1 Xylophilus sp. ASV27
ACCAGCCGCACCGCCTCTTGCTTGAATTCGAGCGTGTAGCGCGCTCTCGTCGTCTTCCTCATTTACGTCTTCCTTGCTTGTATTGAAACACTCAGCAAGGGATACGTTTTTCGAGGGCAAGGTCAGTGCGACATCGTCTTGCTTTGAGTGGAGACCTCGACTGCATGCCGCTTTGGAGCGCTTTTATCTTGGAGCGCAAGCCGTGTCAGATGGTTTCTGCTCTGCCGAAGGGCAGGGCGCGGAAGCCAGCAGCGCGTTGATGTTGTAGAGGTCCTGAGGCGCAAGCGTGCCGGCGGCCTGGCGCAGCCGCAGGCTCGTCAGCAGCAGGTTGTAGCGGGCCTGGGCGAGGTCGCGCTTGGTCTGGTAGAGCTGGCTCTGTGCGTTGAGCACGTCGATGTTGATGCGCACGCCCACCTGGTAGCCGAGCTGGTTGGCCTCGAGCGCGCTTTGACTGGACGCCTCGGCCGTTTCGAGCGCCTTGACCTGACCGGCGCTTGAGACTGCGCCGAAGAACAGGGCGCGCGTGGATTGCGCGACGTTGCGTAGCGCGGTGTCCAGGTCGGCGCGGGCCTTGTCTTCGAGTGAGAGCGTCTCGCGCACGCGGTTCTGTATCGAGTATCCGGCAAAGATCGGCATGTTGAGCTGCACCCCGATACTGCCGCCGTTGGCGCTGAAATGCGCCGGCACGGTGGTGGTGCCGTTGGGGTAGCGCGCGGCGCTGTAGCCGGCCTGCAGGTCCACCGTGGGCAGGTGGGCGGCTTCGGCCTTCTTCACGTCGAGCCGGGCCACTTCGAGCGCCAGCCGCGCCTGGCGTACCGAGGGCTGGGTGGTCTGCGCCTGCTCCACCCAGCGCTCCAGCGCCTGCGGCTGCAAATCCGCCAGTGTGCCGGTGGCGGTGAGGGGCTGCGGCACGATGCCGGCGCGGCCGGCCAACTGGTCGAGCGCCAGGCGCTTGACCTGCAGGTCGTTCTCGGTGGCGATCTCCTGCGCCGCCACCAGGTCGTAGCGGGCCTGCGCCTCGCGCGCGTCGGTGATGGTGGCCGTGCCCACGTCGAAATTGCGCTTGGCCGAGGCCAATTGCTCAGCCACGGCGGCCTTCTGCGCTTGCACGAAGGCCAGTGTGTCCTGCGCGCCCAGGACGTCGAAATAGGCCTGGCTGGTGCGCACCAGCAGGTCCTGCGCGGCCGCGTCGAGCGCGGCGCGGTAGACCTCCACCTGGCGCTGCCCCTGCGTGTAGCTGATGGCATTGGCCGGCCGGTACAGCGGCTGGGTGGCGCTGATGCCCGCGGTCTGCGAGACGACGTTGTAGTCGGTGCTTGGCAGTCCGCGCACCCGCACGTCGGTCGGCGCGCGCGAGACGCCCAGTTGCAGGCCGACCTGCGGTAGCAGTCCGGCACGCAACTGCTGCGCCCGGCTCTCGGCCGCGTCGTAGGCGGCCTGCGCCGACTGGAACGCCGCGTCATAGGCCCGCGCCGCGTCATAGACCTCTATCAGGCTTTGCGCGGAGGCGCTGTGAAGGCCGACGGTCGCGAGGGCAAGGGTCAGGGCAAGCGTGCGCAATGGCGTCATGGGAGAGGGCGTGGCGTTGAACGAAAGGATGCGGCGAGTTCAGTAGCGTGGGACGCTGGTGTCGCGCTCCAGCGACCAGGCATCGATGCCGCCCGCGATATTGGCCACCTGCTCGAACTGCTGATGCGCCAGGAAGGCCGCCACGCGCTGGCTGCGCGCGCCGTGGTGGCACAGGCAGGCCACGGGCGTGGCCGGGTCCAGTTCGGCGAGGCGGCGCGGGATCTCGTTCATGGGTACGGCCACCACGCGGAAGCCGGGCGCCGGGCGGATGCTGGCGGTCTGCAACTCCCAGGGCTCGCGCACGTCGAGCACCACCGGAGCGGCACTGCCGCAGGCGGCCATCCAGGCGTCGAATTCGGACGGCCGGACCTGAGGAATGAACGTGGGGGGCATCAGAAGTTGAAGTGGGAAGGCTCGGGGAAGTTCTTCAGTCGCTGCACCACCACGTCCCACGGTTCCGTGGTCTGGAACTGGGCTTCACCGGTGCGCGTGATGAACTGGGCGCGCATCATCGGCTCGCTGCCGACCACCGCGGCCAGGCGCCCGCCCACCTTGAGCTGGGCCAGCAGCGACTGCGGCACCTGGGCCACCGAGCCGCTGAGCACGATGACGTCGAACGGGCCGCCGGCCGCCGCGCCCTGGGCGCCATCGGCCTGGCGCACCTCGACATTGGCGATGCCGGCGCGCTGCAGGTTGCTGCGGGCCAGTTCGGCGAGGACGGGCTCGATCTCCAGCGTCACCACGTGCGCGGCGCGGCGCGCGAGCAGCGCGGCCATGTAGCCGGAGCCGGCTCCGATCTCCAGCACACGGTCCTGCGGCTGCACGTGCAGGTCCTGCAGCATGCGGGCTTCCACGCGCGGCGCCAGCATGCACTGGCCTTGCGGCAGCGGCACTTCCATGTCGACGAAGGCCAGCGCGCGGTAGGCCTCGGGCACGAAGTCCTCGCGGCGCATCACGGCCAGCAGGTCCAGGATGTCGTTGTCGGACACGTCCCAGGGACGGATCTGCTGCTCGATCATGTTGAAGCGCGACTGGTCCGTCGTGCTGGCGTCGGTGAAGGGGGTGTTCAGAGGCAGGGTCATCGGAGGCTTTCGGTGGCGTCAGGGCAAACCCGCTGATTCTAGGACGCGTCCCTGGAGCAGCCCGGCGTCGCCAGCCCGTGCAGCAGCAGGTCGACCTGCGTGCGCAGGAAGCGCTCGGGCTCGAAATCCGCGCGGCCGTCGCCACCCTGCGGATGCAGCATGAGAAACGCCAGCGGCGCCTTCAGCGCACAGGCGGCGTAGTCGACATCCACCGGACGGAATTCGCCGCGGTCGATGCCGCGCTGGACGATGCGCGCCAGCAGGGCGGTGCCCGGCGCCTCCACCTCCTGCTGGTAGAACTCGGCCAGCTCAGGGAAGTTGCCGGCCTCGGCCTCCATGAGCTTGCAGATGCCGGCCATCTTGGTGCTGCCGACCAGCCTCCACCATTCCTGCAGGGCATAGGCCAGCATCTCGGCGGTGGTATCGGTGAAGCA
>NZ_JAELTO010000201.1 GCF_016428875.1 Xylophilus sp. ASV27
GGAGCCTGGACGTGGCCCTGCGCGAGGATGCCGCGCAGTCCTACAAGGATCAGGGCCCGCACAACCAGTCCCTGCTGCGGCGCATGGCCCTGCAGATGCTCACGCGCGACACCTCGGTGAAGCTCGGACTGCAGGCCAAGCGCAAGCGCGCTGGCTGGAGCCTGCCCTATCTGGAGCACCTCATGGGCATGGGAGCGGCTCTGGGGATGGGGGGCTCTGGTTAGATGCGATTGCCCTGCATGCCGGGCGGGGTGTTATCAAAAATCATAGCGAGAAGCCCTGGTGAATCGTGGCTTCCCGGGTTTCATATGCCTCAAGCCATCGATTGACTAAGGCATATAGCTACTATATTTGTAGCAAATTCAGGCCGCGGGGCTGTTCTTCAGGCATTCGCTCATGAAGCTCTTGCGCTCATCGCCCTTGAGTGCCTTGGTCTTGGCCTCGGTGTTGCAGGTCTTCATCTTTTCCTGCTGCGTGGCCGGCGCGGCGGCTGACGGGGTGCCGGCGGCGCTCAGGCACTGCTTCATGAAGGCCTTGCGCTCGTCGCCGGTCTTGCCGGTGGCGTCCTTGTTGCAGGCGGTCATCTTCTCCTGCTGGGCGGTCTTGGGCTTGGCGGCGGGCGCATCGGCGGCATGCACCGCGGTGGCAAGGGACAGGGCCAGGGCTGTGGCCGCGGCGAGGCAGAGCAGTTTCTTCATGGTGAATTTCTCCTGCGACAGATGAAGGTTGGGCGCATCCCGGACGGGACCCCGCCCCATAACGTCATGACGGGAAGTTCGGCTGACGCCAGCCGGAGTGTGCCCGACAAAGGCCGCTACGGGGCCACCCGTAAAATCCGCCGATGCTCTCCGTGAAAAACGATCTGCTCGCGGCCCTGGCCGACGCGCTGGAACAACTGCTGCCCGGCGCCGGTCCGCGCGCCGCCTTCGAATCGCCCAAAGTGGCCGCGCATGGCGATTTCGCCACCACCGCCGCCATGCAGCTGGCCAAGCCGCTGGGCCGGAACCCGCGCCAGCTGGCCGAGTCGCTGCGCGGCGCGCTGCAGGCCGCGCCGGCCTTCCAGCGCTGGACTTCGGCGGTCGAGATCGCCGGGCCCGGCTTCCTCAACATCCGCCTCACGCCCGAGGCCAAGCAGCAGACGGTGCGCGAGATCCTCGCCGCCGGCGCCCGCTACGGCGTGCAGCCCCCCACCGGCCAGAGGGTACTGGTCGAGTTCGTCTCGGCCAACCCGACCGGCCCGCTGCACGTGGGCCACGGCCGCCAGGCCGCGCTGGGCGACGCCATCTGCAACCTGCTCGCCACCCAGGGCCAGCGGGTGCACCGCGAGTACTACTACAACGACGCCGGCGTGCAGATCCAGACGCTGGCGCGCAGCACGCAACTGCGCGCCAAGGGCTTCAAGCCGGGCGACGCGTGCTGGCCCACCGATCCGGACGATCCGGCCAGCAAGGCCTTCTATAACGGCGAGTACATCCAGGACATCGCCGAGGACTTCCTGGCGCGCAAGACCGTGCAGGCCAGCGACCGCCGGACCACCGCCAGCGGCGACGTCGAAGACCTCGACGCGATCCGCGAGTTCGCCGTCGCCTACCTGCGCCACGAGCAGGACAAGGACCTGAAGGCCTTCAACCTGAAGTTCGACGAGTACTACCTGGAGTCCAGCCTCTACGCCAGCGGGCGCGTCGAGGCCACGGTCAACCGGCTCGTCGCCAACGGCAAGACCTACGAGCAGGACGGCGCGCTCTGGCTGCGGAGCACAGACTACGGCGACGACAAGGACCGCGTCATGCGCAAGCAGGACGGCAGCTACACCTACTTCGTGCCCGACGTGGCCTACCACATCGCCAAGTGGGAGCGCGGCTTCCACAAGGTGGTCAACATCCAGGGCACGGACCACCACGGCACCATCGCCCGCGTGCGCGCCGGCCTGCAGGCGGCCGAGGTCGGCATCCCGCAGGGCTACCCCGACTACGTGCTGCACACCATGGTGCGCGTGGTGCGCGGCGGCGAAGAGGTCAAGATCAGCAAGCGCGCCGGCAGCTACGTCACCCTGCGCGACCTGATCGAGTGGACCAGCACCGACGCGGTGCGCTTCTTCCTGCTCAGCCGCAAGCCCGACACCGAGTACACCTTCGACATCGACCTGGCGCTGGCGCAGAACAACGACAACCCGGTCTACTACGTGCAGTACGCCCACGCGCGCATCTGCTCGGTGCTCGCGGCCTGGGGCGGCGAGCGCGCCGCGCTCGCGCAGGCCGATCTGGCGCCGCTCGACACGCCGGCGGCCCAGTCGCTGATGCTGCAGCTCGCCAAGTACCCCGAGATGCTCGCCGCCGCGGCCAAGGACTTCGCCCCGCACGACGTCAGCTTCTACCTGCGCGACCTGGCCGCGGCCTACCACAGCTACTACGACGCCGAGCGCATCCTGGTGGACGATCCGGCCCTCAGGACCGCGCGCCTGGCGCTCGTCGCCGCTGCCGCGCAGGTGCTGCACAATGGCTTGGCAGTGCTGGGCGTCTCGGCCCCGGCAAAGATGTGACCAGAAGGAAAAAAGAGGGATACGGTTCATGCGCAAGCAGCGGCAGGCCCAGCGGGGCGGGACATTTCTGGGCATCGTGATCGGGGTGGTGCTGGGCCTGGGCGTGGCGCTGGCCGTCGCGGTCTACGTCACCAAGGTGCCGGTGCCCTTCCTCAACCGCAATGCCGGCCGCAATGCAGACCAGGATGCGGCCGAGGCGCAGAAGAACCGCGACTGGAACCCCAACTCGGCCCTCGCCGGCAAGAACGGCGCGGTGCGGCCGCCGCCGGGCGCCAGCGGCACCGTCGGCGCCGCCGCCGGCGTCACGCCGCCGCAGCCCGCCAGCACCGCGGTCGCGCCGGTGGGCCTGTCTCTTATACACATCTGACGCTGCCGACGAAGAGAACCTAGTGTAGATCTCGGTGGTGGGGGGGGGGGTGGGGGGGGGGGGGGGGGGGGGGGGGGGGGGGGGGGGGGGGGGGGGGGGGGGGGGGGGGGGGGGGGGGGGGGGGGGGGGGGGGGGGGGGGGGGGGGGGGGGGGGGGGGGGGGGGGG
>NZ_JAELTO010000202.1 GCF_016428875.1 Xylophilus sp. ASV27
GGTGAAGCTCGGGCTGCAGGCCAAGCGCAAGCGCGCTGGCTGGAGCCTGCCCTATCTGGAGCACCTCATGGGCATGGGAGCGGCTCTGGGGATGGGGGGCTCTGGTTAGATGCGATTGCCCTGCCCATTTTCCACCTGGGCTACAAGCCTATTTCTTTCATATTCTCAGCACAGGCTCAGGCAAATCCGGGTCGACCGGCAGGAGTTGCGCCAGCATCACCTGTACCGGCGCAGGCCGGCCGAACAAGTAGCCCTGGAAGGCGCGGCAGCCGTTGCGCATGAGGAAATCGAGCTGGCCCTGCGTCTCCACGCCCTCGGCGACCACGGCCAAGTCCAGGCTCTCGGCCAGCGCGAGGATGGTGCGAACGATGGCCGCGTCGTTGGGATCGGTCAGCACGTCGCGCACGAAGGACTGGTCGATCTTGAGCGTGTCCAGCGGCAGCCGCTTGAGGTAGCTCAGCGAGGAGTAGCCGGTGCCGAAGTCGTCCAGCGAGAAGCCCACGCCATGGGCCTGCAGCGCCGTCATCTTGGCGATGATGTCTTCCACGTCGTTGAGCAGCAGCGTCTCGGTCAGCTCGATCTTGAGCCGGTCCCCGCGCGCGCCGGTCCGGTTCAGCGCATCGAGCACGCGCTGCACGAAATCCATCTGCCGGAACTGCCGCGCGCTCACGTTGACCGCAATGCTCAGCGACGCGGTCTCGGGCTGCGCCTGCCACCGCACCAACTGCTCGCAGGCGGTTGCCAGCACCCAGTAGCCCAGGGGCAGGATCAGGCCCGTCTGCTCGGCCAGCGGAATGAATTCGCCCGGCGTCACCATGCCGCGGCGCGGGTGGTGCCAGCGCACCAGCGCCTCCACGCCGCTCAGGCGCCGTTCGTGGTCCACCACCGGCTGGTAGTACAGCAGCAGTTCGCGCCTGTCGATGGCATGGCGCAGGTCGGCCTCCAGCTCCGAGCGGGCCGACACCGCCTTCTGCATGTCGGGGTGAAAGAAGCACAGGGTGTTGCGGCCGGCGGCCTTGGCCTGGTACATGGCCAGGTCGGCGCGCTTGAGCAGGTCGTCCACGCTCTCCACGGCGCCATCGAACAGCGCAACGCCCAGGCTGGGCGTGCTGTGGTGCTGGTAGCCCTCCAACTGGTACGGGTTGTTCAGCAGGGTCAGGATGCGCTCGCCCACCAGGCGCGCCTGCGCCGTGGCGCTCGCCTCGTCACCTTCCAGGCCCTCGAGCATCACCACGAACTCGTCGCCGCCCAGCCGCGCCACGGTATCGCCGCCCTTGACGCAGGTCACCAGGCGGTTGGCCACGCGCTCGAGCAGCGAGTCGCCGACGTCGTGGCCCATGGTGTCGTTGAGGTCCTTGAAATTGTCCAGGTCGATGAACAGCAGCGCGCCGCGCTGCTGCCGCACGCGGCACTGCGCCAGCGCCGCGCTCAGGCGGTCCAGCAGCAGCCGGCGGTTGGGCAGGCCGGTGAGCGCGTCATAGAAGGCCAGCCGCTCGATCTCGTCCTCGACCCGCTTGCGCTCGGTAACGCTGCGGCCGATGCCGCGGTAACCGCGGAACACCCCCTGCGTGTCGAAGATGGGCGTGCCGCTGATCGACACCCAGTAGGTCTCGCCGTTCGCATCGAGCCGCTGCAGTTCGAGGTCATGGAAGGTCTGGTGCGCATCCAGCACGGCACGGTGCTGCTGCCAGTCCGCTTCGGTCATGTTGAGCGCCCCGAGGTCCCAGCGCGTCAGGCCGATGTTGTCCTCCTGCGGCAGGCCGAAATCGGTGTCCGAATAGCCTTCGATGCGCACGAAGCGGTGCTGCTCGTCCAGTTCCCAGTACCAGTCGGAGGAAAGCTCGGTCAGGCTGCGGAAACGCACCTCGCTCTGCCGCAACGCCTCGTCCGCACGCTTGCGCTCGGTGATGTCCATGTGTGCGCCGACGATACGCAGCGGCGCGCCGTGGCCGTCGCGCCGCATCACCTTGGCACGATCCAGCACCCAGATCCAGCGGCCGGACTGGTGCCGCATCCGGTACTCGATCTCATGGAACGGAGCCTCGACCTGATGGTGCCGCTCCAGCCCGGCGCGCAGGCCGGGCAGGTCGTCGGGATGCACCAGCGCATGCCAGGCCTCGTCGTTGCCCGAATACGCGCCCGGCATCAGGCCCAGCAGCTCATGCCAGCGATCACTGAATTCGATGCGCCGAGCCGCGACGCTCCATTCCCACAGGCCGACGTCGGCACCGGTCAGCATCAGATCGAGCCGCTCAGCGCAGGCCAGCCGCTCGGCCTCGCACTGTTGCGCCCGTTCGCGCAGCAGGCGCTGCCGGCGCAGGACCAGGCCCAGCAGCAGGGCGCTCCCGCCGATCAGCGCCAGATAGAGGACGACGGCCACGCCCGCGCGCTGGCGCCGGCTCGACTGCCCCGGGTTCAACGTTCTCATTGCCGGCCCTCCCGACCTCCTGCGGCACCAACAAAAAAGGCCCGAACAAATGCTCGGGCCTTTCGAATCTGGTGGGTGATGCAGGGTTTGAACCTGCGACCCCTGCCGTGTGAAGGCAGTGCTCTACCGCTGAGCTAATCACCCGACGAAGCTTGGTACGTCAGCCTACGATTATTACACAGTTTCGGCGCGATCCTTCCAGATCGTCTTGCCGCCGCTGGCCTTTTCGAGCTGCTGGAGTACCGCCTCATGCGCGAGCCGCTCCTGCTCGCTGGCCACGATGACCGGCAGCATGAATTGGCGCAGGTCCACGCGCACCACCTCGGCCTGGCCCTCCTCCGGCGCGGCGACGTCGATCTGCAGCGCGTTCTGCCCGCGCGTGAGGTTGATGTAGACGTCGGCCAGCAGTTCCGCGTCGAGCAGCGCCCCGTGAAGGGTCCGACTGGAATTGTCGACGCCCAGGCGGTCGCACAGCGCGTCCAGCGAATTGCGCTTTCCGGGGAACATTTCCTTGGCCCTGTCTCTTATACACATCTAAAAGAGGGGGGGGGGGGGGGGGGGGGGGGGGGGGGGGGGGGGGGGGGGGGGGGG
>NZ_JAELTO010000203.1 GCF_016428875.1 Xylophilus sp. ASV27
GCGTGCGGTGGCTTCGGGGGTCGGAGATGCTCTGCAGGTGGTGCAGTAGGTTCATCGGGGCTGCGCTAGAAGGGTTGTTTCAGCGCTTTAGTTTCGCTTGGATTTAGATGCGATTGCCCTGCCCAGGTGGTACCTGGGCTTCAGTCGATTCTGGTGTGGATTTCCTCTGGCTTTGAGTGCGCCTGCGCGCCAGGGCTACGGGTTAGCCGCTACTTGCCGTTTTCTGGAATTCCTGCAAAATAGCACGATCGTTCTTTTTGTCGTGAATTCCATGCCTCTCACTCCCCAGTCTGCCAGCAAGGTGCGCGCCATTGGCCGCGACGGCGCCGGCGATGGCCGTGCCTCGCTGAAGGGGCAGCAGACCAAGGCCGCCATCATCGATGCCGCGCTGGGGCTGGCCACGCAGATCGGGCTGGAGGGCCTGTCCATCGGCGCCCTGGCCGAGGTCACGCAGATGAGCAAGTCCGGCGTGTTCGCGCACTTCGGCTCGCGCGAGGAACTGCAGATCTCGGTGGTGCGCGAGTACCACACGCGCTTCGAGGCCGAGGTGTTCTTCCCCGCGCTGCAGGCGCCGCGCGGCCTGCCGCGGCTGCGCGCGCTGTTCGCCAACTGGATGAGGCGCACCTCCGCCGAGATCGACTCGGGCTGCCTCTACATCAGCGGCGCGGCTGAATTCGACGACCGCCCGGGCCCGGTGCGCGACGCGCTGGTCGGCTCGGTCAAGACCTGGCTGCAGGCACTGCACCGCGCGCTGGTGCAGGCCAAGGAGGCGGGCCACCTGCGCGCCGACGCGGACGAGGAGCAGATGCTCTACGAGATCCACGGCCTGATCCTCGCCCTGCACTACGAGGCGCGCTTCCTGCGCTCGCCGCGCTCGCTGGCGCGTGCCCACACCGGCTTCGACAACATCCTGCAGCGCTACGGCGAGCCGGCCGCGCTGCGCGACTGATCCTTCTCCCACCCTTCCATTCTTTGCTCCTGGAGACGCCATGCCCATCTACACGCCCCCGCTGCGCGACATGCAGTTCATCCTGCACGAAGTGCTCAACGTCACCGAGGAATTCAAGGTGCTGCCGCCGCATGCCGAGGTCGATGCCGAGACGCTCAACGCCGTGCTGGAGGAGGGCGGCAAGTTCGCCTCCGAGGTCACCTTTCCGCTGAACCTCGCGGGCGACGAGCAGGGGTGCACGCTGGACAAGGCCACGCACGAAGTCACCACGCCCAAGGGCTTCAAGGAGGCCTATGCCAAGTATGTGGAAGGCGGCTGGGCCGCGCTGTCCTGCGACCCGGCGTATGGCGGCCAGGGCCTGCCCTTCGTCGTCAACCAGTGCTTCTATGAAATGCTGAACTCGGCCAACCAGGCCTGGACCATGTACCCCGGCCTGTCGCATGGCGCCTACGAGGCCCTGCATGCGCACGGCACGGACGAGCAGAAGAGGCTCTACCTGCCCAAGCTCACCAGCGGCGAATGGACCGGCACCATGTGCCTGACCGAGCCGCACTGCGGCACCGACCTGGGCCTGCTGCGCACCAAGGCCGAGCCGCAGGCCGACGGCAGCTACCGCATCACCGGCAACAAGATCTTCATCAGCGCGGGCGAGCACGACTTCACGGAGAACATCGTGCACCTGGTGCTGGCGCGCCTGCCGGACGCGCCCGCGGGCAGCAAGGGCATCAGCCTGTTCGTCGTGCCCAAGTTCAAGGTCAACGCCGACGGCACGCTGGGCGAGCGCAACCCGATCTACTGCGGCGGCCTGGAGCACAAGATGGGCATCCACGGCAACGCCACCGCGCAGATCGTGATCGACGGCGCCACCGGCTCGCTGGTGGGCCAGCCGCACAAGGGCCTGCAGGCCATGTTCGTGATGATGAACGCGGCGCGCCTGGGCGTGGGCAACCAGTCGCTGGGCCTGACCGAGGTGGCCTACCAGAACGCGCTGGCCTATGCCAAGGACCGCATCCAGATGCGCAGCCTGTCCGGCCCCAAGGCCAAGGACAAGCCGGCCGACCCGATCATCGTGCACCCCGACGTGCGCCGCATGCTGCTCACCGCCAAGGCCTACGCCGAAGGCGGCCGCGCCATGGCCATGTACTGCGCGCTGCTGATCGACAAGGAGCAGCACCACCCCGACGAGAAGGTGCGCAAGGACAGCGCCGAGCTGGTGGCGCTGCTCACGCCCATCGTCAAGGCCTTCATCACCGACAACGCCTGGAGCGCGACCACGCAGTGCCAGCAGGTGTTCGGCGGCCACGGCTACATCCACGAATGGGGCATGGAGCAGTTCGTGCGCGACGCGCGCATCAACATGATCTACGAGGGCACCAACGCCATCCAGTCTCTGGACCTGCTCGGCCGCAAGGTGCTGGGCAACAACGGTGCCTCGCTGCGCAAGTTCGGCAAGCTGGTGGCCAAACTGGTGGAGGAGGAGGGCGTGAACGAGAAGATGGCCGAGTTCATCAACCCGATCGCCTACCTGGGCGACCAGATGACCAAGTTCACCACCGAGATCGGCTTCAAGGGCTCGCAGAATCCGGACGAGGTCGGGGCCGCGGCGGTCGACTACCTGCGCGTGGCCGGCCACCTGGTGTTCGGCTACTTCTTCGCCCGCATGGCGCAGGTGGCGCTGCGCAGGATCGCCGAAGGCGACACCGACCCGTTCTACCAGGCCAAGCTGCAGACCGCGCGCTTCTACTTCGCCAAGCTGTTCCCCGAGACCGCCTCGCTCATGCGCACCGCGCGCGCCGGCGCTGCGCCGCTGATGGACACCGACGCCGTTCTCGCCTGAATTCCTTCAAGGAGACAAAGATGAAGAAGAGCATTGCCGCCCTGCTGCTGGGCGCGTTCGCGGGCCTGGCGGCCGCGCAGCTCACCCCCGTGGGCACCTGGCGCACCTTCGACGAGAAGACCGGCGACCCCAAGTCCGAGGTCGCCATCACCGAGCAGGGCGGCGCGCTCAGCGGCCGCGTCGGCAAGCTGCTGCGCCAGGGCGCCGACCCGGCCGAGCGCTGCACCCAATGCACCGACGACCGCAAGGACCAGCCCATGCTGGGACTGGAGATCATCC
>NZ_JAELTO010000204.1 GCF_016428875.1 Xylophilus sp. ASV27
CCCCCCCCCCCCCCCCCCCCCCCCCCCCCCCCCCCCCCCCCCCCCCCCCCCCCCCCCCCCCCCCCCCCCCCCCCCCCCCCCCCCCCCCCCCCCCCCCCCCCCCCCCCCCCCCCCCCCCCACACCCCCACTAGGTTCTCTTCGTCGGCAGCGTCAGATGTGTATAAGAGACAGGGCGCCGTCCGCGCCGCCGAACACCTCGCGCGCGGCGCGGTCCACGGTGCGCGCGTCCACGGTGCGCACGCCGCTGGCGTAGGCGCCGAGCAGCGCGCGGTCGCACAGCAGGTTGATGCGGCGCGGCACGCCGCGCGCCACGGCGTGGATGCGCCGCAGCGCGCGGCGGTCGAAGGGCGGGGGCCCGGCCAGGCCGGCCACGGCCAGGCGGTGGGCGATGTAGTGCTGCGTTTCGGCCTGCGACAGCGCGTCGAGGTGGAAGCGCGCGATCACCCGCTGCGCGAGCTGCTCCAGCGCCGGCTGCGCCAGCAGCGTGCGCAGTTCGGGCTGGCCGATGAGCACGATCTGCAGCAGCTTGCGCTCGTTGGTTTCCAGGTTGGTGAGCAGGCGCAGCTGCTCCAGCACGTCGGCCGAGAGGTTCTGCGCCTCGTCGATGATGAGCACGTTGTTGCGCCCAGCCGCATGCGCCTGCAGCAGGAAGGCGTTGAGCGGATCGAGGCAGTCCTTGACCGTCTCCGCGCCGGGCACGGCCGGGGCATGGGCCACGCCGAACTCGTCGCAGATCGAGCGCAGCAGCTCGGCCACGGTGAGCTTGGGGTTGAAGATGTAGGCGACGTTGCAGTCGGCCGGCATCTGCTCCAGGAAGCAGCGGCAGACGGTGGTCTTGCCGGTGCCGACCTCACCGGTCAGCAGCACGAAGCCGCCACCGCCGCCCAGGCCATAGAGCAGGTGCGCCAGCGCCTCGCGGTGCCGCTCGCTCATGAACAGGTAGCGGGGGTCGGGCGCGATGGAGAACGGCTCGTGCCGCAGACCGAAGAAGGAGGCGTACATGGCCCGGAGAATACCGGGAGCCGGCAACGCGGGCATGAAGCGCCTGGGCGCAGCGCCGCCGCGCGGCCGTGCGCAATGGGATTGCCTATGATCTGCGCCACCCGCGGCGCGGCGTCGCAAGAAGGGAAACGAGTGATGACACGCACAGCGCCCAGCCTGCTGCGCACGCGCGGCAGCCATGACAGCGGCAAGGTCGGCATGATCGAGCTGTTCTTCGATCTGGTGTTCGTGTTCGCGGTCACGCAGTTGTCGCACACCCTGCTCAAGCACCTGAGCCTGGAAGGCGCGCTCCAGGTGGCGATGCTGCTGCTGGCCGTGTGGTGGGTGTGGATCTACACCTCGTGGGTCACCAACTGGCTGGACCCGGAGCGGCTGGCGGTGCGGCTCTGCATGTTCCTGCTGATGGCCGCCGGCCTGCTGCTGTCGGCCTCGATCCCCGAGGCCTTCGGCGCGCGCGGGCCGTGGTTTGCCGGCGCCTACGTCTGCATGCAGGTGGGGCGCACCCTGTTCTTCCTGTGGGCGGTGCGCGGCGAGCGCGCCGGCCTGCGCCGCAACTTCCAGCGCATCCTGGTCTGGCTCTGCGCCTCGGGCGGCCTGTGGCTGGCCGGCGGCTGGATGGAGGGGCCGGCGCGCATGGCCTGCTGGGCGCTGGCGCTGCTGGTCGAGCTGGCCGGGCCGCTGCTGTATTTCCGGGTGCCGGGGCTGGGACGCTCCAGCATCGCCGACTGGGACGTGGACGGCAACCACATGGCCGAGCGCTGCGGCCTGTTCGTGATCATCGCGCTGGGCGAGTCGCTGCTGGTCACGGGTGCGACTTTCGCCGAACTCAAGTGGGACGGCAATGCCGCCGCCTTCCTGTCGGCACTGCTGGGCAGCATCGCGATGTGGTGGATCTACTTCGACACCGGCGCCGAGCGCGCCCACCACCGCATGCTGCATGCGCAGGACCCGGGGCGGCAGGCCCGCGCGGCCTATACCTACCTGCATGTGCCGATCGTGGCCGGCATCATCGTCGGCGCGGTGGCCGACGAGCTGGCGCTGGCCCACCCGGACCACGCGAGCAATGCCGCCATCGCCGCGCTGCTGGGCGGGCCGCTGCTCTACCTGCTGGGCACGGCGATGTTCAAGTGGACCACCAACGAGCGCGTGGCGCCGCCGCTGTCGCACCTGGCCGGCCTGGCGCTGCTGCTGGCGCTGCTGCCGCTGGCGCATGCGGTGTCGGCCGTCGCGCTGAGCGCGCTGAGCACCGGCGTGCTGCTGCTGGTCGCGGCCTGGGAGAGCATCGCGCTGCGCCGGCCGGCGCGCGGCTGAGGACACGGAACGGAGCACATGGCCCATGAGCATCGAGATTTCCAAGGACGCGCGCAAGGAAGCCGTCGCCTCCATCGAGCGCTACTTTAAGGAGAACATGGAGGAGCGCATCGGCAACATCGCAGCGGGCGCGCTGCTGAACTTCTTCCTCGAAGACATCGGCCCGGTCATCTACAACCAGGCCGTGGCCGACGTGCAGGAGCGCCTGCAGGCGCAGGTGGCCGAGGTGGACATCGAGATCCATGAAGACGCCTTCACCTACTGGCGCAAGTTCGACCGCGCAGGGCGATGAGGCGTCTGAGCCGGCGCGCAGGTGCTCCAGCAGGCGCTGGGCCTGCGGCGCGACGGGCTGGTGCAGGCCACGGGGCTGTCGTTCACCACCTCGACCGTGGTGCTGGCGGTGGCGCTGGGCGGCTCGCTGGCGATGCTGCTGCCGGCGCTGGCCGGCATGGCGCCGGGGCACCGGGCGCGGCAGCGGCTGTCGGCGGCGGTGTTCCGGCGCTGCTTCTTCGTCGGGCTGGCGCTGAAACCCGAGCACTACATAATTGATAGCACAAAGCCCGCGTGGCCAGGGCAATCGCATCTAACCAGAGCCCCCCATCCCCAGAGCCGCTCCCATGCCCATGAGGTGCTCCAGATAGGGCAGGCTCCAGCCAGCGCGCTTGCGCTTGGCCTGCAGCCCGAGCTTCACCGA
>NZ_JAELTO010000205.1 GCF_016428875.1 Xylophilus sp. ASV27
CCCCCCCCCCCCCCCCCCCCCCCCCCCCCCCCCCCCCCCCCCCCCCCCCCCCCCTTTTAGATGTGTATAAGAGACAGGGCGAGCGCGCGGCGGCGGTGGCGCAACTGGCCGCCGAGCCGCGCGCCGTGGTGCTGCTGGAGGCGCCGCACCGCATCGAGGAGCTGGCCCGCGCGCTGCTGCCGCTGGGCGCGCGGCCGCTGACCTTCGCGCGCGAGCTGACCAAGCAGTTCGAGGAGATCGCCACCGTGGCCGCAGACGCGGCGCCGGCCTGGCTCGCGGCCTCGCCGCAGCGCACGCGCGGCGAGTTCGTGGTGGTGCTGCACCCCGCCCCGCGCGCCGACGACGCGGGCGCCGCCGGCGAACGCGTGCTGCGCCTGCTGCTGGCGGAGCTGCCGGTGAAGACCGCGGTGCGCCTGGCCGCCGAGATCAGCGGCGCGCCGCGCAATGCGCTGTACGAAACGGCGCTGGCGCTGAAGCGCGAAGACACGCCCTGAGCCGTCGCGGCCTCCAGCTTTACAAACGCTTCTCCCGCCCGTCACCGCCGCGCGAAACCCCGCCCGCACACTCGACCCCATGCCGATGCCCTCCCTGCGCACGCCCCGCCTGCTCCGCTACACCCTGCTGCTCCTGCTGCTGGCCGCCATCGCGTGGGGCGTGAAGTCCTGCTATTTCCCGGCCAAGGCGCCGCCGCAGTTCGTCACCGCGCGCGCCGCCACCGCCGATCTGGAGGACGTGGTCCTGGCCACCGGCACGGTGCAGGCCTTCAAGCAGGTGAGCGTGGGCGCGCAGGTGTCGGGGCAGATCAAGAGCCTGAAGGTGGCGCTGGGCGATGTGGTGAAGAAGGGCCAGCTGGTGGCCGAGATCGACTCGACCACGCAGCAGAACAACGTGCGCAATGCCCAGGCCGCGCTGGAGAACACGCGCGCCCAACTGGCCGCGCAGCAGGCCGCGCTGGTGCAGGCCGAGCTGGCCTACCGCCGGCAGCAGGAGCTGCTCGATGCCGACGCCGGCTCGCGCCAGGATTTCGAGGCGGCGCAGGCCACGCTGCGGACCACGCAGGCCAACATCGCCGCGCTGCAGGCGCAGATCAAGCAGGCCGCCATCACCGCCGACACGGCGCAGGTCAACCTGGGCTACACCAAGATCAGCTCGCCGATCGACGGCGTGGTGGTGGCGCTGGTGGCGCAGCAGGGCCAGACGGTCAATGCCAACCAGACCACGCCCACCATCATCAAGGTGGCGCAGCTCGACACGGTCACCATCAAGTCGCAGATCTCCGAGGCCGACGTGGTCAAGGTGCAGCCGGGGCAGAAGGTCTACTTCACCATCCTGGGCGAGCCCGATACGCGCTACTACGCCACGCTGCGCACGGTGGAGCCGGCGCCGGACTCGATCCTGACCGACAGCACCAGCGCCACCTCCTCCAGCAGCAGCTCGGCCACTGCCACCACCGCCATCTACTACAACGGGCTGTTCGACGTGCCCAACCCGCAGGGCAAGCTGCGCATCTCGATGACGGCGCAGGTCTCCATCGTGCGCGCCGAGGCCAAGGGCGCGCTGACCATTCCGTCCTCGGCGCTGGGCAAGCGCGAGCCCGACGGCCGCTACACCGTGCGCGTGCTCGATGCCGAGGGCAACGCCGCGCCGCGCAGGATCAGGGTCGGCATCAACAACAACCTGAGCGCGCAGGTGACCGAAGGCCTGGCCGACGGCGATCGCGTGGTGCTGGGCGAAGCCGCGCCGGCCGGCGCCGCGGCGCCGGGCCGGGGGCCCGGCCGCGGCGGCCCGCCGATGCGCTTCTGAGAAAAGGCCCGCCATGAAGCAGGACTTCTCCCAGGCCGCCGCCAGCGCCGGCCACACACCGCACGCCGACGGCCCGGCCCTGCTGGAGCTGCGCGGCCTGCGCCGCGAGTTCCCCGCGGGCGACACGCCGGTGGCGGTGCTGCAGGACATCGAGCTGCGCATCCACGCCGGCGAGATGGTGGCCATCGTCGGCCAGTCGGGCTCGGGCAAATCGACGCTGATGAACATCCTCGGCTGCCTGGACCGGCCCAGCGCCGGCAGCTACCGCGTGGCCGGGCGCGAGACCGGCGCGCTCGGGCCCGATGCGCTGGCCGCGCTGCGGCGCGAGCACTTCGGCTTCATCTTCCAGCGCTACCACCTGCTGTCGGACCTGAGCGCGCGCGGCAACGTCGAGGTGCCGGCCATCTACGCCGGCACGCCGCCGCCGGCGCGCCATGCGCGCGCCGAGGCGCTGCTGACCCGCCTGGGCCTGGCCGAGCGCATCGGCTACCGGCCGAGCCAGCTCTCGGGCGGGCAGCAGCAGCGCGTGTCGATCGCCCGCGCGCTGATGAACGGCGGCAGCGTGATCCTGGCCGACGAGCCGACCGGCGCGCTCGATTCCGCCAGCGGCGAAGAGGTGATGAAGATCCTGCAGGAGCTGCACGCCGAGGGCCACACCATCATCATCGTGACCCACGACATGGCGGTGGCCGAGCATGCCGAGCGCATCATCGAGCTGCGCGACGGCCGCATCATCGGCGACCGCCCTACGCGCCGCATGGCCGGCGCCGCGCGCACCACGCCCTGTCTCTTATACACATCTCCGAGCCCACGAGACCGTACAGGAAATCGCGTATGCCGTCTTCTGCTTGAAAAGGGGGGGGGGGGGGGGGGGGGGGGGGGGGGGGGGGGGGGGGGGGGGGGGGGG
>NZ_JAELTO010000206.1 GCF_016428875.1 Xylophilus sp. ASV27
TCGCCCTCGACGAAGGCCACGCGCGGCGCGCAGCCCAACTCCCTGGCCAGCGCCTCGATGGCCGCGGCGCAGGCGCGCGGGTTCAGGCCCCCCGCGTTCGCCACCAGCCGGATGCCGCGCTCCATGCAGCGCGGCAGAATCTCGCGCAGCGCTACGTCGATGAAATCGCCCGCATAGCCCAGCGCCGGATTCATCTTTCGCGCCTGGGCGAAACTCGACAGCGTCATCTCCGCCAGGTAGTCGAACACCAGGTAGTGCATGCCCTCTACGTCGACGAGCTGCCTGGGGCCGATCATGCTGTCGCCAATGAAGGCGCACGCGCCTCCGATCCGCACCGTTTTGCCCATGCGCTCAGTCCAGGGAAATGTCGAGTTGCCGGATCACGTCGCCATTCACCTTGGCCTCCTGCGCGATGAAGCGTGCGAAATCCGCCGGCGTGCTGCCCACCGGCTCGGTACTGATCGCCGCCAGGCGGGCGCGCAGTTCGGCGCCCTTCATCACGGTGGCGATCTCTGCCGCCAGCTTCCGCACCACGGCCGAGGGCGTGCGCGCCGGCGCCAGCACGCCGGCCCACGCGTAAGCCACCAGATCCGGGTAGCCCAGTTCCTTGAGGCTCGGCACATCGGGCAGCAGCGGCGAGCGCTCCTGACCCGTCACGGCAAGGGCCGTGAGCTTGCCCTGGCGGATGTGCGGGCCCATGGCCGAGATGGCGTCGAACATGAATCCCACGCGGCCGCTGACCAGGTCGGTGGTGGCGTCGCTGGTTCCCTTGTAGGGCACGTGCATCGCGCCCTTCATGCCGGTGATTCGCGCCAGGCGCTCACCCAGCAGGTGCGCTGCCGAACCCACGCCGCTGCTCGCGAAACTCTGCGGCGCGCTGCCGTCGCCGCCGGAGCGCACCAGATCGTCCAGCGTGCGCAGGCCCGGGCGAGCCGTGACCAGCACCAGCGAGGTCCGCGTGAGCTGCGAGACAGGGGCGAGGTCCGTCGGTTTGTAGGGCAGGCTGCGGTAGAGGGATTCGTTGTTGGCGTAGGCGCCGATCACCACCAGCAGCGTGTAGCCATCGGGCGCGGCCCTGGCGACCAGCTCGGTGCCCAGGATGCTGTTGGCGCCAGGCCTGTTGTCGATCACCACCGGCTGGCCGAGCCGGCCCGAGACCTCCTTCATGACGTCGCGCGCAATGATGTCGGTGTTGCCGCCCGCCGGGTAAGGCACCACCACGCGGATCGGCCGGTTCGGATAGGCCTCCTGCGCAGCCGCGGGCGGGGCGGTGAGGGCCCCGGCAAGTGCAATCGCCAGCCCGACTCCGGCGGCGGCGCCGCGCAGCGCGCCGCGCGCCCGATGAGCGAATGTCCGCATGTTCTTGTCTCCGGTGATCAGCATCCGACGCGCCCGGCGAAGGCCGGCCGCATGGCGCCGTGCGGCCCATTATGGAAAGCGACGCGCCGCGCAGCCAGACCTATCATGGAGTTTGTCGATAACGATCTGGAATCACCCGCCGCCCGCACCAGCCATGCAGTTCAAGGACCTCGAATCATTCCGGGTCGTCGCCGAACTCGGCAACCTTCACAGCGCTGCCGACGTTCTGCGCGTGACGCAGCCGGCCTTGTCCAAAGCGATCCAGAGGCTCGAAACCTCGCTCGGTGCACGGCTGTTCGAACGCACCGCGCGGGGCGTGTCGCTGACGGCCATCGGCCAGGCGCTGTATCGGCGCAACCTCACGCTGGCGCAGATGGTCGATGACATCCGCAACGAAGTGCAGGACCTGAAGACAGGCCAGTCGGGCGAACTGCGCATCGGCACCGTGCCGGCGGTGGTGGAGTCGGTCGTCACACCCGTGCTGGCCTCATTCCTCCACTCGGCCCGTGGCATTCGCTTCCAGGTGCAGGTGCAGCTCAGCGGCGCGCTGCTGCACCAGCTCGAGACCGGCTCGCTCGACTTCGCGATTGCCGCCATGCAGGCGCAAACGCCGGCCGCGCTGTCCTGCCTGCTGCTGGGCGAGCAGCAGTCCTTCGTGGTGGCACGCAAAGGGCATCCGCTGCTGCGGCGCAGGTTCACGTTGCCGGACATGTCGTCGCAGGCGTGGGCTCTGCCTCCCGCGAACATCGTGCTGCGGACCTGGGTCGAATCGATGTTCGAGGAGGCGGGTGTCGAGATGCCGGCCGCGTTCCTGCAGACGGACGCCTCGCCTGCGGTCTTCTCCCCGCTGGTGCGCAGCAGCAACCTGCTGACCGTGATGAGCGCCGACTCGCTGAACGCGAGCACCGGTGCGGGCCTGGCCGCGCTGCCCGCGCCGGCGCCGGTATGGGCATTGAAGATCGGGATCTTCTGGCGGCGCAGCGCTTACTTTTCGACCGTCATGGAGCGGTTCCGCGACAAGGTGGTCGAGGTGTTCAGAGCGCGCGACGCGCTGCGGCTGGCGCGTGGGCGCCCTGGATAGCAGGCCTTGGGCAACGCTGAACAAGTCCCTCGCGTGTCGCGCATCCCTGCTGCTGTCTCTTATACACATCTAAAAGGGGGGGGGGGGGGGGGGGGGGGGGGGGGGGGGGGGGGGGGGGGGGGGGGGGG
>NZ_JAELTO010000207.1 GCF_016428875.1 Xylophilus sp. ASV27
GGGTCCCGCGAGCGCGCGCCCTCGGGCGTGACGTCGATCCAGAAGCCCGGCACGCGCGGCTGCGCCACCGGCTGCCCGGCGTTCAGGTACTCGTGCAGCACGCCTTCCCAGCGCCAGGGCAGCGCGGCGGACACCAGGCTGACCCGGTCATAGCTGAGTGCTCCGTAGCGGGCTTCCAGCGAATAGGCGGGTTCGCGCAGGCCGGGCCAGGCCGCGCCGGGTGCCGTGCCCAGGGTTTCGTCGGCGTCGATGAACAGCAGATAGTCCGCCTGGGGCTGCGCCAACTGCAGTGCCTCGGTGCGGTTGTGGCCAAAATTGCGCCAGGGCCGGTGGTGCAGTTGGCCTGGCAGGCCGGCCAGCGCGGTTTCGATGCGTTGCGGCGTGTCGTCCACCGAGCCGGTGTCGACGATGACCCAGCGGTCGATGTAAGGGCGTACCGAGGCCAGGCAGCGCTCGATCACCGCCGCCTCGTCGCGCACGATCATGTTGAGGCAAAGGGTGGGATGTCTCATGAGGCGGTTCGTTCCGGCATCTCGGAGCCGGCACGAAAGGCGGCAGGGCCTGGCGTCTCGCTACCGGCTGTCAGTAGATATACCAGTGGCCACTGCCATCACTCACGCAGGTGTACTTGAGCAGGCCGCTAATACTGGTTCCGGCGCCTCCGGAAAAGCCGGTGTTGTCGAAAATGGTGTCGGTGCCCGAGCGGTTCAACGTCAGTCCCTGCCCGCTGGGATTGGTGGTCAGGATGACGAAGTACTGGCCGGCGGCACTGGCACTTGGCAGGTTCAGGGTGCTGCCATCCGCGGCGGTATAGAAGGCTCCGGAAGCACTCGCCGGAATCGTGGCCCCGTTTGCCAATGCGCCACCTGGCGCCATGAAATGACCAGACCATGTGCCATCGCCACGCAGGTAGGTGGTGGCGCTGGCGGTACCGGTGGCCGATATCTTGGCGGGGGTGACGGTGCCGTTTTTCAGGGTGATCACAGCGGTATTGCTGACGCTGACGTCACCAGTCACCGTTTGTGGGCTCTGGGGGGCGAAAGGAGAGTTGCCCGTCAGGTAGATCTGGCCCGCCGCGGTACCGTTGGAATAGCCAGCGCCCGTTACGCCCGTCGCGCCCGTTGTGCCCTGTGCGCCGGTGGGGCCCGTGGGGCCCGTGGGACCGGTTTCGCCCTGGATGCCGACAGAGCCCTGCGGACCTGACGGCCCTATAGCGCCAGTGATGCCCGTGGGGCCGGCGGGTCCCTGGATGCCTTGAGCCCCCTGGATGCCAGTGGCCCCGGCCGCGCCCGTGGCGCCTGTAGGCCCAGTTGGGCCGGTGGATCCGGTAGCGCCCACGGCCACGCCAGCGGCACAAGGCCCCATCTGCCCGGTCGCGCTGTCGAAGCAGGCCACGCTGCCCTGGGGCGTTGCGGCGCCCAGGGCGGGCAGTGCCACCGTGCCGTCGTCCTGTACGCGCAGGCGGGTGTTGGCGCCGGTGGAGTCCTTGACCACGAAGCCGCCGCCGGCAGGCACGGTCGCCGAGATGTCGGCCGCCAGCACGGCGGGCACCTGCAGGGCCAGGACCGTGCCCAGCAGGGCTGCGATCCGGGTGCGCTGGAGCAATGCATTGTTCATGTGCGGTTCCTCAGTCGATCAGGGTGCTCTTGCGGAAGGTCCGGCCCGCCTGGCCCTGCCAGAGGGCAGCCGCCGCGAGCAGCAGCGTCAGCAGCGCCAGGCCCAGGCGGTCCAGCGTTGGAATGCCGGCCACGCCCTGCGCGGCGGCCCCGATCTGTACGTTGGCGGCTTGCGAGACGTTGCTGCGCACCACCTGCGCGTTCGGGCCCAGGGCGATGACCGCTGTCTGCCCGCTGGAAGACACCAGGTTCAGCGGCTGGCCCGGCGCGCCCTGCAGCGTCAGCGTGCCGTTGACCGTCAGCAGCGCGCCGGCCGGGATCACGAAGGTGCGGCCCGTCGTGCTGGAAAGTGTGAGGTTGTTGAACACGGTCGTGCCGGTGAACTGCGTATCGCCGGCGGAGCAGGCGTCGGTGAACACCACCGAGCCGGTACCGGCGTTGAACTGGCCGGTGTCGCTCCAGTCGCCGCCCACGGTGATGGTGCCCTGGCCGCCATTGACGGTGCCGCCGGGGTTGATGCCCAAATCTCCCACGCCGCTGAGCAGGCCGGTAGTGATGTTGACCGTGCCCAGCACCTGCAGCGGCGTACAGCCCAGGTCCATGCCGCCTGCGGGCACATCCAGGCTACTGTTGGCCGGGACGACTACCTGGGCCATTGCCGGGCCGCACAGGAGTGCCGCCAGTACTGCTGCCACCCCTGGTTTGATCCATGAATTGAGCATGTTCGCTTGTGCGCCAAGGCGGCATGCCCAAGCGACGATCAGTTACTTTGGATATGCAATGTAACTGCTCTGATGCGCATTACCAATAAACCGGCCGCTAAGGAATGTCTGCGTAAATCGCGCCGCGATGTGCTGATCAGTGCAAGTGCGCGAGGACAATCGACGCGATGAAACAAGCCGACCTGTGCCTGAATTTGACGACCAAGCGAACGCGCAAGCGCGA
>NZ_JAELTO010000208.1 GCF_016428875.1 Xylophilus sp. ASV27
GCCACGTGGCGACGTCGATCACGACACTGCGTCATCGACTGAGCTACCAACTGATCGCTCGTCTCGGGCAGTGCCCATGCTGCGGAAGGGCAAGCGCAAAGCATCTTTTATGACACAGTAAGACTAGCGAAGGTGCCGTTGCGAGGGCACGGCGGGGGCGAGGGTCTGGCGCAACGGGACGCGCATTCTCAGCCCAGCCAGCGCGCATCCGGCCACCGGCCCTGCTCGAAGGTCGCCTTCACGCAGTCCAGCAGCACGCCGACCACGCAGCGCACGGGCGCCGTGGCCTGCCTGCGGCTTGGCGCGGCGAGCACGATGGTGCGCCTGAGGCCCGGGCTGGCGAGCGGGGCCGCGCTGAGCAGGCCGCGCTCCACTTCCTGCGTCACAGCCACCGCGGGCAGGATGGTCCAGCCGTGTCCCCGCGCGACCAGTTCCTTCTGCACGCTCAGCGCATTGGTCTCGGCAAAGACCTGCAGCGTCAGTTCGGCCTCGGCCGCGGCGTGTTCTATGGCCGCGCGCAAGCCCTGCGGCGCGGCGGGCAGCACGAAGGGTTCGCGCGCCACGCGCGCCAGGGGGAGAGGGCGCTTGCGCGAGAGCCTGGCCGACGGCGCGGCCACCACCCACAGGCTTTCCTCCAGCAGCGCCTTCACGTGCAACGCGGGCGTTTCCTTCTGGCCGTAGAGCAGGGCGGCATCCACGTCGCCGGCCTCGAGCCAGTCCTGCAGGTGCCCGGCGTAGCCGATGGTCAGCCGCAGGCGGATATGCGGGTAGCGCCGCGCGACCTCGGTGGCCAGCAGCGTGGCCAGCAGGTCCGAGGTGCTGGCCAGCAGGCCGATGCCCACGATGCCGGCCACCGGCCCTTCGGTGGGCTGGATCTCGGCCTTGGCGCGCGCCACCTCGCCCAGGATGCGGCGCGCGTATTCCAGCATGGTCTTGCCCGCGGGCGTGAGCTGCATGCCGTGGCGGCCGCGGTCGAACAGCTCTGTGCCCAGGTCTTCCTCGAGCATGCGCAACTGGCGCGACACCGCGGGCTGCACCAGGTTGAGCAGGGCCGAGGCGCGGGTGACGTTGCCGGTCTCGGCCACGGTGACGAAGGCGCGCAGTTGCTTGAGGTCCATGGAAAGCTCCGATGCCGAAAACTGATGCTTCCATCAGGAAATTCTATTTTTTCCAGAATCCATCAGATATTACTATTGACTCACGAACCGACCCCCGGAGACTCCCCCCATGAGCGCCCTTTCCGCCCCCGACCAGTACCAGGAAATCCGCGACGCGGTGCGCGGCCTGTGCGGCCAGTTCCCGGCCGAATACCACCGCAGGATCGACGAGGCGCGCGGCTACCCCGAGGAATTCGTCAACGCCCTTACCAAGGCCGGCTGGCTGGCCGCGCTGATCCCGCAGGAGTACGGCGGCCCGGGTCTGTCGATGGCCGAGGCCTCGGTCATCATGGAAGAGATCAACCGCAGCGGCGGTAACTCCGGCGCCTGCCACGGCCAGATGTACGTGATGAACACCATCGTCTTCAGCGGCACCGAGGCGCAGAAGCAGAAGTACCTGCCCCGCATCGCCGCCGGCGAACTGCGCGTGCAGTCCATGGGCGTGACCGAGCCCACCACCGGCAGCGACACCACCAAGCTCAAGACCACGGCCGTGAGGAAGGACGGCCGCTGGGTCGTCAACGGCCAGAAGGTCTGGATCAGCCGCGTACAGCACAGCGACCTGCTGATCCTGCTGGCGCGCACCACGCCGCTGGAGCACGTGCAGAAGAAGAGCGACGGGCTGTCGTGCTTCATCGTCGAGCTGGACAAGGCCATTGGCCACGGCCTGACCGTGCGACCCATCCTGAACATGGTCAACCACGAGACCAACGAGCTGTTCTTCGACAACCTGGAACTGCCCGAGGACGCGCTGCTGGGCACCGAGGGCAAGGGCCTGAAGGTGATCTTCGACGGGTTGAACGCCGAGCGCACGCTGATCGCCTCCGAGTGCATCGGCGACGGCTACTGGTTCCTGGAGAAGGCGCGCGACTACGCCAGCGAGCGCAAGGTGTTCGGCCGTCCCATTGGCCAGAACCAGGGCATCCAGTTCCCGCTGGCCGAGTGCTTCATCGAGCTGGAGGCGGCCAACCTGATGCGCTGGAAGGCCTGCCAGAAGATCGACGCGCGCCAGAACGCGGGCGTGGAAGCCAACATGGCCAAGTACCTCGCCGCCAAGGCGAGCTGGGAAGCCGCCAACGCCTGCCTGCAAACGCACGGCGGCTTCGGCTTCGCCTGCGAATACGACGTGGAGCGCAAGTTCCGCGAGACGCGCCTGTACCAGGTCGCGCCGATCTCCACCAACATGATCCTGGGGCACGTCGCGGAGCACGTGCTCCAGTTACCCCGGTCGTACTGATCTTTTGAAGGACTCTTCAGCATGAAAATTCTCGTCCCCGTGAAGCGGGTGGTGGACTACAACGTGAAAGTCCGAGTGAAATCGGACGGCACGGGCGTGGACATCGCCAACGTGAAGATGAGCATGAACCCCTTCGACGAAATCGCCATTGAAGAGGCGGTGC
>NZ_JAELTO010000209.1 GCF_016428875.1 Xylophilus sp. ASV27
CTGGCCGCGTTTGGCAAGCTGCGAACCCGCTTCGAGCGCCGCATCGACATTCATGTCGCGCTGCTTTCCCTGGCTTGTTGTGTCATCTGTGCTCGCAACCTCCCTTTGTTTTGTTAGCCGCTCTTAAAAGATCTTCCGCAATCCTGCCTGGAAGACAATCTTCTCATTGACAAATTCTTTCAAACTACCGGTGTGGGCGCCCAGGGCTGTGTAGAAAATCGCGGTCTTGGACAGGAAGTACATTGCTCCAACCCCGGCTCTGCCAAGGCTCTTTCTTGCCAAGGTGCTTTCGTAGGTAGTGCGCGTGTAGTTTGTTCCGAGCAGAAACTGACCAACTGGCATGGATGCACCCAATGTGTATGCGGTGAGTGCATTCGCGGGAGTTCCAAGACCAGGCAACTGCAGCGAGGAGATCTGCGTCCCCACGCCGCCATTCGTTGCCGTCGGCTCCGTGATGATGCCAGAACTTCCGGGCGTGAGCTTGCTTCCTCGTTGATAGCCGCCGAATAGCCTGAAAGCACCAAAGTCGTAATTGGCCCCCGCCTCGAAGATCTTGTTGACACTGTCACCCGCGACACTGACGCCGGGCGTGGCTGCACGTGCCTTGCTCAGCTCATACGACGTCGCCGCATTCAGAGGGCCGTCTGAGTAAGCGAGCTTGATACCGTGATACCGATCAACCAATCCCTCGCCCGGAGCAACTAGTACTTGAAAGGCGAACGGACCAAACTTCGGCGAGAGATAGTGGATTGCATTGTCGATTCGAGGCGTGTCGATGAAGAGCGGCACCGGCCCGTTCGTGTAGTTGGCATTCGCACCGGGATTCAGGATGGTCGCATTGGTGAAAGGGTTGGTCAGTCGCATGACTTCATCGTGCATCGTGTACTGACGACCAAGACGAATCTCTCCCCAGGAAGGAGAAAGCAACGAAACAAAAGCGTGCCGTCCGAAACCTCGGCCACCATTGGCCAATGTCCCCGTGTCGGTGTTAAGGCCCATCTCTAGATTTGCGCTAGCCATGAGCCCATTGCCGAGGTCTTCAAGTGCGGTGAAACCGAGGCGCGACCCAGGCCCAAAAGTAACACCGTCAGCTAAGCGGTCGAGGGTACCGCCCCTCATCGGCGATGATTCGCCCGAGCGCAGGTGCTGGTAGCTCAGATCTACCAACCCGTAAATGGATACTCGCGATTGAGCCTGCACGACGCCCGAGGCGGCAGCAAGTACACATGCAAGAGAGATGACGGCTTTCATATTTTTCTCCATTCGGTGGTTCGACGACTGGTCGGTGTTGTAGGCACGCGCATATCAGTGGCCTCGCGTTGCAAGGCTTCAACTGATCAACTTGGAAACGGCCGCGTTGACTGCAGGCCGTTACAACGGCGGGCATCCAGGATCATTCGAAGGATGTTCGGACGAGCGGAAGCCTGGCCCCGTCCGGGGCTGGAACTACTGCTTTGCAATGCCCGCAGCAGCCAGGAGCCGCGCTGCTTCTGCAGCGTCGTGGCGAAGCTTGTCCATGAATGCATCTCCCGCAAGTGCCAAGGGCTCACTGCCCTCGTTCATGCAACGCTGCTGGAATGCTTCACTGGAAACTACGAAGCTCAGAGCGCGTGAGAGAGTGCCGACGACTTCTTGTGGAGTACCAGCCGGAGCGAGGAGCCCCTGATAGCTGGAAAACTTGAAGTTGGTGACTCCCTGCTCGGCCAATGTAGGAATATCCGGAAAGACCTTTGCGCGAGCGAGTGACGAAATACCGTAAGCGCGCAATCGACCGTCTTTGATCTGAGGGCCGGAGTTGGCTCCCGTGTCAAACATCATGTCAACACGCCCTGCAATCACATCTGGCATCGCACTGCTAACGCCCTTATAGGGCACGTGCAGGAGTTCCGCGCCCGATCGACTGGCGAACATCGCGCCCGCCATCCAAGAACTGGTACCGACGCCCCCCGACGCGAATGTCGACGCATTGGGCCTTTCCTTCGCGCGCTTGAGCACCTGTTCGAGGGTCGCGGCGGGGCTCGCCTGAGATGCAACAAGGATGAGAGGAGACTCATTCATGCCGCCAATGCTCGAGAAGTCCTTGAATTCATATCCTGGGGTTTGAGCCGTTGCGTATCCCAGTGCGAATGCGTTGGATGCGGCCAGCAACGTGTATCCGTCCGCAGGGGCTGACTTCACGAAGCGGATCGCAATCAGCCCATTGGCACCGGGTCGATTGTCCACAACGACCGGCTTCCCAAGCCTCTCCTGCATCTTCTGCGCGATGAATCTGGTAGTCGTATCGATCAGCCCACCTGGCGGGAAGGGGACGACGATCGAGATCGGTCGAGTGGGGAATTGCTCCCCACCGAATGAAGTTGACGCGGCGAATGCACTCGCCAGCAACAGCATTGATCGACAAACGGTGGATGGTCGAGGCATCTTAGGGCAACGCTGAACAAGTCCGCGTGGTGGCGCGCGCCCTGGTGTGGGATGGGATGCAAGGCGCAAACCGCAGCCATAGCCGCAGCTATGGCGAGGATTTGCAACGCCGCAGACCGCCCACAGCAGGGA
>NZ_JAELTO010000020.1 GCF_016428875.1 Xylophilus sp. ASV27
CAGGCTGCTGGTGATGGCCAGCAGCACCGCCAGGTCGGCCGCCGGCTCGGTGATGCGCACGCCGCCGACGGCGTTGACGAACACGTCCTGGTCCATGCAGGCGATGCCGGCGTGCCGGTGCAGCACCGCCAGCAGCATGGCCAGCCGGTCGCGGTCCAGGCCTACCGACAGCCGCCGCGGGCTGGGGCCGCCGCTGTCGACCAGGGCCTGGATCTCCACCAGCATCGGCCGCGTGCCTTCGAGCGTGACCAGCACGCAGCTGCCGGGCACCGGCTCGGCATGCTGGCTGAGGAAGATGGCGCTGGGGTTGGTCACGCCCTTGAGGCCACGCTCGGTCATGGCGAACACGCCGATCTCGTTGACCGCGCCGAAGCGGTTCTTGATGGCGCGCACCAGGCGGAAGCTGCTGTGCGTGTCGCCCTCGAAGTACAGCACCGTGTCCACCATGTGCTCCAGCACGCGCGGGCCGGCCAGCGCGCCGTCCTTGGTGACGTGGCCGACCAGGATGATCGCCACGCCGCTGGCCTTGGCCGCGCGCGTGAGGTGCGCCGCGCATTCGCGCACCTGCGCCACCGAGCCCGGGGCCGAGGTGAGCTGGTCCGAATAGACCGTCTGGATCGAGTCGATCACCGCCACCGAGGGCCGCAACTGCTCCAGCGTGGCGAGGATCTTCTCCAGCTGGATCTCGGCCAGCACCTGCACCTGCGAATGCTCCAGCCCCAGGCGGCGCGAGCGCAGCGCCACCTGGGCGCCGCTCTCTTCGCCGGTGACGTAGAGCGTGTCGAGCCCCGCCGGCTCGCCGCCCGAGGCGCCCGAGGGCCGGCGCGACAGCGCGTCCAGCGCCTGCAGCAGCAGCGTGGATTTGCCGATGCCCGGGTCGCCGCCGATCAGCACCACGCCGCCCTCGACGATGCCGCCGCCCAGCACGCGGTCCAGCTCGTCCATGCCGGTGGGCGTGCGGTCGAAGTCGCTGGCCTCGATGTCGGAGAGCATCGCCACCTCGGCGGTCTGCGCCAGCGCGGCAAAGGCCGGCGTGCCCAGCCGGTTCTTGCCCGGCGCGGGCGCGGCCTGCGCCACCGTCTCCACCAGGGTGTTCCAGGCGCCGCAGCTGGGGCATTTGCCCAGCCAGCGCGGGCTGGTGCCGCCGCATTCGGAGCAGACGTAGTTGGTTTTTTCCTTGGCCATGGGGTGGGGACTATAGGGGGCGCCCGCCAGTGCCAGTCCCGGCCGCCATCCGGGGTAGCGCCGTCAAAATTCAAAAATGATAGCGAATAGCCAAGGAACAGCCTGGGCTACGCCTACTTTTCGCTGGAATCCCGACCATTATCGGAACACCTCCATCGGCGGCACGAACACCCCCCGCCCCAGCAAGCCCGCCTCTCCCGCTGCATCGACCATCGCAATCGCCGCCATCGGCGCCACGCCGCTGCGCGCCACCGCTGCGGCATCCAGTGCGCAGGCGGTGCCGGAGCGGCGCAGGTGCAGTCCGGGCCGCTCGCGCCAGTCCGGCGGCAGCCAGTCCTGCAGGGCGGCGGCGACCTCCGGCGCGCCCGCCAGCGCCTGGGCGCCATGGCCCAATGCGTCGATCACGCCGCTATCCCCCACCATGGGGGAGGCCGGGCGCGCTGCCGCGGCGTCTAGGCGCGGGCCTGCCGGCGGCTGCGCGGGGGCGGTGTGCCACTGCGCCGGCTTTCCGGCCAGGCGGATGCCGCAGTCCTGGCCATTGCCGGCCAGGGCCACGACCAGGGTGGCGGCGGGGTCGCGGCCATCATCGGCCGCGGCCTCGCCCACCAGGTGGCAGGCCGCCATCCACAGCGTGAGGAAGAACAGCGGCGTGCCGGCCAGCATGGCGGCGACCGCCTCGTCGTCCAGCGGCAGGCGCGTCTGCAGCGCGGCGGTGGCGGCGGTGGTGCGGGCATGCAGCTCGTCACCGCCGGCCAGGCCGGCCGCGGCCAGCGGTGCCAGGTCGACCGCACCCTGCGCCAGCGCGCGCTGCAGGCAGGCGGCCAGCGGGCCGTCGCGCCAGGCCAGGCGCGCCAGTATGGCCGGGTCGCGGCTGCCGAAGCGGATCTGCGGACCGGCGCCGCTGCCCAGCAGCGACCAGGCGCGCCGGGCCGGTGCGGCGGCGTCCGCCACATCGACCAGCAGCAGGCGCGGCTTCATGGCCAGGCTCTTGGCCAGTTCCAGGCGCTTGCGCGACGGCAGCGTGAGCGCTGTCGCCGGCCGCCGCGCCTGGTCGGCCAGGCCGACGAATTCCAGATGGGCCATGGCCTCCTGCGTGGCCTGGGCGCGGCTGGCAGCGGCGCCGGCGAACAGCGCACCCGCGCTGACGTTCTCCAGCACCGTCATCTGCGGGAAGGGCTGCACGATCTGGAAGGTGCGCGTGAGGCCGCCGCGTGCGGCCTGGAACGGGCGCTGGCGCGTCACGTCGCGACCCTCGAAGACGATGCGGCCGGCGCTCGGCGCCAGCACGCCGGTGATCAGGTTCACCAGCGTGGTCTTGCCTGCACCGTTGGGGCCGATCAGGCCGACGATCTCGCCCTGGCGCAGCGAGAAGCTCACGTCGCGCGTGGCCTGCAGGCCGCCGAAGGACTTGGAGAGGTGGGACACCTCGAGCAGGGCGGGGCTCATGGCCGGGACACCTCCATGCGCGGCACGGCCGCAGGCTTGCGCCGCCACAGCCGGCGGTAGTCGATGTGCAGGAAGCCGCCGGGTAGGAAGAAGATCGGCAGCACGATGACCAGGCCCAGGATCGCCTGGTTGTAGTCCAGGAAATGCGCCCAGATGGTCTTTTCCATCAGCACGAAGGCGGTGGCGCCGATGACCGGGCCGTAGACCGTGCCCAGGCCGCCGAGCATGGCCATGGCCGGCACCTTGAGCGTGAGCAGCACGCTGAACGCGTCGGTGGGAGAGATGTAGGACACCCAGGACGCGTAGATCGCGCCCACCATCCCGCAGAATACGGCCGACAGCGTGAAGGCCGCGGTCTTGTAGCGGTTCACGTCCACGCCCACCATGTCGGCCGCGTCCTCGTTCTGGCCGATGCAGCGCAGGCCGAAGCCCAGCCGGGAGCGGTCCACCGCCACGGCCGCGACCCACACCAGCAGCGCCACGCCCAGCATGGCGTAGAAGAACACGCGACCGGCGAACACCGGGCCGCCCGGCAGGATGGGAATGTTCAGGCCGTCGCCGCCGCCGGTCAGGCCGGACCAGAGCGAGGCCACCTGGCGCAGCACCTCGATCAGCGTGATCGAGCCCACGGCGAAGTGGTGCCCCTTCATGCGCGTGATGGCCACGCCGATGCAGAACGCAAAGGCCGCAACCACCAGCGGCAGCAGCAGCATGGCCAGCACCGCGGCCGCGAACACGCCGTGCGGGGCGCGGCGGTGCGGGGACAGGAGGGGAGCGCTCATTCGTAGCCTTTCTTGCCCAGCAATCCGGTGGGGCGCACCATCAGCAGCACCAGCATCAGCAGCGAACCGAGCAGGATGGCGTACTGCGCGCCCACGTAGTTGCCGGCCACGCTCTCGATCAGGCCCAGCGCCATGCCGCCGGCCAGCGCGCCGGGCACGCTGCCCAGGCCGCCGATCACGCAGATGGTGAAGGCCTTGCCGATCAGCAGTCCGGTGATGTTGGTGGTGATCGGATAGACCACCGACATCAGCGCGCCGCAGGCGACGGCCATGAGCGCGGCGATACCGAAGGTCACCGCATAGACCTTGTTGACGCGGATGCCCATCAGCGCGGCCGCGTCGCGGTCCATGCGCACCGCGACGATGGCCCGGCCGATGCGCGAGCTGCGCAGCACGTAGTACAGGATGGCCGCCCAGCACGATGAAGGAGCCGTGCATCGTGTTGATGACGTTGAGCACGCCCCGGCCCAGCGAGAAGCCCACGGCGATGCAGGCGTAGAGCGCGCCCAGCATCAGGCCGTTGGCGACGATTTGTGCGTAGATGTCCATGCCGTTTCGCAGTGGGCAAGCCTTACTTCGCCGCGGCGAAGGGCTTGAGTTCGGCTTCCTTGATGGCATCCGGATAGAGCAGCACGGCCTTGCCGCCCTGTACCTGGATCACCGGCAGCTGGGGGCCGGCGTTCATGTCGTTGAGGCCGAACTTGATCAGGCCGTAGAAGGTCTGGATGTCCAGCGCGGCCAGCGCGTCGCGCACCTTGGCCTTGTCCAGCGTGCCGGCTTTCTCGATGGCCTTCTGCAAAGCCACCGGGCCGCGGCGGAGGACGCACCCACGTAGTCGGGTTCGGCCTTGGCGCGGGCCAGATACTCGTCGTGGAAGGCCTTGGTCGAGCCGAACACGTCGCCCGAGGTGTAGGGCGTGGCCTTGTGCCACCAGGTGACGCTGCTGACGTTCTCGGCCAGCGGGCCCAGGTTGTTGACGAACTCGGGGTAGGCCGGTCCGGTGATCATGGTGACGATGGGCGCCGCGACGCCCAGGTCGGCCATCTGTTTGCGCGCCAGGATCAGGTCCTTGTCGTAGCCGGTGACGTAGATCCAGTCCGGCTTGGTCGCGCGGATG
Organism: Xylophilus sp. ASV27; assembly: GCF_016428875.1. Lineage (GTDB taxonomy): Bacteria > Pseudomonadota > Gammaproteobacteria > Burkholderiales > Burkholderiaceae_C > Xylophilus. Next base: position 4,531 of record NZ_JAELTO010000020.1, read on the forward strand.
CGCGACATGGAGGCGGAGAAGTCCAGGTTGCCGACTGGGTACAGCTCGTCATGCACGATCTCCAGGCCGGCTTTCCTGGCGGCCTCGCGCATGCTCGCGAGCATGGGGCGCGGGAACACGTCCTCGCGGCCCAGGATGGCGATGCGCTTGACGCCGGGCCTCTTCTTCACGAACTGCTGCACCATGGTCTCGACCAGGCCGCCGTTGGGCGCGAGCGTGCCGAACAGGTACTTGAAGCCCTGGTCGAACACCGACTCGGACGAGGCCGAAGGCGCCACCACCGGCACGCCATAGCGCTCGGCCACGCCCGCCACCACCTTGGTGTGGCCGGAGCCGAAGGGCGACACAATGAAGTCGACCTTGTCCTGGCTGATCATCTTCTCGGCCATCTGCTGGGCACGCTGGTCGTTGGACTGGTAGTCGCTCTCGACCAGCTCGACCTTGAGCTTCTTGCCGCCGACGTCGATGCCGCCCACGGCCTTGACCCGCTTGAGCCACATGTCGTAGGCCACCTGTTGCTCGCGGGCCTCGTCGGCCAGCCCACCGGTCAGCGCCAGCGGTGCGCCGATCCTGATCACCTGCTGCGCCTGGGCGGTGGCAGCAGCGGCGATCAGCGCCAGGGGCAGCAGGGCCGTGCGGCCGAAGGTGCGGAGGATATTCATGGAACCTGCCTTATTTCAAGATGGGTTGGGGAAGGAGAAACTGAACAGGGAGTGCGCCGCCGGCACGGCACAGCGTGATGAGTGGCATACCGCATTTGTCATGTCCTGCGGACGAAGTGGCGCGCATCAGAGATCCAGCACCAACCGGGGCGATGCGCTGCGCGAGCAGCAGATCATCATGGTCCAGCGCCGGGCATGGTCGGCCGGGGCATACACGCTGTCGGCATGCACGGGCACGCCATCCAGCACCCGCACCTCGCAGGCGCCGCGCACGCCCTGCCCGCAGGAATAGAGCACGTCCATGCCCTCGGCGAGCAGCACTTCGAGGATGGTCTGCCGTGGCTGCACCGTGAAGCGCTTCTGCGAGCGGGCGCGCTCCACGGTGTAGGCGTCCGGCGGCGCCGCGTCCGCGGCCGGCGCGGTGGGCGCTGGCGCGAAGCGCTCGACATGCACCGCCCGCCCTGCGGCAAGCGACGCCAGTTCGTCCAGCATGCGGGCCGGGCCGCAGCAGTAGATCGCGGCATCCGCAGGCGCGGCGGCCAGCGCGTCGGCCAGTCGGCAGGCGCGCTCGCCGTCCGCGCTGTAGTGCACGGACACGCCCGTGCGCCCCTGCAGCGCAGCGCCGAACAGGGCATGCTCCGGCGAGCGGCACCAGTAGTGCAGCCGGACGGCGCGGCCCGCGCGCTCCAGTTCTTCGAGCATCGAGTAGATCGGGGTGATGCCGATGCCGCCAGCCAGCAGCAGCACCGGCCCGTCGCCCGCCGCCACGGCAAAGTGGTTGCGCGGCGCGCCGATCTGCAGCACCTGGCCCACGCGCGCGCTGTCGTGCAACCAGGCAGCGCCACCGCGCCCTGCCGCGTCGCGCTGGACCGCGACCGCATAGCGCTTCGGGCTGCTCAGCGCCGTGATGACCGAGTACGGCCGCACGCAGCCGTTGCCCAGGTGCAGGTCGACATGGGCGCCCACGGCCACCGGGGGCAGGAGCTACGGCGCCAGCGGCTCCAGATCGAACAGCAGCGCATCCACCGCGCCATAGCGCATGCCGGCCAGCCGCACCTCCAGCCGCGCGGGCTCAGACGGTGCCATAGCACGCGCCCATGTTGCGCAGCCAGGAGCGGTACTTGTCCTTGAGCGTCCAGCTGCCGCGGTGGTCGTCGAGCACGCTGACATCGGCCACGCCCCCCACGCGCAGGTGGCCGATCTCGCCCTCCAGGCCGACCATGCGTGCGGCGTTGGCCGTGACCATGCGCACCACGTGGGACAGGTCCAGGCCCAGCGCCAGCATGCTGGTCATGGCCGACACCATGCGGCCGGTGAACAGGTGGTCTTCCTCGTCCGGATGCGTGTCCGGGGTGCCGGGCGGCTGCGGCACGCTGGTGTTGTAGCCGTGCATGTCGGTCCCCAGGGTGTCGGGCAGCACGCCATGATCGAGCACGATGCGCGCCGTGCGGTAGCTGAAGTGCGAGCCATGGCCCACGTCGATCTTGAGCCCGCGCGCCACGGCCTCCTTCACCAGCGGATGCAGCTTGCCGTCGATCTCGACGAAGCCGCCCGGATGCCGGCTGAAGGGGTGGGCCAGGATGTAGCCGGGCTTGAGCATGTCCACTACCTGCCCGAAGATCGAATCGGGGTCGACCGGGCGGCCGCGGATCTCCGGCTTGGGCCAGAGCTGGCCGAAGTGGATGTAGACCGGCAGCTCCGCCTCGCGGCCGATGCGCGAGGCCAGGCGCATCACGTCCACGACTCAGCGCGCGAAGCCGCCGATCCGGCATGCGCCTTCAGGCCGCGCACCAGGTCGCGGTTGGCACGCGCAGACTTCACCGTGGCCCCCACGTCCAGGCAGTCGGGGCGGTACAGCTCGGGGTAGCAATGCCCTTCCAGGCCCCCCACCAGATAGGCGGAGAGGAAGGCCAGCACCCGGGTTTGCGAAGCCCCCGCCACGTGGTGACGCAAGCCCGGCAGCGTCATGCAGCTGGCACCGCCCTGATCCACCACCGTGGTCACGCCGGAGTGCACGCCGCACATGCAGGCATTCATGCCGAAGCGCCCCGTCACGTACTGGTAGACGTGGCCGTGGGTGTCGATCAGGCCGGGCAGCACCAGCTTGCCACGGCAGTCGACCACCTCCACGCCCGCTGCGGCGGCGGTACCCGCAAGGTCCTTGCCGATGGCGGCGATGCGGCCGTCGCGCACCAGTATGTCGGCGACAGCGTCATGGCCGCTGGCCAAGCCTATCACATGGCCGCGTTGCAGTAGGAGGTCTTGCATGTCGGAGCGGGCGCGCCGGGCGCCGGGCGCCGGAATCATCGTAGATAGGCGGCATACCTCACATTCCATGCCAGCACCGGAGCAGGCCTGGCGATGGTCCGGACGCCAACAACCGCACCAACGGAGCGCAGCACTGCGGCGCATGCGCACTTGTGGCGCGCGCAGCGTTTTACGCTGAGGCATTACATGGCATACCTCATAATCGTCCCTGTCGGCCGCGACTCTTGCAAGCGGCTACGCCACCATGCCTGATGACCACCCATCCGACACAGCGCCCCCGGCCGAACTGCGCACGCTGCAGGCGCGCTCCCTCCTGTTCAGGCAACCGGGCTTCCTGGTGCGGCGGCTGCACCAGATCCACGGCGGCCTGTTCCTGCAGGAGACCAGCAGCTTCGACATCACGCCGGTGCAGTACAGCCTGCTGACCGCGCTGGCGCAGCACGGCGAACTGGACCAGAACACGCTGGCCTGGGAAATCGGGCTGGAGCGCAGCAGCGTGGCCGAGGTGCTGCCTCGGCTGCAGGCGCGCGGCCTGCTGGAACGCCGCCAGTCGGAGCAGGACCGGCGCGTGAAGCTGGTGCGCCTGAGCCGCGCCGGCCGTGCTCTCGTCAAGCGCATGGAGCCCGCCATGCAGCGCGCCCATGACCGCACACTGGAGGCCCTGCCGGCCGCCGAACGCGACCTCTTCATGCTGCAGCTGATCCGGCTGGTCGAGGCCAACAACGACGCGAGCGTGGTGCCGCTGCGGCTGAGGTGAGGGGCGCGGCAGTACATGGCCTGCCATGGACGCCACTCGGGGATGGTCCGGCGCAACGTTCCCGCTCCATAATCGCGCCGCCATGCCCGCTACCCGCCCTTTGCCCTCCACGGTTTTCGCCACCGACCAGGCCGCGGGCGAAGCCCGCTTCGAGGCCTGGCGCGACAGCATTTCCGTCATCTTCGACGTGGCCCCGCTCGCACGCGAGGGGCTGGACAGCTTCCAGGCCTCGGTCAACGCCTCGCATCTGGGCAACCTGCTGATCGGGGACCTGTCCTTCGGCGAACAGCAGTTCTCGCGCACGCGCGCACGCGCCGCGCGCGACGGGCTCGACCACTACCTGGTCCAGTGGTACCGCAGCGGCGGCTTCGTGGGCCAGCACGGCGACGGTCAGGACATGCAGGTGCGCCCCGGCGACATCACCGTGCTCGAACTGGACCGCACGCTGCGCACTTTCGCGCGCCCGTCCCAGGTGCTATCGCTCATCATGCCGCGCGCGCTGGTCGACGAGGCCTTTGCCGGACCTCCAAGCGGGCTGCATGGCACCGTGCTGCGCATGGAAACCGCCCTGTGCGGGCTGTTGAGCGACCACCTGGCGTCGCTGCACCGGCGGTTGCCGGCCATCGCGGTCGCGGACGCGCCCGCCGTGACGCAGGCCACCGCGCAGATGCTCGCAGCCTGCCTGCGCCCCAGCCGGCATACCCAGGCCCAGGCGCGCGAGGCCCTGCACGGCGTCACGCTGGAGCGCATCCAGCGGCACATTGGCCGCAACCTGGGCGCGCCACTCGGCCCCGACACGCTATGCCGCACTTTCGGCATCTCGCGCAGCCGGCTGTACCGGCTGTTCGAGCAGCAGGGTGGCGTGGCGCATTACGTGCAGCAGCAGCGCCTGCTGCGCGCCTTCCATACGCTGGCCAACCCGGCCAACCAGCGCCTGCGCGTGGCAGAGATCGCCGCGCGCACCGGCTTCACCAGCGAGGCCCACTTCAGCCGCGCCTTCCGCGCTGCCTTCGGCGTTGCGCCCCGCGACGCCCGTGCCGTGGGCGCGCCTGCCCACGCAGCGGCTGGCAGCGCCGCTCCATCGGCCGAATACGCCAACTGGGTACGCGGGCTGTAGTCCCCCGCTTTCCCGGGCGCCGCGCCAGGACCGCCACGAGCGCCTGGCCACGCCGCCGGGCCGAAAAACCGCGCAGGTGCCTGCGATACGGGGGCAATACGCCTCATGGGCTGGGACACCGGGTCAAGAAATGCGGAATCCCCAGTCAAGCCGCACGCACAGGGCCTCCTAGCATCGAGGAGACCTCTCTCCAGGATTGAAAAAGGATTCCGCATGACTTGCAAACGTCTCCTGCGTGCCGGCGCGCTGGCGCTGGCTGCCGGCACACAGGCACCCGCATGGGCGCAGGCGGTGGGCAACATCACGTACGCGCCCTTGAGCGCAGGCACGCAGTCGGTGCCCACGCTATCGCAGTGGGGCATGGCAGCGCTGGCGCTGCTGCTGGCCGCAGGGGCACGCCATCTGCTGCGCGGCCACGGGAACGGCGTGGTCCGCACCGCGATGCTCGGTCTGGTGGCCGGCGCGGCGCTGCTGGCCATGCCCTGGAGCGGGCAGGCGCTCGCGGTGCCTGCGAGCGAGGTGCTGCTCGACAAGCCCGCAGGCGGCAGCGTCGATCTGCCCGACCACCCCGACTTTGAACTCCCGTTCGCGGACTTCATGCACGGCTACGAGGTGCGCAACACCACCGACCGGCCGCTGCGCATCACCGCCGTGGACGTCACGGCCGCGCATCGCATCGCCGGCCCGAGCGACGAGACCCGCTGCAGCGTGGACCAGACGCTCGCGCCGCTGGCTTCCTGCCAGATCGTGGTGAGCCGCCCCCATTGACGGCGATAGCCGACGCTGCCACCGCGAGCCGGGGCCCGTGGGCGCCTGGCCTGCTGACGGCAGGCCAACGCGCCGGCGCGGAGGCCGCGGGCGCTGAAACGCCCAGTCAAGGCGCAACCGGACGCACAGTCAAGACACCAGGGCTGGGCGCGCAGAAGATCACCGCCACCACTCCATCCGCGCACCATGCGCTTTCAGAACAATAGTTTTCAGCGCTTGCTGCACGGCGCACTGACGTGCCGTCGCATGTTCCAGATGCCGTCGCACCTGATCTCCATCGCTGCCTTGCTGCTGGCCGCCGCGCCCGCCGGGGCGGCCTGGGTGCTGCCGTCCGGCACGGCGGCCGACCTGGGCGGCGGCACGGTCTCCATGGGCTGCGCGGACATACTCAACGGTGGCACGCTGGCCCTGGGCGCGGGCGGTGCGCTCACGGCAGCGCGCGATGTGTCCACCCAAGCCGGCGCACTGCTGGCCCTGGGAGACGGGCGGGTGGAACTGGCCGGGCAATGGATACCCTCCGGCCAGGTGACCGCCAGCGGCGGCCAGGTGCTGCGCACCGCCAGCCCGGGCTGCCCCGTGGCGGGCCAGGCGGGGCCGGTGCCCCTGGGCAACGGCGCGGGTGCGCCCGTGGCCGTGCCCACGCTGGACGGCTGGGCGCTGGCGGCGCTGTCGCTGCTGCTGGCCGGCATCGGGCGCAGGACCCTCTCTACACAGTGACACCAACAAGGCTGATCTCATGCCCCGGATACCCTCCCGCCTCCTCGCCTGCCCTGTCCTCTGCCTGTGGGCGGCGGTCGCCTGGGCGGCCGACATGACCCTGACGCCCGCCGCCGGAAGCAGCGTGGTCATCCACTCCGCCCCCGGCACACCCGCGCTGCAGGTGCTTCCCACGGGCGATGTGCGCCTGCCCGGCCTGCCCGGGACATCCGCCACCGCCACCAGCACGGTGTGCCACGACGCAACAGGCCTTCTGGTCCGCTGCGACCCGCAGGCCATCGTGGGGGCCAAGGGCGACAAAGGCGATACGGGAGCACCGGGTCCTGCAGGACCCCAGGGCGCCACCGGCCCGGCAGGACCGAAGGGCGATGCCGGCGCCGTGGGTGCGCCAGGCTCCGCGGGCGCGAACGGCCTTCAGGGGCCGCCCGGTGTAGCAGGCCCGGCAGGTCCCCAGGGTGATCCCGGCCCGCAAGGCCCCACAGGCCCCAAGGGCGATACCGGCGCCAAAGGCGACACCGGCCCTGCCGGGCCGCAAGGCACCGTGGCGGGTGTGGCCAACGTGCGCCACGGCTGCTTCTCGCTGCAAGATCCCGCCGCCGACTACACGACGTTGGCAACGATCGTCAGCGGTGCAGCCTACCGCGTGATCAACGCCGCCGACAGAAACACCGGCGCTCTGGCCTACTTCATCCTATTCGACTCGCCGCCCAGCGGCATCCTCAACTCCACCGTGCTGCTGGACGTGCGCAGCAGCACGGGCCGCAGCCTGGCTGCCACCTTTGAGCGCGGCTCCCCTATCAACTTGCTCATCGTCTTGAAAGAAGCTCCCGTAGCAGGAGAGAACCTGAACATCTGCTTCATCCTGATGCGCTGATAGCGCCCGCCTCAGAACAGCCGCGGCAGCCACTGATTGACCGCCGCGCCGCCCGCCACCAGCCAGGCGAACAGCAGCGCGGCCAGCCCCAGCGGCCGCAGGCCGGCCTGGCGGATGGCCGAGACGTGGGTGGTCAGGCCCAGGGCGGCCATGGCCATGGCCAGCAGCACCAGGTCCAGGTCCAGCGCCAGTTCCACCACGGGGCGCGGCAGCACGCCCAGCGAGTGCACGCCAGCCACCGCCACGAAGCCCAGCGCGAACCAGGGAATGGCCAGGCCGGCGGCGGGCGCATGCGCACCCGCCGCGCCGTCGCCGCGCTCCGGGTTGCGCGCCAGCCAGGCCGACAGCATCAGCAGGAAGGGCGCCAGCATCATCACGCGGACCATCTTGGCGATCACGGCAGTGTCGGCCGCGTGCTCGCCCACGGCGCGGCCGGCGGCCACCACCTGGGCCACCTCGTGGATGGTGGAGCCGGCGAAGATGCCGTAGCCGGTCTCGCTCATCGCCAGCCACTGGTGCTGCAGGTTCCACTGGTACAGCGCGGGGTAGAGGAACATGCCCAGCGTGCCGAACACCACCACGGTGGAGACGGCCACCGTCACCTGCCCGGCGCGGCCGCGCACCACGGGCTCTGCCGCCATCACCGCGGCGGCGCCGCAGATCGCGCTGCCGGCGCCGATCAGCATGGCCGTGCGCCGCTCCAGGCCGAAGGCGCGGGTGCCCAGCCAGCCCGCCAGCCCGAAGGTGCTGCACAGCATGGCCGCGTCGATCGCCACGCCCGCCAGCCCCACCTGGCCGATGTCCTGGAAGGTCAGCCGCAGCCCGTACAGCACGATGCCCAGGCGCAGCAGCCGCTGCTTGGAAAAGCCCACGCCCGGCCCGGCCGCGGCGGCCAGGCGCGGGTAGACGGTGTTGCCGGCCAGCAGGCCCAGCACGATGGCCAGCGTGAGCGCGCTGATGCCGTGCGACTGCAGCCACGGCGACGCCGCCAGCGCGATGGCCGCCGCCGCCAGCGCCCCGGCCAGCAGCAGCCCGGGCAGCAGGCGCCCCGCGGCGCCGCGCAGCGCGGGAAGGGAAAGGGCGGCGGGCGGGGCGGTGTGCATGGCGGCTTTCGAGGGTGTGCAGGCACTTTAGAAATCCGCCGTTAACCTGTAAAACAGATAGTTTCGTTATAACCAACCATCAGAATCGATATGAACCCCAGGCGTCGCGCTTCGCGTCTTCACCACCCTCCTTGCAGCGGGCACCTCCTGCGGCCCGGCAAGCCGGTTGCGCGCATGTCCGCGCACGGACTGCTCCGCGGCCTTCCGGGGCTTGGGACTTCGTGCGCCGCGGGTGGCGCGCGGCGCCACGGACGACTGCCATGCGCCTGACGCTGCGCCAGCTCCAGCTGTTCTGCGCGGTTGCGCGCACCGGCTCCACCAGCGCGGCGGCGGAGGCGGTGGCGCTGTCGCAGTCGGCCACCAGCGCGGCGCTCAATGAACTCGAATCGGTGCTCGGCGCGCGCCTGTTCGACCGCGTGGGCCGGCGGCTGGTGCTCAACGACAGCGGCCGGGCGCTGCTGCCCGACGCGCTGTCGGTGCTGGCCCGGGCGCAGGCCATCGAAGACGGCTTTGGCGGCGACGGCGCGCCGCGCATCCGCCTGCGGCTGGCGGCCAGCACCACCGTCGGCAACTACCTGCTGCCCGGGCTGATCGCGCGCCTGCGGCGGCAACTGCCGCAGGCCGGGCTGGACGTCTGGATCGGCAACACCCTGGGCGTGTGCCAGAGCGTGGCCGCCTTCGACGCCGACCTGGGCCTGATCGAGGGCCCCTGCCACATGCCCGAACTAAGCGTGCTCGACTGGTGCCGCGACGAACTGATCGTGGTCGCCGCGCCGCACCATCCCTTGGCCGCGGCCGCGGCCCGGGCGCCGCTCACCGTGCGGCAGTTGCGCCCTGCTCCGTGGCTGCTGCGCGAGCCGGGCTCGGGCACGCGCGAGGCGGTGGAACATGCGCTGCTGCCGCACCTGCAGCAGGTGCGCGCCGAGATCACCCTGGGCAGCTCCGAGGCGATCAAGAACGCCGTGGCCGAAGGCCTGGGCATCAGTTGCCTCTCGCGCGTGCTGGTGCAGGACCTGCTCGCCAGCGGGCGCCTGCGCGAGCTGCCAACCACCCTGCCCGCCATGGAGCGCAGCCTTGCGCTGGTGCACCGGCGCGAGCGGCAGCTGTCTGCGGCGCTGGAGCGTTTCGTGGGCGTGTGCCGGGAAGCGGCGGCGCCTGGAGCGGGCGGGCCCGGGGCCGGGACCTGAGGGGCTGCGCCTGCCGCAACGTGCCTGCGAGGCGGCCAGAGCGTTGCGCCTTGCATTCGGGGCTTGCGTTCACAGCCCTGCGGGCGGCGGGAGCCAGGAGGTGCGCCCGGCGGCGCAGCCCCTTTCTCTTGTCTCGCCAAGAGAATGGAAGCAAAGAAAAGGCGCCCCCCTGTGGCGGTCCGCTGCGCGGACGGCGCTGCGATGCTCGGTGCGGGCAGGCGGCTGCGGAATTCGCCTTCGGCTCAGACAGCCCTCGCCGCCCCGGTGCTCCTCGACGCCGCAGAGGGGGACCCCGGGCGGCCTACGGGCCTTTGCTGCGCTCGACCGGGCGCTGGGTACGGTATTTTTGCTATTAAATATATAGCATGTAGCCAAGGTATTATCTGGGCTACAGGCACTTTTCCCCATCAAGCGCCCGCAGGGCGGTGCGGCGCACGCGCGGCGGCGCGCCATGGGCGCGGCTCCATCACCACCACCTTGTCGCCCAGGCAGACCGCCTCTTCGAGGTCATGGCGTCGAGCGCGCCGAAGGGCTCGTCCAGCAGCCTGCTCGATGTACTGCGTGGGCACGCCCTGCAGCCCCTTGCAGGTGTTGAGGGCGATCGGCGCGGCGGCGGCCTTGGCGATCAGGATGATCTTCAGCGCCTCGTTGATGCCCACCAGCAGCAGGCCGGCACCGGCGGACGTGGCGCGGACGGCGCGGCAAGGGCGGGGGACTGGGTGTCGGACATGCGGGTCGTGCATGTGGCGCGCGCCCTGGACCAGGGCGCTTCAGCTCGTCCGGGTGCCGGCCGTACTGCGCCAGGCGGCCCTTGACGCCGGCATGGAAGGCCTGGGCGCCGGCCAGCGTCTGCTGGGCCGTGAAGATCACCTCGGCCGTCTGCGCGGCCAGGGCCTGGCCGGGCCCGGAGGCGCCGGCCTGCACCACCACCGGCCGGCCCTGCGGCGAGCGCGCCACGTTGAGCGGGCCGCGCACCTGGAAATGCCGGCCGCGGTGGTGCAGCACGTGCACGCCCCCGGGGTCGTAGTAGGTGCCCTCTTCCTTGTCCTGCACGAAGGCGTCGTCCTCCCAGCCGTCCCAGAGGCCGTTGACCACGTCGACGAATTCGCGCGCGCTCATAGCGCAGCGCATGCGCGGGGTGGTGCTCGCGGTTGAAGTTGTGCGCCTCCGACTCGCTGGAGGAGGCGACCACGTTCCAGCCGGAGCGCTTGCCCGAGAGATGGTCGGGCGAGGCGAACTTGCGCGCCACGTGGCAGGGCTCGTTGTAGGTGGTGGAGACGGTGCCGATCAGGCCGATGCGCTCGGTCACCGCCGCGAGCGCCGACAGCAGCGTGAGCGGCTCGAAGCTGGAGACGCGCGCGGTGCGGTGCTGCGTGCCCGAGGCCGCATCGCGGATGCCCACGCTGTCGGCCAGGAACACGGCGTCGAAGCGGGCGATGTCCCAGGACTGCGCAAAGCTCAGCGCGGCATCGAGGAAGCGCCGCTCGATCCAGCCGCGCCGCCGCCGGGCGCTCCGGCGCCTGGGCCTGCACGCCCGCGCCCAGGCCCGGGGCCGTGGCGGCAAGCATCTGTCGTCGCGTCATCTGCATGGGCCGCTCCCGCGGGTTCGCTGCGGGCGAAGGCGTCCGGGCAACGCACTGTCGCAGCGCGGGCAGGGATGCCCAACGAAGGAATCGGCCTATGTTCAGGTGGAAAGCGCATGTGCCGGATCAGGCCGGCACGCCGCCTTGCGGGGCGGCGCGGTCAGCGCGCCAGTTCGGCCATCGGCTCGCCGAGCCGCACCGCGGCGGCGGGCGCCCAGGAGGGGTCGAAGCGCACTCCGGCGGACTGCGGGAACAGCAGCACCACGGTGGATCCGAGCAGGAAGCGGCCCATTTCCTGCCCCTTGGCGATGCGGATGTCCTGGTCGTCGTAGCGCCAGGTGCGCACCGCCTTGCCGCGCGGCGGGTTGACCACGCCATGCCACACCGTGGCCATGCTGCCGACGATGGTGGCGCCCACCAGCACCAGCACGAAGGGGCCGAAGTCGGTGGCGAACTCGCACACCACGCGCTCGTTGCGCGCGAACAGTCCGGGCACGCCGCGCGCCGTGGTCGGGTTGACCGAGAACAGCGCCCCCGGCACGTAGACCATGCGCAGCAGCCGGCCGTCGCAGGGCATGTGGATGCGGTGGTAGTCGCGCGGGCTGAGGTAGATGGTGGCGAAGCTGCCGTGCGCGAAGCGCGCGGCCAGCTCCGCATCGCCGCCGACCAGCGCGGTGGTGGAATAGCGGTGGCCCTTGGCCTGGAAGATCTGGTCGTCCTCGATCTCGCCGAACTGGCTGATGGCGCCGTCCACCGGGCAGACCAGCGCCGCGTCCGCGATCGGGCGCACGCCGGGCCCCAGCGCGCGCGTGAAGAAGTCGTTGAAGGTCGCGTAGCGGCCAATGTCCGGCTCGGCCGCCTCGGCCATGTTGACCTTGTACTTGCCCACGAACCAGCGGATCAGCCCGGTGGTGGTGCTGCCCCGGCGCCGCGAGGCCACCCAGCCGGCGAAATCGGTCAGGCCGCGTTTGGGCAGGGCGTATTGCGGCAGGACTCTCCAGCGGTCGGACATGGGGCGGTGGGGGCGGGATGGAAAGCCCCGAATTCTAGGGCTCAGCGCTCGCCGCGGTGGCCGCCTCCCGGACCATGCCCGCCACCGCCATGCCCGCCGCCGGGGCCTCCCGGGCCATGCCCACCGCCGCCCACGTGGCCGGGACCAGGCCCGCCCGGGCCACCTGGACCGCCTGGGCGATGACCGCCGCCGGGCCGGTCCCAGTGCCCGGGCGGCGGGCCATGCGGCCGCTCAGGCCGGTTCCAGCCCGGGCCGCCGCCCATGTGCGGCGGCCGGCCGGGCGGATGCCAGTTGGGCGGCGGTGGCGGCGGCGGGCGGCCGCCCCAGTAGCGCGGCTCGCGGTACCAGGGGCGGTCACGGTAATAGGAGCCCCAGTAGCTGCCCAGGGCGAAGGTCACCAGCGGTATGCCGATGGCCGCGCCGTAGGAGGCCAGCGGCACCGGCTGGCCCTGGTACGGGTAGGACAGGCTTTGCGCATAGACCCAGCCGCGCAGGCCGTCGGGCAGCACCACGTCGCACCACTGGTAGCCGGCGACGCAGCCCTGGACGTTGAGCGAGGTGCGGGGCGCGAGCTGCGCCACGACGGGATAGCTGGCGCCGGGGCCGGCGCGCAGGTTCACCCCCTGGTTGGTGAAGGCCTGCTGCGCTTGGGCCGCCACCGGCAGTATCAGGGCGGCCAGCGCCACGCGGATGATGGGTGAAGTGGGCATTGCGGGCTCCTGGCCCTGCGGAGCAAGGCCTGTGCGGCGACACTAGTGCAGCGGCTGCGGGACGGGCGTCGGACAAGGACGATTTTCGTTGAACGCGGCGCAAAGAGGCGCTCAGTTCGTAAGCGACAGGGCCCGTCCGGGCAGCGCGGATACCGCGCCGCGTATCGCGCCGATGTGGTCGGGCGTGGTGCCGCAGCAGCCGCCGACGATGTTCACCAGGCCCTCGGCGGCGAACTCGTGCAGCAGGCGGGCGGTAACCTCGGGCGTCTCGTCGAAGCCGGTGTCGCTCATCGGGTTGGGCAGGCCGGCGTTGGGATAGCAGCAGATGAAGGTGTCCTCCGCCACGCGCGCCAGTTCCTGGATGTAGGGCCGCATCAGGGCCGCGCCGAGGGCGCAGTTCAGGCCGATGGCCAGCGGCCGCGCGTGCCGCACGCTGTGCCAGAAGGCGGTCACGGTCTGGCCCGACAGGATGCGGCCGGAGGCGTCGGTGACGGTGCCGCTGATGATGATCGGCAGGCGCTCGCCGCTGGCCTCGAAGTACTCGTCCACCGCGAACAGCGCCGCCTTGGCGTTGAGGGTGTCGAAGATGGTCTCGACCAGGATCAGGTCGGCGCCACCCTCCACCAGGGCCTCGGTCTGCTCGTAGTAGGCCGCGCGCAGCGTCTCGAAGTCGACGTTGCGCGCGCCGGGGTCGTTCACGTCGGGGCTGATGCTGGCGGTCTTGGGCGTCGGGCCCAGCGCGCCGGCGACGAAGCGCGGCTTGTCCGGTGTGCTGAACCTGTCGCAGGCCGCGCGCGCGATGCGGGCCGAGGCCAGGTTCATCTCGCGCGCCAGGTGCGCCATCTCGTAGTCGTCCTGGGCCACGGTGGTGGCGCCGAAGGTGTTGGTCTCGATCAGATCGGCACCGGCGGCCAGATAGCTCTCGTGGATGTCGCGGATCACGTCCGGGCGGGTCAGCGACAGCAGTTCGTTGTTGCCCTTGACGTCCTTGTGGAAGTCCTTGAAGCGCCCGCCCGCGCCGCCGGGGCCGGCATACCCTTGCCCGCGGTACTGCGCCTCGTTGAGCTTGAAGCGCTGGATCATGGTGCCCATGGCGCCGTCGAGGATGGCGATGCGCTCGGCGAGGATGGCGGGCAGTTGCTGGGCGCGGGTGTAGGCGGCGGGCTTCATGCGCCGATTGTAGGAAGCCCGGCCGCGCTGGCGCGATCGGCCACGTGGGCCGCGACCACGCCCCGGCCGCGGAAAGGTTTCATGGCGTTGCGCCGAGGATCTCGCGCAGCGCGCAGAGGAAGCGCCGGTTCTCGTCGGGCGTGCCGACGGAGACGCGGATGAAGTGCTCGAAGCCGGGCTCCTTCCAGGGCTTGACGATGATGCCGCGTGCCAGCAGCGCCTCGTGGACCGGGCCGTTCGGGCGGCCAAGATCGATGAACAGGAAGTTCGCGGCCGACGGCGCCACCCGCAGGCCGGGCAGCGCCAGCGCATGCAACTGCGCCTCCAGCGCCGCGCGCATCTGCACGGTCTGCGCCACGGCATGGTCCATGAAGGGCTCGTCGCCCCAGGCGGCCAGTGCGGCGGTCTGCGCCGCATGGTTGACGTTGAACGGGGTGCGCACGCGGTCGAGCAACTGCACCAGCGCAGCATCCGAGGCAATGCCGTAGCCCACGCGCAGCCCGGCCAGGCCCCAGCCCTTGGAGAAGGTGCGCAGCACGATCCAGGGGCGCGGCTGGCGGCGCAGCGCCGCCAGCGCGTCGGGAAAGCCGGGCGCGAGCCGCGCGTATTCGACGTAGGCCTCGTCGATCACCAGCAGCGTGCCCGCCGGCGTGGCCGCGAGCAGGCGCTCGAACGCGGCGGCGTCGAACAAGCAGCCGACCGGGTTGGACGGGTTGGCGATCATGGCGATCTTCGGCCCGCGCGCCAGCGCCTCGCACCAGGCGTCGAGATCGAATTCGAGCGCCGGCGTGAGCGCCAGCGCCTGGACCTCGGCGTTCATCATGCGCGGAAAGATCTCGTGCAGCCCGAAGCCCGGGCGCTGCGTCAGCACCCGGTCGCCCGGCGACAGCAGGGCCAGGCAGAGCATCTGCAGGATGTCCTCGGAGCCGTTGCCGATGACGATCTGGCCAGGCTCGGCGCCCACGCGCCCGGCGATGGCGCGGCGCAGCGCAGTGCTGTTGGCATCGGGGTAATGGTTGAGCTGCGAGGCCAGGCCGGCCAGCGCGCGGCCCACCGCGGGGCTGGCGCCGAACGGATTCTCGTTGCTGGCGAGGCGGGCGACCTCCGCGACGCCGTAGCGCGCGCGCACCGCATCGGACGAAAGCCCGGCGTTGTAGGCCGGCAGCGGAGACACCTCGGGCCGGGCGAGTGCATGGATGGTGGACGGGTTCACAGGTCGAATACCTTGCCGGGGTTGAGAAGATGGAGCGGATCGAGCGCGCGCTTGATGGCGCGCATCGCGGCCAGCTCGGCCGGCGTGCGGCTGGCCGCCAGATAGGGCTTCTTGTGCAGCCCTATGCCATGCTCGGCCGACACGCTGCCGCCATGCGCGGCGACGCGTGCATAGACCATTTCCTCGAGCTGCGCCTGTTGGCCGCCGATCGAGCGGCCATCGGTCGAGATGTGCAGGTTGCCGTCGCCCACGTGGCCGAAGAACAGCGTATGGTGGCCCGGCCAGCGCGCATCGAACGCGCCGCGGCAGGCGGCGGCGAAACGGCCGATCTCGGCCATTGGCAGGCTGACGTCGAAGTTGATCGGCGGGCGCATGTGCACCGGCAGTTCGGCGGTGGCCTCGCGGATCTTCCAGAAGGAAAGCGCCTGTGCC
Source organism: Xylophilus sp. ASV27 (assembly GCF_016428875.1). Taxonomy (GTDB): domain Bacteria; phylum Pseudomonadota; class Gammaproteobacteria; order Burkholderiales; family Burkholderiaceae_C; genus Xylophilus. The sequence goes on from NZ_JAELTO010000020.1 coordinate 20,104, forward strand.
TGCGACTGGGCGATGAGGGCATCGCTAGCCTGCCCGGCCTCCATGGCATCGGCCAGCGCCGCTTCGAGCGCTGCGCGCACCGAGGCCTCTTCCTCGCCCACCACCTCGACCAGCGCCGTGAAGGGGTGCACCGCGTCGAAGGGTTCGCGCAGCCGCTGCCATTGCAGCGAGGTCTCGACGAAGTCGCGCCACATCAGCTCGAAAGCCGCCAGCGCGCGCGGCAGACGCGCCTGCAGGTGGCCCAGCAGCGCCAGCGCGGCGTCGAAGTCGGCGAGCGCGACCAGCGCGGCCACGCGCGCGGTCGGCGCCGGGTACAGGCGCAGCACGGCGCGCGTGATCACGCCCAGCGTGCCCTCGGCGCCGATGAAGAACTGCTTGAGGTCGTATCCGGTGTTGTTCTTCAGCATGGGCCGCAGCATCGGCAGCACGCTGCCGTCGGCCAGCACCACCTCCAGGCCCAGCGTCTGCTCGCGCATCATGCCGAACTGCAGCACGCCGTTGCCGCCCGCATTGGTGGCCAGGTTGCCGCCGATCTGGCAGGAGCCGCGCGCACCCAAGTCGACGCCGAACTGCAGGCCCTGCGCGGCGGCCGCCTGCTGGACCTCCAGCAAGGTCGCGCCGGCCTGTACCGTGATGCAGGAGGCCACCGGGTCGAGCGACTCGACGGCGTTCATGCGCTCGAGCGAGAGCGCGATGGCGCCGGGGCTCGGCACGGCGGCGCCGGCAAGGCCGGTGAGCCCGCCCTGCGGCACCACGGGCACGCGGTGTGCGCTGCACAGCCGCAGCACGGCGGCCACCTCCTCGGTGCTGCGTGGGCGCACCAGCGCCAGCGGCGGCACCGGCGCCGCACCACTCCAGTCGCTGTGATGGCGCGCAGGGACGGCGTCGCCGGCCAGCACGCGGTCAGGGCCTATCGCGGCGGCCAGCGCGGCAAGAAACTCCATGCCGCTCAACCGCGCGGGCGCTCGACGAAGTCCAGCACGGCGTCGAGCATGCGCCGCAGGTGCGGCTGCACACGCTGCGCCACCTCGGGCAGGTAGTCGAAGGGCAAGGCCTCCTGCATGTAGCTGCGCTGCGTCATCTCGAGCTGCACCGCATGCACGCCCTGGGCCGGCTGGCCATAGTGGCGCGTGATGTAGCCGCCGGTGAAGCGGCCGTTCAATACCGAGGTGAAGCCGCCGGCCGCGCCGGCGATCCGCAGCAGCGTCTGCGCCAGCGCCGGGTCGCAGCTCGCGCCGTTGGCGGTGCCCAGGTTCAGGTCGGGCAGCCTGCCTTCGAAGAAGCGCGGCAGCACCGAGCGGATCGAATGCGCATCCCACAGCGCCACGACCCCGTGCTGCGCCCTCAGGCGCGCCAGTTCGTCCGCCAGTTGGCGGTGGTAGGGCTCCCAGAGGGCCTCGCGGCGCTGCGCGATCTCGGCCGCGTCCGGCGTGTCGCCGCGTGCATAGAGCGGCGTGGCGTCGAAGCTGTCGATCGGGCACAAGCCGGTGACGCTCTGCCCCGGATAGAGGCTGGCGCCATCGGGCGGCCGGTTCAGGTCGATCACGTAGCGCGAGTGCGTGGCGACCAGCAGCGAGGCGCCGAGTGTGTCGGCGAAGTCGTACAGGCGCTCAAGATGCCAGTCGGTGTCGGGCACCTGGCGCGCCTCGTCGGTGAGCCGCGCGGCAAGCTGCGGCGGCACATGCGTGCCGACGTGCGGCATCGAGATCAGCAGCGGTCGCCGGCCGGCGCGAAAGCGAAACGGCGGCTCGGTGGTGATGAAGCTCATGGCTTGCTACTCCTCAAGAAGTTGGCGGCGGGCGGCGACGAAGCCGGCGGCGGCGGGCTGGTGCAGGGCATGGCGGCCGGCGGCGACGCGCGGCTGACCGGCGACCCACACCGCGTCGACGGCCGAGGTGCGGTGGCTGGCGAAGACGTGGGCCGACAGCATGTCGGGCGCGGCGAGGCCTTGCAGCGCGAGGTGCGCGGCATCAAGCACGACGAAGTCGGCCTGCTGACCCGGGGCGAGGCCGCCGATGGCGCGCCCCGCGGCGAGCGCGCCGCCCCGCACCGCCGCCAGCGTGAGCGCCGTCGCGACCTGGGGCTGCGCCGCGTCAGCACCCACGTTGCGCTGGCGCGTAGCCAGGCGCTGGCCGTATTCGAGCATCAGCAACTCCTCCGCCGCATTGACGCAGGCGTGGCTGTCCGAGCCCAGGCCCCAGGCGCCGCCGTGGCCGCGCCAGGCCGTGAAGTCGAAGATGCCGTCGCCCAGATTGGCCTCGGTCGTCGGGCACAGGCCGGCGACCGCGCCGCGCGCGGCCGCGCGCCGGTACTCGTGCGCATCCATGTGCGTGGCATGCACCAGGCACCAGCGCGCATCGACGGGGGCGTGATCGAGCAGCCAGGCGACCGGGCGCTGGCCGCTCCAGGCGATGCAGTCGTCCACTTCCTGCGTCTGCTCGGCGATGTGGATGTGGATCGGCGCCGTCGCATCGAGCGCGTCGAGGCCGGCGAGCGCGTCGCGCAGCGCGTCCGGCGGCACCGCGCGCAGCGAGTGCGGCGCCAGGCCCAGGCGCGCGCCTTGCGCGTCGCACACCGGCCTGAGCGCGTCGAGCAGGCGCAGCATCGACTCGGTCGAGTGGAGGAAGCGACGCTGGCCCGGGCTCGGCGGCTTGGCGCCGAAGCCGCTGGTCTGGTAGAGCACAGGCAGCAGCGTGAAACCGATGCCGGCCTTCTGCGCGGCGCGCAGCAGCGCCAGGCTCAGGGCGGCGTCGTCCGCGTAGGGCCGGCCGTCGGCGTCATGGTGCAGGTACTGGAACTCGCAGACGCTGGTATAGCCGGCTTCGAGCATCTCGGCATAGAGCCAGGTGGCGACGGCTTCCATCTGCTGCGGACCGAGCCGCGCGGCAAAGCGGTACATCAGCGTGCGCCAGCTCCAGAAGCTGTCCTGCTGGGCGGCGCGGTGTTCGGTGAGCCCGGCGAAGGCGCGCTGGAAGGCGTGCGAGTGCAGGTTGGGCATGCCGGGGATCACGGGGCCTTGCGCCACCTGCACGCCGGCGGGCGGCCGCGCGACGGCCTGCACCTGGGTAAGCTGGCCGGCCTCGTTCCACGACAGCAGGACGTTCTTCTCCCAGCCCGAAGGAAGCAGCGCATCGGCGGCGAACAGGGAGCGCGTCATGCTGCGGCTCCCACGGCGATGCGGCCTTGCCGGACCACGGTGCGCACGGGGCGCTGGCCGAACCAGTAGGCCAGTTCGGCCGCCTCGCGCACGTTCCACAGCACGAAGTTGGCGGGCATGCCGGGCGCGATGGCGCCATGCGAGTCCTGCAGGCCCAGCGCGCGCGCCGCGTGCACGGTGACGCCGGCCAGCGCCTCGGGCACCGTGAGGCGGAACAGCGTGCAGGCCATGTTGAGCATCAGCAGCAGGCTCAGCGCCGGCGAGGTTCCGGGGTTGTGATCGGTCGATACCGCCATCGGCACACCCGCCTCGCGCAGCGCGGCGATGGGCGGCAGGTGCGTGTCGCGCAGCGTGTAGTAGGCGCCGGGCAGCAGCACGGCGACCGTGCCGGACCGGCGCATCGCCGCTATGCCCTCGGCCGACAGATGCTCGACATGGTCGCACGACAGCGCGCCGTAGCGCGCGGCCAAGGCCGCGCCGCCCATGTCGGAAAGCTGTTCGGCGTGCAGCTTCACGGGCAGGCCCAGGGCTTTCGCGGCCTGGAAGACCTGTTCGGTTTCGTCGAGCGAAAACGCGATGCGCTCGCAGAACACATCGACCGCATCGACCAGCCCTTCGGCAGCCAATGCAGGCAGCATTTCATTGCAGACCAGATCGATGTAGTCGCCACTGCGGCCCGCGTATTCGGGCGGCAGCGCGTGCGCGCCAAGGAAGGTCGTGCGCACGGTAACGCCGTACGCTTCGCCAAGCCGACGCGCGACGCGCAACTGCTTGCGCTCGTGCTCAAGAGAAAGCCCATAGCCCGACTTGATCTCGATGGCGCAGACGCCATCGGCCAGCAGTTGTTCGAGCCGTGGCGCGGCCTGCGCGAAGAGCGCGTCTTCGTCGGCCTCGCGTGTGGCACGCACCGACGAGACGATGCCGCCACCGGCCCGCGCCACTTCTTCGTAGGTCGCGCCCGCGAGCCGCATGGCGAACTCGTTGGCGCGCTGGCCGCCGTAGACTAGGTGCGTGTGGCAATCGACCAGGCCCGGCGTGACGAGCGCGCCGCCGCCATCGTGGTGCGCTAGCGCAGCGTGTTCGGCGGGAACGGCGTCGGCCGCGCCGACCCAGCGCACGATGCCGTCACTCACCGCGATGGCGGCGTCGATGCCTTCGGGCGCCAGGCGCAGGCCGGTCCACAGGCCGTCGGCCGAGGGGAAGTCGTTCGCAAGTCTCATCGTTTGTTCTTTCGTCGCGCAGGTTACGCCGCCACGATCCGCACGGCCAACAGCCGGGCATCGGCGCTCAGGGGCTGAGCCTGCCATGCGTGCGCCGCGTCGGCCCAGTGCACGCCCTCGCCTTCCTGCATCGGCCAGTCGTCGACGCGCCATGCACCGTGCACCGCGAGCAGCACGCCATGCGGCGCCGCCTCGATGGCCGATGCCGCATCGAGCACGCGCACCTGCGCACGCCATTGCCCGCGCCGCGTCATCACATTGAAGTCGCTCGATGGGCCGCCGAACATCTCGCAGTCGATGGCCGCTTCGCCGCTGAAGGCGAAAGGCCGGTGCGGCACGTCGAGCGCATGGTCGATGGCGCCGTCGTGCGTGAACAGCCGCACGCCGTCCCCGTCGAGCAGCATGATGCAGCGGTCGATGCCCGCGAACACCGAGAACGGCCCCGCCGCCGCGATGGTCGCGATGCTGCAACGCCAGCCGAAGCTGTCGAGCCCCGCGCCCGGGGGCCAGCTCACGATCTCCTGCGTGGTGCCGCCGCCGTTCTTCCAGGGCATCGGCGCCAACGCGGCGCGGGAAAAACGCTGCGCGCTCATCGCAGCAACCCGCCCTGGCGCAACCGCTGCTCGAAATGCCGCAGCACCAGCGACATGGTACCGGTCAGCACGAAGTAGACGAGCGCAATGGCCAGATAGACCTCCAGCGAGCGGTACGACACGCTGATGATCTTCTGCCCTTCATGCATCACGTCATGGATGGTGAGCAGCGACACCAGCGCCGAGTTCTTGATCAGCGCGATGAACTCGTTGCCCAGCGGCGGAATCATGCGCACCACGGCTTGCGGCAGCACGATCTGGCGCATGGCTACGCCGGGCGTCATGCCCAGCGACTGCGCCGCCATCGTCTGGCCCTTGTCGATCGACTGGATCGCGCCGCGCACGATCTCCGACACGTACGCGCCCGAATACACGCCGAGCCCCAGCACGCCGCAAACGAAGGCCGGCAGCAGGATGCCGAAGTGCGGCAGGCCGAAGAACAGGATGAACAGCTGCACCAGCAGCGGCGTGCCGCGAATGGCCGCCACGTAAGCGGTGCACGCGCCGTAGATCCAGCGCCGCTTCGGGTTCAGCCGGCCGATGCCTACCAGCAGGCCCAGCACGCAGCCGAGCGCCAGCGCGCAGGCGGTGATTTCCACCGTGACCAGCGCGCCGCGCAGCAGGTCGGGCCAGCCCTGCCAAACGGGCGAAAAATCGAGATCCATCATCAATCCTTCTGGCGGTCGGGCGCCGGGCCGCCCCAAGCCGGCCGCGCCTCCCCTCGGGGGGTGGAGTTACACGCGCGAAGCGCGTGAAAAGCCGGGGGGCTGTCATTACTTCGCGCTGAACCACTTCTTCACGATCTGGTCGTAGGTGCCGTCCGCCTTCAGCTTCTCGATGGCGCCGTTCACCGCCTTGGTGAGTTCCGGCGTGTCCTTGCGGATGGCCATGCCGTATTCCTCGGTGGTGATCTGCTCGGGCAGCACCTTCAGGCCGCCGCGCGTGCGCACGTACTGGTAGGCGGCGGGCTTGCCGGTCACGGCGGCGTCGGCGCGGCCGATGTCCACCAGGTTGAACATCTCCTGGTTCTTCTCGACTTCCATCAGCTGCACCTGCGGGAATTTCTCCTTGGTGTAGCTCACCGACTTGGTGCCCACCTGCACGCTGACCTTCTTGCCGTTGATGTCGGCCGGCGTCTTGATGGCGGTGTTGCCGTCCTTCACCATCACGACCAGGCCGCCCGCGTAGTACGGCACGGTGAAGTCGACGACCTTCTTGCGCTCGTCGGTGATGTAGATGCCCGAGACGGCCATGTCGAAGCGCTTCGAGATCAACCCCGGCACGAGGCCCTTGAAGTCGATGTCGATCCACTCGATCTTGCGGCCCAGCGTCTTGCCGATGGCCTCGACCAGTTCCACGTCGAAGCCGGTGCGCTTGCCGTTCTCCACGAATTCCATCGGCGGGAAGGTGGCGTCGGTGGCCACGCGCAGTGGCTCGCCCTGGGCGTGGGCAGTGCTGGCGAAACCGAAGAGAGCGAGGCCGGAGAGTGCGGCGGCGGCAACGCAGACGAGGGTGCGACGGGTGTTCATGGTGAAAGGCTTCCGTGGGAATGAAAAAGAAAAAGCAGCGCGCGACTACTGCAGGGCGCGAGAGATGCGGGCCGCCGTGACGACGGTCATGTGGAGCAATGCAGCTTCCATGCCCTCGACCCGCGTGAGCGGCGCCATGAGCGTGATCGCGCCGCGCAGCCGGCGGCCCGAGGCCAGCACCGGCGCGCTCGCGCCCCACACGCCGGCATCGACCTCGCCGTGTGTCACGGCATGGCCGGCTTCGCGGATGACATCGAGTTCGGCGGCGCGTTCGGCGCGGCGCTCGGGGCTTTCGTCGAGCCCGTCGAGCAAGGCGTCGCGCTGCTCGAGCGGCATGTGGGCCAGCAGGCACTTGGCGCTGGCGCCGTCGCGCGCGGGCACGCTGCGGCCGCGGTCGAAGGAGCAGCGCAGCGACTGCTCGCTGTCGACCATTTCGAGGCACACCACGCGGTCATTCACGGCCGTGACCAGCGCGACGCTTTCATGCGTCTGCCGGGCCAGTTCGCGCATGTCGGCGCGCGCCGCCATCACGAGGTCGAAGTTGCCGTCGAAGCCGCTGGCGAGCTGCACGCTCACCGGGCCCGGCGAGTAGCGGCCCTCGGACTCCATCACGAAGCCCCAGCGCCGCAGTGTGGCGATCTGCCGGTACAGCGTGCTCTGCGACATGCCGGTGGCCTGCACCAGCTCGGCCGCCGTCATTGCCGACTTGCTCTGCGCCAGCACCGACAGCACGAACAGGGCGCGGTCGTTGTGGGCGGGAGCGTCGGTCGGAGACGTCATCGGAGGCAGTCGCTGGAGGTCGAAAGTGGATGAAGCGGCGTGCAGTATCTTGCTCGCCGTTCTCACTTCCAAGCCTTGATTCCCATTCGATGGGAATGAGCGCGTTTTTTCTTTCTACCTTCGTCGTACCGCTCGGCTGGCCTTCACTTCACCATCGGCAGCTTCAGGCCCTGCTTCTTCGCGGTGGCGATGGCGATGTCGTAGCCGGCGTCGGCATGGCGCATGACGCCGGTGGCCGGGTCGTTCCACAGCACGCGTTCGATGCGCTTGGCGGCGGCGTCGGTGCCGTCGCAGACGATCACCACGCCCGAGTGCTGCGAGTAGCCCATGCCGACGCCGCCGCCGTGGTGCAGGCTGACCCAGGTGGCGCCGCCGGCGGTGTTGAGCAGGGCGTTGAGCAGCGGCCAGTCGGACACCGCATCGCTGCCGTCGCGCATGCTTTCGGTCTCGCGGTTCGGGCTGGCGACCGAGCCGGTATCGAGGTGATCGCGGCCGATGACGATGGGCGCCTTCAGCTCGCCTTTCTTCACCATCTCGTTGAAGGCCAGGCCGGCGATGTGGCGCTCGCCCAGGCCGAGCCAGCAGATGCGCGCGGGCAGCCCCTGGAAGGCGATGCGCTCGCGCGCCATGTCGAGCCAGCGGTGCGTGTGCTTGTTGTCGGGGAACAGCTCCTTGATCTTGGCGTCGGTCTTGTAGATGTCTTCCGGGTCGCCCGAGAGCGCGACCCAGCGGAACGGCCCCTTGCCCTCGCAGAACAGCGGGCGGATGTAGGCAGGCACGAAGCCGGGGAAGTCGAATGCGTTCTTCACGCCCTCGTCGAAGGCGACCTGGCGGATGTTGTTGCCGTAGTCGACCACCGGGATGCCCATGGCCTGGAAGTCGAGCATGGCCTGCACGTGGACCGCACAGGACCTGGCCGCCGCCTGGCGCAGGGTCGGATGCTGCGTGGCATCGGCCTTGGCCGCTTCCCACTGGGCCAGGGTCCAGCCGGCCGGCAGGTAGCCGCTGGCGAGGTCGTGCGCCGAGGTCTGGTCGGTCACGAGGTCGGGCTTGATGCCGCCGGCCCTGGCGCGCTTGACGAGTTCGGGCAGTATCTCGGCAGCGTTGCCCAGCAGGCCGATGGAGACCGCCTCCTTCGCCGCGGTGTGCTGCTGGATCAGGGCTATCGCATGATCGAGGTCCTTGGCCTGCTTGTCGAGATAGCGGGTGCGCAGGCGGAAATCGATGCTGCTCTGCTGGCATTCGATGTTCAGCGACACCGCGCCCGCCAGCGTGGCCGCCAGCGGCTGCGCGCCGCCCATGCCGCCGAGCCCGGCGGTGAGGATCCACTTGCCGGAAAGGTCGTCGCCGTAGTGCTGGCGGCCGGCCTCGACGAAGGTTTCGAAGGTGCCCTGTACGATGCCCTGGCTGCCGATGTAGATCCAGCTGCCGGCGGTCATCTGGCCGTACATCATCAGGCCCTTGCGGTCGAGCTCGCTGAAATGTTCCCAGGTGGCCCACTTGGGCACCAGGTTGGAGTTGGCGAGCAGCACGCGCGGTGCGTTCTCGTGCGTCTTGAAGACACCAACCGGCTTGCCCGACTGCACCAGCAGCGTCTCGTCGTCGTTCAGTTGCCTGAGCGAGGCGAGGATCTGGTCGAACGAGGCCCAGTCGCGCGCCGCGCGGCCGATGCCGCCATACACCACCAGGTCCTGCGGCCGCTCGGCCACCTCGGGGTCGAGGTTGTTCTGCAGCATGCGGTAGGCCGCTTCGGTGAGCCAGCTCTTGCAGTTCAGCTCGCCGCCGCGCGGAGCGCGGATCACGCGGCTGGCGTCGTGGCGCGGGTCGATGGTGGCGGTGGCGAATCTGTCGGGTGCGTTCATGGCGATGTTCCTTTCGATGACGGATCGGGGGAGGGACGACTCAGGCTTGGCTGGGCAGGATGGCCTGGACCGCCGCGGGCCATCGGCCCTGGCGTGCCCACTGGCGCATGGCGTCTATCGACGGCGCGAGGAAGCGGTCCTGGTCGATGAAGGCGACGCGCTCGCGGATGGCCGCGAATTCGGCTTCGAGGAGCGGGGAGGACCGCGGCCCACGCCTGAGCTCGATGCCCTGCGCGGCCGCCATGGCCTCGATGCCGACGACCACGGCGGTGTTCTCGACCATGTCGCCGAGCCTGCGGCCGGCGAAGGTCGCCATCGAGACGTGGTCCTCCTGGTTGGCCGAGGTCGGCAGGCTGTCGACGCTGGCCGGATGCGCGAGCGACTTGTTCTCCGAAGCCAATGCCGCAGCCGTGACCTGGGCGATCATGAAGCCCGAGTTGACGCCGCCGTCGCGCACCAGGAAGGGCGGCAGGCCCGACAGCCCGCTGTCGAGCAGCAGCGCCATGCGACGCTCGGAGATGGCGCCGATCTCGCTCACCGCCAGGGCAATGATGTCGGCGGCGAAGGCCACCGGCTCGGCGTGGAAGTTGCCGCCGGAGATGACGTCTCCGTTGTCGAAGACCAGAGGGTTGTCCGACGCGGCGTTGGCTTCGATCACCAGCACGCGCGCGGCATGCCTCAGGTTGTCCAGGCAGGCGCCCATGACCTGCGGCACGCAGCGCACCGAGTACGGATCCTGCACTCGGCCGCAGTCGGCGTGCGAGTCGACGATCTCGCTGCCCTCGAGCAGCGCGCGCATGGCGCCGGCGACGGCGATCTGGCCCGGCTGTCCGCGCGCGGCATGGATGCGCGCATCGAACGGCTTGATCGAGCCCTGGATGGCTTCGAGCGACAGCGCGCCCGCCACCAGGCCGGCGGCAAACACGTCCTCGGCGCCGAACAGGCCGGCCAGCGCCAGGGCGGTGGACACCTGCGTGCCGTTGAGCAGCGCCAGGCCCTCCTTGGGGCCGAGCACGAAGGGTTCGAGGCCGATACGGCGCAGGGCTTCGGCACCGCCGATCACCTCGCCCTGGGGCGTCGTCACCTCGCCTTCGCCGATCAACACGCAGGCCAGATGCGCCAGCGGCGCCAGATCGCCGGAGGCGCCGACCGAGCCTTTGGACGGGATGCGCGGCAGCAGGCCCGCATTGCCCAACGCCAGCAAGGCGTCGACGATCTCGGGCCGCACGCCGGAATGCCCGCGCGCCAGGCTCACCGCCTTGGTCGCCAGCACCAGCCGCACCACGCCCGCGGGCAGCGGTTCGCCGATGCCCGCGCTGTGCGAAAGCACCAGGTTGCGCTGCAGTTCGGCCAGGCGCTCATGCGGGATGATGGTCTGCGCCAGTTTGCCGAAGCCGGTGTTGATGCCATAGACCACGTCCCCGGCTTCGACGATGCGGCTCACCGTGGCCTGGGCGGCCAGCAGGGCATGGCGCGCCGATGGATGCAGCGCCAGCGATTCGGTGCCTGCATGCACGCGGCGCAGCAGGGCCAGGTCGACTTCGCCGGGCTCGAGTACCAGCGGGGCGGCGGCGGTGGGGGATGCGAGGTCCATGCGTGATCCTGTCTATACAAGTAAGTGCGACACAAGGCGAAGGCGGTTCTTCATCCCGCTTCAGCCGAACAAGGGGTTGCCGTCAGCCCGGAAGCGGCTGCCCAGGCGGTAGCGCGATGCGGGGTGCAGGCAGCGCACCATCGTCACGGGCTGGCCGCGCGTCCAGGTGCGGCGGGTGAGCAGCAGGCAGGGATCGGCCGCCGGCATCGCCAGCCGCTGGGCCTGCTCCACGGTGGGCAGCACGGCATCGACCACGTGCTCGATCTGGTCGAAGGGAACGTTGCGCACCAGGTATTCGCTGGGTGGCATGGCGGAGAAGTCCTGCTCCAGAAAATTCGGCACGGCGCGCGGGTTCACATGGCGGTCCTCCAACTGCACGGGTATGTCGTTTTCCATGTGCAGACAGACCGTGTGGAACACCGATTCGCCCTGCCGCAGGTCCAGCCACACCGCCACGTCGGGCGACGCAGCGATGCGCTCGGCCACCATGAGGACGCAGCGGTAGTCATGGCCGCGCGCGCGGATCTCGCTGGCGATGTTGGCGATCTGCAGCAGCGTCGACTGCGGCTTGTTCTCGGCGACGAAGCTGCCCACGCCCGCCACGCGCACGATGCGGCCCTGCTCCACCAGTTCGCGCAGCGCGCGGTTGACCGTCATGCGTGCCACGCCAAACTGCGCCACCAGCTCGCTCTCCGACGGCAGGCGGTGGCCCGCGGGCCAGGTGCCGTCCTGGATCCTGTGCGTGATGAAGGCCTTGATCTGCTCGTACAGCGCCAGCCCGGGAGACGCCGACGTTGCGGCAGAAGCGCCTGGCGGCACGCTGCGACGGGCGTCGGTGGCTTTGCGGAGGCTGGCAGCGGTCATGCGGGGTTTCCGGAGGTCGCGAATCGATTCAGTGTTCGGCAGCGGCCATGGATTCGGCGCGGATCTCTTCGGTCAGGCGCGCCTTGATCTCCATGAACTCCGGCGAGGTCTTGATCGTGTAGTGGCGCGGATGCGGAAAATCGACCGCGATCTCGGTCTTGATCCGGCCCGGCCGGGCGCTGAACACCGCCACCCGGTTGGCCATGAAGATCGCCTCGTCGATGTCGTGCGTGACGAACAGCACCGTCTTGCGCGCCGACTCCCAGATGCCGAGCAACAACTCCTGCATCAGGACGCGGGTCTGGTTGTCGAGCGCGCCGAACGGCTCGTCGAGCAGCAGCATCTTGGGGTCGTTGGCAAGCGCGCGCGCAATCGCGGTGCGCTGCTGCATGCCGCCCGAGAGCTGCTTGGGGAAGTGGTTCTCAAAGCCGCGCAGGCCCACCTTGGCGATGAAGAAATCGCTGCGCTCTTTCTGGTCGGCCTCGCTCATGCCGCGCTCGCGCAGGCCGAATCGGATGTTCTGCGCGATCGTGAGCCACGGAAACAGCGTGTAGCTCTGGAACACCACACCGCGATCGGCGCCCGGGCCTTCGATGGTCCTGCCGTCGAGCAGCACCCGGCCCTGGGTCGGATAGTCGAGTCCGGCGACGATGCGCAGCAGGGTCGACTTGCCGCAGCCCGAGGGGCCGAGAATGGTGACGAAATCGTTCTCGCGGACCTCGAAATCCACAGGCAGCAGGGCTTGCGTGCTGGTGCCCTTGTGGCTGGTGAAAGTGCGGGACACGCCCTGAATGGACAGCAGATGGCTCACAGCGTGCTCCATTCGAAGATGCGGCGGTTGATCGTCTTGAAGATGAAGTCCGACACCAGCCCGATGAGGCCGATCACGATGATGCCGAAGATGATCTGGCCCGTGTTCAGCAACGCCTGGCTGTCGGTGATCATGTGGCCGATGCCCGAGGACGAGCCGATCAGCTCGGCCACGATCACATAGGTCCAGGCCCAGCCCAGCACCAGGCGCAGCGTCTCGGCAATGCCGGGCGCGGCGCCCGGGATCAACACGCGGCGCACCACGCCGGTGTTGGAGGCACCCAGTGTGTAGGCGGCCTCCACCAGGTCCTTGCGCGCGCCGCCCACGGTGACGGCCACCATCAGCGTGATCTGGAACACCGATCCGATGAAGATGACCAGCAGCTTCTGCGTCTCGCCCACGCCGGCCCACAGTATCAGCAGCGGGATGAAGGCCGAGGCCGGCAGGTAGCGGCAGAACGAGACAAAGGGCTCGAAGAAGGCCTCGACCGGCTTCCAGGCGCCCATGGCGATGCCCAGGGGCACGGCCACGACCGAGGCCAGGATGAAGCCGCCCATCACGCGCCATACCGTCATGCCGATGTCGTGCAGGAAGCCGTACTCGGTGAACAGCAGCACGCCCTCGCGCGCCATGGTCATGGGGCTGGCCAGGAAGGTCGGGGAGACGAAGCCGCCCAGCGTCACAGCCGCCCAGACGAGAAAGAACACCACGAAGAAGGCCACGCCCAGCACCCACCTGGCCGTAGGGCTGACGGGCTCCAGGGGCGCCATGCGGCGGCGGCGCACGGTTGCGGACGCCGGTGCATGCGATGGGGTCTTGGACATAGTCTGGTGCACCGTCGGGACTGCGGAAGTGGATGCGGCTTGCATGGTCATCCCCTGGGATGCTTATTGGATGAAGCTGGCGTCATACATTGCGCCGTAGTTCTCGGGGATGGAGCGGATGATGCCGGCCTCCTTGAGGATCACGGCCGACTCCTTCATGAAGGGCACCAGCTCGTTGGCGAAGAATTTCTGGTTGGCTTCCTTGTCGGACCATTTCAGGTAGGAGGCCGACTTGCCGAACTGCTCGCCACCCTGCTTGACGGCCGCGCCCATGATCTCGAAGGACTTGGCCTTGTCGGCCTCGATCATGGCCACCGCATCGAAGTACGACTGGGCCAGGGCCTTGGCGGCGGCCGCGTTGGCCTTGAGCCACTTGGGATCGCAGCCCACGGTGTCCATGACCATGGGGTAGTCGATGGTGGTGGCCAGGATCTTGCCCGCCGCCGGGTTGGCGCGGATGGTGGACAGGTAGGGCTCGTAGCTCATGGCCGCATCGTTCTGGCCGGCCACGAAGGCCTGGGCCGCGGGCTGGGGCTCCAGCGAGACGGTCTTCACATCCTTCATGGTCATGCCGTTCTTGTGCAGCATCCAGGCCAGGCCGAAGTACGGCGCCGTGCCCGGCGCGCTCACGGCCACCGTCTTGCCCTTGAGGTCGGCAAAGCCCTTGACGTCATTGCGCACGGCGATGCCGTCGGCACCATAGGACTTGTCCATCTGAAAGATCTGCACGATGGGCACGCCGTTGGTGTTCCAGGCCACATGCGTCTCGATGGTGGTGGCCGCGCACTGGATGGCGCCCGAGGCCAGGGCCAGGTGGCGGTCCTTCTGCGGAATCATCTTCAGGTCCACCGCCAGGCCGTTCTTCTTGAAGATGCCGGCCTTGTCGGCCAGGGTCAGCGGCGCGAAGCCGGTCCAGCCCGACATGCCCAGGGTGATCTTGGTCTCCTGCGCGGCAGCGGGCTGCAGTGCGGCGGCAAGGCAGAGGGCGGCGGCCAGCGGCCCCAGGGGCAGGCGGCGGAACGTGGGGATCGAACTCATGTGGCACTCCTCGGTCGGGAAAGCAAGTTGGCGATGGCAGTTTCGGGGTCCGCAGGCAGACCTGTGCGGGAGCCCGAAGTGTGTTTTTGCCGACCGGACATGTATATACAGGATTACCCGGCAAACCGGTGATGGAGCGAGCATCCTGCATCTACCTGCGATCAACAAGGAGAGCAACAGCAAATGCCGTGCCAACCAAGCTTGTCCATACAACCTGGGGAAAATCCCGGGTAGCACCTCACCACCGTGGTGCATGCCACGGGGCTGCGCGCCGCTACGGTGCAATCACGGCACGTGCCACCTTCAAGAACGGTGCAATCAGCGGCGAGGCATTGCCCGCCGGCACGGCCAGCACCACGCCCTGGGGGGCCACGCGGCCCCGGATGCGGCGGCAGGCCAGGCGCTGGCCATCGTGGGCGCGGTCCACCACCGGCCGCGTGGTCAGCACGCTCAGGCCGTGGCCGTTGGCCACCATGGAGCGCAGCATTTCGATGGAGGCGAACTCATGGGCCACCAGCGGCGTCACGCCGGCCTCGCGGAACAGCGACAGGAAATACTCGCGGCTGTGCGGCAGGTTGATCAGCACCAGCGGGTAGCGGGCCACCTCGGCCAGCCCCACGCTGGTCCTGGCCGCCAGCGCATGGCGCTGCGGCAGCAGCACATAGGGCGGCAGCGCCGCCACGGGCAGCAGCTCCATGCGGGGACGCGCCAGGCCCGTGTCGTACTGCAGGGCCGCATCGAGCTCGCCGCGCTCCACCTGCTGCGTGAGCGAGGCGATGTCGCCCTCCACCAGCTCCAGCGTAATGCCGGGGTGCAGGCGCTGCATCTGCGCCAGCAGGGCCGGCACCCAGCGCGCGCCCAGCGTGCTCAGAAAACCCAGGCGCAGCACGCCCGCCATCGCCGCCGTGCGCGGCCCCTGCAGGCTGCGTGCGCCGTCCAGCAGCGCCTGGGCCTCGCGGCTGCGCACCGCACCGGCCGCCGTGAGATCCAGCCCCCTGGCATGGCGGCGCACGAACAGCGCCTCGCCCCACAGCGCCTCCAGGTCGGCAATCGCCTTGGAGATGGACGGCTGGGACACGCCGATGGCCTCGGCCGCGCGCGCCGTGCTGCCATGGCGTGCGGCGGCCACGAAATACTCCAGCTGGCGCAGGCTGATTTGGATCATTTTTTTGAATGCAGTGAATCAGGAATGAATATTTTCCATTGATTCAAACACGCGCCAGCATGCAGCCATAGACCACCCGTCCAAGGCTGCACCCATGACCGAGTCCACCCCCCTTACCGCCCGCCCGCTGGACGGCGTGCGCATTCTCGACTTCACGCGCGTGCTGGCCGGTCCGCTGTCCACGGCCCTGCTGGCCGACCTGGGCGCCGAGGTCGTCAAGATCGAGCCGCCGCAGGGCGACGACTACCGCGCCATCGGCCCCATGAACAATGGAGAAAGCGCGCTGTTCACGGTGATGAACCGCAACAAGCAAAGCCTGGTGCTGGACCTCAAGCACCCCGAGGCCGTGGCCCTGGTCCACGAGATGGCGGCGCAGGCCGACGTGGTGGTGGAGAACTTCCGGCCCGGCGTGGCCGAGCGCCTGGGCATAGGCGCCGCGCAGCTGCGCGCACTCAATCCGCGCCTGGTCTACGTCAGCGTCTCGGGCTTCGGGCAGACCGGGCCGCTGGCCCACCGGCCGGCCTACGACATCATCGTGCAGGCCATGAGCGGCCTCATGGAGGCCACGGGCGAGCCCGATGGCGCGCCCACCGTGGTGGGCGAAGCCGTCAGCGACGTGGTGGCCGGCCTGTTCGCCTCCTGGGCCACGCTGGCCGCGCTGCTGCAGGCCCGCGCCACGGGACAGGGCCAGCAGGTGGACGTGGCCATGTTCGACACCACGCTGAGCTTTCTGGCCACCTCGGTGGCGCGCTACCTGTTCACGGGCCGGCCCGCGCGCCGCGTGGGCAACCGCCATCCGCTGTCGGCCCCCTTCGGCGTGTACCGCGCAGGCGACGGCCACTTCGCGCTGGCCGTGCTCAACAACAAGCTGTTCGCCGCCGCCCTGCAGGCCATGGAACTGGGCAGCCTGGCCGGCGACCCGCGCTTTGCCAGCGACGAATCACGCTCGGCCCACGAGCCCGCGCTGCGCGAGGCCATCGAGGCCTGGGCCGGCCGGCATGAAGTGGCGCAGGTGGTGGCCTCGCTGGATGCGGCCGGCGTGCCCGCCGCCCCCATCTGGAACATTGCCCAGGCGCTGGAGTCGCCCCAGAGCCAGGCGCGCGGCCTGCTCGGCGCGGTGCAGGACGAGCGCCTGCCCGGCCTGCGCCTGCCCACCCAGCCCGTGCATTTCAGCGGCGCCGCACCCAACCGCGCCGAGCGCGCACCGGCCCTGGGCGAGCACACCGAGGCCCTGCTCTCGCAGTGGCTGGGCCGGGGCGCCGAAGCCATTGCCGCGCTGCGCGCATCCGGTGCCCTGGGCACCGCAGGCGCAGCCCCCTCTTCCCCATCACATTGAGCAACCGACATGAACTTCCAACGACTGGGCACCACCGCCGACGACCACGCCATTGCCGATGCCGTGGCCCGCTTTGCCGACGACGCACTCGCCCCGCTGGCGCAGCGCATGGACGAAGAGGCGCTGTCCGCCACCTGCCATGTGCCGGGCCTGTCGGCCCTGGGCGTGATGGGCATGAACCTGCCCGAGGCCCTGGGCGGCCCCGGCGTCACGCCCACGGCCATGCTGCTGTCCCTGGTGGCCATCTCGCGCGCCTGCGCGGCCACCTCGTCCATGATCGGCGCCCACTACCTGGGCACGGACGCCGTGCTCATCGGCGGCGACGACGCCCAGCGCCAGCAGTGGCTGCCGCGCTGCGCCAGCGGCCAATGGCTGGCGGCCTTTGCGCTGACCGAGCCGCGCGGCGGCTCGCACCCGGCCGACATGCGCACGCGCGCCGTGCGCGATGGGTACGACTATCTGATCACGGGCGTCAAGCACTTCATCTCCAACGCCGCCGAGGCACGCTTCATGGTGGTCTTCGCCAAGACCGACATGGAGGCCGGCGCGCGCGGCGTTAGCGCCTTCATCGTGCCGCGCGATCTGCCCGGCATCCAGATCTCGGCCCCAGAAAAGCTCATGGGCATCCGCGGCGGCCATGCCTTCGAGGTCTCGCTGGACGGCGTGCGCGTGCCCGCCAGTCACCGGCTGGGCGCCGAGGGCACAGGCTTCAAAACGGCGATGAAGGTGCTGGACAACAGCCGCCTGGACGTGGCGGCCACCGCCCTGGGCGTGGCCGAGGCCGCCCTGGCCGCCGCCGCGCAATGGGCCAATCAGCGCCTGGTGGGCGGCGAGCCGCTGGCCACGAAACAGGGCATCCAGTGGAAGCTGGCAGACATGAAGCTGCGCCTGGAGGCATCGTGGGCACTGACGATGCAGGCCCTGGCCTTGCGCCAGGCCGGCCAGCCCTTCACCCAGCACTCGGCCATGGCCAAGCTCCATGCGTCCGAAATGGTGGGCTTCGTCACCGACGAAGCCCTGCAGATCCACGGCGGCTACGGCTACACACGCGAAATGCCGCTGGAGCGCCTGGTGCGCGATGCACGCATCCTGCGCATCTACGAGGGCTCGTCCGAAGTGCAGCGCAGCATCATTGCGCGCGGGGTGCTGGGGCTTTGAGCACAGCCCGGGCACAGTCTCTTCTCCATCTGACGGATGCCATGATCACGTGGCCGCCCGATTGTGTGCGGGCCCAGGCGTGATGCTGGAACGGCCCTGACTGCCTGCTAGACCGCCTGTTAGCACAGAGCCGCACCTCGACGCGTTAAAGAACGTAACGCCGGAACGCGGTTGAAACGGAGGCCCGCGGCTGCGCTATGTTTATGCGTTGCGATCCCGAAGCCACGCGATGAGCGCCCCACCCCACGCCGCCGGCCTGCATGACAGCGACATCGTCGACCTGCTGGCGTTGGGCCTGTTCGTCTGTGACGCGCAGGGCCTGTATCTGCGGGTCAACCCCAGCTACGAGGCCCTGACCGGTTACACGGCCGGTGAGCTGGTGGGTCGCGCCACACTGGCGCAAGTCCATGACCTGCAGGAGCTGATGCAGCGCTCCGGCGAACTTCCTTTCACGCTGTCGCGCGATGAAGAGGGGAAACTGCTACTCAGGGCGAACCCCTCCGCGCCCGATCCGGGCAAGGCGGTGGGTGCGACTCTGCCGCGCACCTGGACTTGCCGGCGGCGCAGCGGCGCCCCGATCCAGGTCCAGTTGTCGCTGGCCAGACTGCCCACGGACGGCGCAGACACAGCGCATTACCTGGGAGTGGTCACCCAGGAGCAAGGTCAGCACGACAGCCCCCATGTCAACTGGCACGACGGCGTCCAGGACGCCTGGACGCAGTTACCCAACGCCAGTTGGTGGCATGAACGTGCTGCGCTGAAGCTCCAGTTTGCGCGGCGGCGCGGCACGCCCTGCAGCGTGCTGGTGCTCGAGATCGACCAGATGACGCGCCTGCGCGACTCCATGGGCGACGACATGCTGGGCCAGGTGCTGCAGCTGTTCGGCCACCGGATACGCGGCACCACCGGCCCCGAGACGGTGCTGGCCTCGCTCGGCGGCGGCCTGCTGGCCTGCATGCTGGAAGGCGACGTGCCGGAGATAGACAGGCTCACCGGCATCCTGTTGCGCCGCCTGTCGCAGCCGCTGCAACTGGTCGACCGCAGCCTGCGGCTGACCGCGAGCATCGGCGCCTCCATCTGCCTGCCCGATCGCGGCCGACTGGAAGCGGGCGAGCTGCTGCACCGGGCGCGCGTGGCACTGGGCACGGCCAAGGCGGCCGGCGGCGCGCAATCGCGCTGGTTCCGCAAGGCCATGCAGGCCGAAGCCATAGACCGACTGGAACTCGAGGGCCTGCTGCGCCAGGCGCTGGAGAAAAAACAGTTCAGCCTGGTGTTCCAGCCCCAGGTCAACCTGGAGACGGGCCGCATCGTGCTGATCGAGACCCTGCTGCGCTGGCAATGCCCGGGGCGGGGCGCCGTCAGCCCCGCGGTCTTCATTCCCGTGGCCGAGGACATCGGCCTGATCCCCGCGATAGGCGAATGGGTGCTGCGCGAGTCCTGCCGCGAGGTCGGGCGCCTGCGCCGGCTGCTGACGAGCCGGCAGGCACCGGTACCGCAGGTGGCAGTGAACGTCTCGGCCCGGCAACTGCTGCAGCCGGGGCTGATGGCACTGGTCGAGAGCGCGCTGCAGAACGCCGGAATGGAGCCCCGGCACCTGGAGGTCGAAGTGACGGAAAGCGCGCTGGTGGGCGACGCCGGCAGCGCGCTGGCCACGCTCGAAAGCCTGCGCCAGCTGGGCGTTGGCCTGGCGATCGACGACTTCGGCACCGGCTACTCCAGCTTCTCCTACCTGACGCAGTTCCCGTTCGACCGACTGAAGATAGACCGCTCGCTGGTGCTCGACATCGACCGCCCGGGCAAGGGCAGCGCCATCGTATCGGCCATCCTGTCGCTGGCCCATGCGCTGGACATGCGGGTGACCGCCGAGGGCGTGGAAACCGGCGCGCAGGCCGCCGCCCTGAAGGCCCTGGGATGCGACGAGGTGCAGGGCTACTGGTTCTCGCGTCCGCTCACGTCCAAGTCGCTGCAGCAGGTGCTGAGCGCGGTCGCGCATCCACCGGCCTGAGGCTGGCGGCTGCCAGGCAGGCCGGGCCGGCACGGCGCACCGGCAGCGCAGAAGGCCGCAGAATCGGGGGTTCACTCCGCCTCGCCATGCCTGATCACCTCTCACCCGACCCCCTGCACATCCTCCACGAGGTTTTTGGCTACGACCAGTTCCGCGGGCCCCAGCAGGCCATCATCGAGCACGTGACCGCTGGCGGCGACGCCCTGGTGCTGATGCCCACCGGGGGCGGCAAGTCGCTGTGCTACCAGATCCCGGCCATTGCCCGGCAGCGCGCCGGGTACGGCGTGAGCATCGTGGTGTCGCCGCTGATCGCGCTGATGCACGACCAGGTGGGCGCCCTGCACGAGGCGGGGGTCGAGGCCGCCTTCCTCAACTCCACGCTGTCCTTCGACGAGGCCGCCGACGTGGAGCGCCGACTGGCGCGCGGGCAGATCACCATGCTGTACGCGGCGCCCGAGCGACTGACCACGCCGCGCTTCCTGTCGCTGCTCGATGGCCTGCTCAGCCGCGGCCAGTTGGCGCTGTTTGCCATCGACGAGGCGCACTGCGTGAGCCAATGGGGCCACGACTTCCGCCCCGAGTACCGCGGCCTGACCGTGCTGCACGAGCGCTATCCGGGCGTACCGCGCATCGCGCTGACCGCCACGGCCGACGCGCTGACCCGCACCGACATCGTCGAACGGCTGCAGCTTGAGGAGGCCGGCCGGTTCGTCAGCAGCTTCGACCGGCCCAACATCCGTTACGCCATCGTCGAGAAGAAGGACGTCACCACGCAGTTGCTGCGCTTCATCGAGGCCGAGCACGCGGGCGATGCCGGCGTCGTCTATTGCCAGTCGCGCAAGCGGGTGGAAGAACTGGCCGCCACGCTGGCCGGCGCGGGCATCAACGCCCTGCCCTACCACGCCGGGCTCGACGCCAAGCTGCGCCAGCAGCACCAGGACCGCTTCCTGCGCGAGGAGGGCATCGTCATGGTTGCCACCATCGCCTTCGGCATGGGCATCGACAAGCCCGACGTGCGCTTCGTCGCCCACGTGGACATGCCCAAGAACATCGAGGGCTACTACCAGGAGACCGGCCGTGCCGGCCGCGACGGCGAGCCCGCCGACGCCTGGATGGCCTATGGCCTGCAGGACGTGGTGAACCAGGCGCGCATGATCGACGAGAGCCCGGCCGGCGACGAGTTCAAGCAGGTGATGCGCGGCAAGCTCGACGCATTGCTGGCGCTGGCCGAGGCCACCGACTGCCGGCGCGTGCGGCTGCTCGGCTATTTCGGCGAGCACGCCGTGCCCTGCGGCAACTGCGACAACTGCCTGCACCCTCCCGAACTGTGGGACGGCACCGAGACTGCGCGCAAGCTGCTCTCCACCATCTACTGGATCAAGAAGCAGAACGGCATCGGCTTTGGCGCCGGCCACATCATGGACATCGTGCGCGGCAAGAAGACCGACAAGGTCGCGCAGTACCGCCACGACACGCTCTCGACCTTCGGGCTGTGCGCCGAGTCGAGCGAGGCGCAGTTGCGCGGCGTGCTGCGCCAGTTGATCGCCACCGGCGCGCTGCACGTGGACGCCGCGGCGTTCAACACGCTGCAGCTGACCGACGGCTCGCGCGCCGTGCTCAAGGGCGAGGTGCCGGTGCGGCTGCGCGCATCGGTCTCCGCCCCGGCCGCCCGCAAGCCGCGCGCCGGGCGTCGCGAGGCCAAGGCCGCCTCGCCGGCCGCCGCCACGCTGGACGCCGCCGGCCTTGGGCGCTTTGCCGCGCTCAAGGCCTGGCGCGCCGAGGTGGCGCGCGAGCACAACCTGCCGGCCTACGTGATCTTCCACGACGCCACGCTCGCCGCCATCGCCGAGCGCGCACCGCAAAGCCTGGACGACCTGCAGGGCGTGAGCGGCCTGGGCGTCAAGAAGCTGGAGGCCTATGGCGCCGACGTGGTGCGGGTCTGCCGCGGACCGCACGGTTAAAATCCGCACTCCAGCGCAGACAATCCCCCCAGAAGGAAACGCCATGTCCACTCCCGCCGACGCCGCCGATGCCTCCAACCAGGGCCACGCCCATGACCCGCATGCCGCGGCCGGACGTCCCGTGGACGCGGCCGAGCAGGTCGTGCACCTGATGCCGATCGTGTTGCCGGTGGTGGGCGGCGTGCTGATGTTCCTGCTGGCCTTCATCGCCGTCCACATGGCCTGACGCACCCCTCCTGCGCCCGCGCAGGACTTCCCCCCAAAAGCCGCGGCCCCCCGCGGCTTTTTGCTGCGCGCCTGCCAGAGCCTTCCTCGCATATCCACGCATAACCCCATGCATCTTTTGCATGAAATTTTGAGGTAACGCGGGGACATGCCGGGGGCAGCTTCATAGAATCGTCACTCGCCTCCATGGCAGCGGCGCCCGGAGTTCCAGGGCCGAGCCGTTTTATCCAAGGCCCTTGCCCTGCCCTTGCAGCACGCAGCCGGCGCAGCCGGCGGCTTTCGACAAGACGATTTTTCAAACTCAGGAGCTCTCCCTTGAACGCACCCGTCATGCAAGGTATGCAGGCCCACGCCCCGGCCCATGTGAAGAACGCCAGACTCATCGCCTGGGTGGCCGAGATGGCCGCGCTGTGCAAGCCCAAGGCCATCCACTGGTGCGACGGCAGCGAAGACGAATACGCGCGCCTGTGCCAGCAGTTGGTGGATGCGGGCACCTTCAAGCGGCTGAACCCGGCCAGGCGCGCCAACAGCTTCCTGGCCTGCTCCGACCCGAGCGACGTGGCCCGCGTGGAAGACCGCACCTTCATCTGCTCCGAGAACAAGGAAGACGCCGGCCCGACCAACAACTGGATGCCGCCGGCCGAGATGCGCGCCACGCTGCAGCCGCTGTTCGACGGCTGCATGGCCGGCCGCACGATGTACGTGGTGCCGTTCTCGATGGGTCCGCTGGGCAGCGACATCGCCCACATCGGCGTCGAACTCTCCGACAGCCCCTACGTGGCGGTCAATATGAAGCTCATGACGCGCATGGGCCGCGCCGTGCTCGACGTGCTGGGGGCGCAGGGCGAATTCGTGCCCTGCCTGCACACCGTGGGTGCGCCGCTGGCCGCGGGCGAGCAGGACGTGCCCTGGCCCTGCAACCCCACCACCAAGTACATCGTCCACTACCCCGAGACGCGCGAGATCTGGTCCTACGGCTCGGGCTACGGCGGCAACGCGCTGCTGGGCAAGAAGTGCCTGGCGCTGCGCATCGCCTCGGCCATGGGCCGCGAGCAGGGCTGGCTGGCCGAGCACATGCTGATCCTCGGCGTAACCTCGCCCGAGGGCAAGAAGCATCACGTCGCCGCCGCCTTCCCCAGCGCCTGCGGCAAGACCAACTTCTCCATGCTGGTGCCGCCGGCCGGCTTCGAAGGCTGGAAGGTCACCACCATCGGTGACGACATCGCCTGGATCAAGCCCGCCGCCGACGGCAGGCTCTACGCCATCAACCCCGAGGCCGGCTATTTCGGCGTGGCGCCCGGCACCAACCTGCTGACCAACCCGAACTGCATGCGCAGCCTGGACCGCGACGTGATCTTCACCAACGTCGCGCTGACCGACGACGGCGACGTCTGGTGGGAAGGCATGGAGCAGGACGCACCGGGCAAGGCGCTGCCGGCCCACCTGATCGACTGGCAGGGCAAGGACTGGACGCCGCAGATCGCCAAGGAAACCGGCGCCAAGGCCGCCCATCCGAACGCGCGCTTCACCGTGGCCGCCACCAACAACCCGGCGCTCGACCCGGCCTGGGACGATCCGGCCGGGGTACCGATCGATGCCTTCATCTTCGGCGGCCGCCGCTCCACCACGGTGCCCCTGGTGACCGAGGCCCGCACCTGGGCCGAGGGCGTCTACATGGCCGCCACCATGGGCTCGGAAACCACCGCCGCGGCCTTCGGCCAGCAGGGCGTGGTGCGCCGCGATCCGTTCGCCATGCTGCCGTTCGCCGGCTACAACATGAGCGAGTACTTCCAGCACTGGATCGACCTGGGCGCACGGCTGCAGGCCGCCGGCGTGCGGTTGCCCAGGATCTACCAGACCAACTGGTTCCGCAAGGGCGAGGACGGCAAGTTCGCCTGGCCCGGCTACGGCGAGAACATGCGTGTGCTGAAGTGGATGATCGACCGCATCGAGGGCAAGGCCGGCGCCGGCGTCGAACACCTGACCGGCATCAGCCCCTCCTACGGCGACCTGAACTGGAAGGGCCTGGACTTCACCCCGGCCCAGTTCGACACCGTGACCCGCACCGACGCCGCCGCCTGGCGCGACGAGCTGGCGCTGCACGACAAGCTGTTCGAGCAACTGGCGCAGGGCCTGCCGCAGGAACTGAAGAACATCCGCGCCGAACTCGAAGACCGTCTGGCCACGGCCTGATCCAGCGCCAAGGCCCCATAAAAAGGCCGCGCCCCGTGAGAGGAGGCGCGGCCTTTTCTATTGGCGGCACAGAAGGCCGCGGAGCAGGCCAAACGCAAACTGCCGCGGAACTGGCTTTGCCAGGCCGCAGGCAGTGCCCCCTGAAGGGGGTTGGCGAAGAAGCGAAGCGCGCAGCCTGGGGGTAATCAGAAATACCCGCGCACGTCGCGCCCCGCGTCCATGCCCATCGCACGGCTGATGTCGGCCATCACGCGGGCGTCGGTCATGGCCAGGCGCATCAGCTTGCGGTCTTCCTCGGCGGCGATGCGGCGGGCGTTCCAGCCGGCGGCCGCGGCGCGCAGCGCGATGCTGGCGCGGCGGGCCGGACCGGCCAGCAGGGCCAGCGCGGCGAAGGCGACGACCCACAGCACGATCCAGGCGGCCAGCAGGTGGCCTTCGCTCCAGGTGCCGATGATCTGGTTGGCCACCACCAGCAGCGCGGCCACGATCGCGGCCAGCAGCAGCGCGGCACCGCCGCGCGCGCCGTGGGCCAGATGCTGCACGTGCTCGGCGACGCGCGCCGCGCGCTCTGCGCCGACATGGTGGGTGGGATAGACGGGGTGGACGAAACTGGTCATGGTGCTCTCCTGCAAGCGCCGGGGAATGGGATTTCCGGCACATGACGACATACTAGGGTTTACCCGTGTGCTGTTCAACTTTATTTGGATGATGCTTGCCATTCACACCAGTGATAGACAAGCCATCGCGCATGCACCCCACCAACTTCCGCACCTTCGACCTGAATCTGCTGCGCGTCTTCGACGAGGTCATGGCCGAGCGCAGCCTCACGCGCGCGGCGCGCAATCTCTCGCTGACGCAGCCGGCGGTGAGCAATGCGCTGCGGCGCCTGCGCGAGGCCCTGGGCGACGAGCTGGTGCGCCGCAGCGGCCAGGCGATGGAGCCGACGCCGCGCGCCACCGCCATCTGGCCGGACGTGCGCGAGGCGCTGCGGCAGTTGCAGCGCTCGCTCGGGCCCGAGGTGTTCGATCCGGCCCATACCGAGGCCACCTTCGTGCTGGCCATGGCTGACGCCACGGCCGCCGTGGTCATGCCCGGGCTGGTGGATCTGCTGGAAACCGGGGCGCCCGGCATACAGATCCGGGTGAAGCCGCTGGCCACGCGCGACCCGCGCCGGCTGCTGGCCGACGAGGCGGCGGACATGGCGATCGGCTACTTCCCGGCGGTGATGGCCGACCTGGCGGCGGGCCAGCAGTCCGGCGAGGACGCGAGCTATCTCCACCAGCGGCTCTACCACGGGGAATACGTCTGCGTGATGCGGCGCGGCCATCCGCTGGCGGCACTGCCCGACGCGGAATTCACCATCGAGCGCTACTGCGCGGCGCGCCACATGCTGGTGAGCTTCTCGGGCCGCGCCTATGGCTTCATCGACGAAGCGCTGGCGCTGCTCGGGCACAAACGGCGGGTGGCGGTGACCGTGAACCAGTTCTTCACCGCCGGCAAGATCGTGGCGCAGTCGGACATGCTGACCGTGCTGCCCCAGCATTTCATCGGGGCGACCGGGCTGGCGGACGAGATCGTCTGGCGCGAACTGCCGTTTCCGGTGCCGGCGGTGCACGTCGATGCGCTCTGGCACCGGCGCCATCAGCCCGCACGCGCGCACGAGTGGCTGCGCGGGGCGGTGGCGCGCTCGGCGCGCCTCAGCGCACGACGCTGAGGTAGGCCTGGGCGGCCGCCCGCAGTTCCTGCGCCTGGTGCGGGTTCTGGCCGGCGCAGGCTTCCGCGGACTCGAACAGCGCGTTGGGAATGCCACGCGCCGCGTCGGGCAGCGCGGCCGCTGCACGGACGGAAGACAGCAAACGGGTGATAAGGGCGAACATGGTGCAAGGGGCACCTTGTGGGTGCGAATAGTAGGGATGGCTCAAGAATAAGGGTTTTCCCTAGCTTTACAAGCCTTGCGTCATGCAAACCCGGCATGGGTGCTGCTGCGGCGCAACATGCGCCTGCCTGTGCCCATGCGGGCTTCCCGCACAATGACCCGATGAAGATCCAACTCCTGTCCGACCTGCATCTGGAGGTGCAGCCCGCGTTTTCCTGCCCGCCGGCCCCGGGCGCCGACCTGCTGGTGCTGGCGGGCGACGTCGGATCGCACCATGTTGGTTCATTGCTGGAGGGGAGCGACTTCGGCCTCGCTCGCTACTCGCCGCGGCCCGAATACGGCGCCTGGCCCTGCCCGGTGCTGTACGTGCCGGGCAACCACGAGTACGACGGGCAGGACGTGGACGCCGCGCGCGAGCGGCTCAAGGCCCTGTGCGCCGAGCTGGGCATCCTCTGGCTCGAGCGCGAAACGCGGGTGCTGCAGGGCGTGCGCTTCGTCGGCACCACGCTCTGGAGCGACTTCGACGCGCTGGTGCCGCCGCGCGCCACGCCCGGCCAGGCGCTGTCGGCGCGCGGCAAGGCCATTCGCGCCGCCAACTTCTACCTGCAGAAGACCGGCACCACGCGCCACGGCGAGCCCTGGCTGGCCGAGGGCATGCGCGAGGAGGCGCTGGCCTGCCAGGACTGGCTGCGCGGCGCGCTGGCCGCGCCCTTCGACGGCCCGACGGTGGCCGTGACCCATTTCGCGCCCAGCCTGGCCAGCGCCGACCCGCGCTACGGCCTCACGCCCGGCACGGCCGGTTTCTGCAACGCGCTGGACGAACTGCTGCCGCAGGCCCAACTGTGGCTGCACGGCCACCTGCACTGCGCCTTCGACTACCGCAAGGACGGCTGCCGGGTCGTGGCCAATCCGCTGGGCTACGCCGGCAAGGGCGAGCAGGCGGGCTTCCGGCCCGGACTGTTGATCGATATTGGATAGCTATCATAAATATAGCGCATAGCCCATATCCCATATGGGCTTCATCCCTATTTCCTTCAAAAAGCCACGCCCCTGCGGCCGGCGCGGGCCGGCGCGGCCGTTTACGATCCGGGAATCGCCGCCCTACCCGTCCGCCGCCGTGACCCCTAGCCCCAGCGCCGCGCTGCAAGCCCGCGCCCCCTCCTTTTCTCTGCCGCAGTTCAGGGCCTCGCTCGCGATGTTTGCCACCGGCGTGACCATCGTCACCGCGCGCACGCCCGAGGGCGTGCTGGTGGGGTTGACGGCCAACTCCTTCAACTCGGTGTCGCTGGACCCGCCGCTCGTGCTCTGGAGCCTGGCGCGCACCGCGACCTCGATGGCGGCCTTCCGCGCGGGTTCGCACTACGCAGTGAACGTGCTGGCAGCCGACCAGATGGCGCTGGCCGAGCGCTTCGCCTCGCGCGGCGCCGAGCGCTGGGCCGGCACGGACTTCACCGAAGGTGCGAGCGGCGCCCCGCTGCTGGCCGGTGCCGCGGCGGTGTTCGAGTGCTTCAACCGCAGCCGCTACGAGGAAGGCGACCACACCATCTTCGTCGGCGAAGTGGAGGCCTGCAGCCACCGGCCGGGCGCCTCGCCGCTGCTGTTCCACGGCGGCCGCTTCTATACGGAACATCCGCTATGAGCCAGCGACTGCTGATCCTGCAACACTCGCCGCTGGACGGCCCCGGCAGCCTGGCGCCCTACTTCCAGGCGCGCGGCTGGCAGATCGACGTGGTGGAGGCGGCCCACGCCGATCTGGCGCGGATCGATCCTCTCGCGGCCGATCTGGTGCTGCCGCTGGGCTCGGCGCTGAGCGTCTACGACGAGGCGCTGTTCCCCTTCATCGGCGTCGAGCGCGCGCTGCTGGCGCGCCGGCTGGCGGCCGGGCGGGCGGTGCTGGGCATCTGCTTCGGCGCGCAGTTGATCGCCTCGGCGCTGGGCTGCCGCGTCTACCGCGCGCCGCAGGCCGAGGTGGGCTGGTACCCGCTGGAGCTGACGGCCGAAGGCGCGGCCTCGCCGCTGCGCCACCTAGCGCCCGGGCTGGCGCCGGCGGTGATGCACTGGCACCAGGACACCTTCGACCTGCCGCCCCGCACGCAGCGCCTGGCGCGCAGCGCGCTGTGCGAGAACCAGGCGTTCGCGCTCGGCACGCATCTGCTGGCGCTGCAGTTCCACCCGGAAGTGACCCGCGACGGGGTCGAGGCCTGGCTGGCCGAGGCCTCCTTCACGCCCGACACACGCGCCGCGCGCATCGCCGAGATCCGCGAGGGCGCGGCGCGCTGGCAGGCCGCGATGCAGCGCCAGATCGCGCGCTGCCTCGACGACTGGCTGCCGGCGGCAGGGCTGTGAGGTCGGCGTTTGCTATCAATTAGATAGCTACAAGCCCAGACAGCACCTGGGCTACAGGCACTTTTTGCTCAAAACTCGGGCTCAGGGCGACGCGATGGCCGGCTTGGCCGCGTCGGGCAACTCGATCTTGACTTCGAGCACGTCGAAGTTGTCCTGGTGCTCCAGGTTGACCTTGATGTCGCCCGGGCTGATGGAGACGTACTTGGAGATGACGGCGATCAGCTCGCGCTGCAGGTCGGGCAGGTAGCTCGGCTTCTTGCTGCTGCCGCTGCGCTCGTGCGCCAGGATGATCTGCAACCGCTCCTTGGCGACGCTGGCCGTCTTCTTTTTCTCTCCGAGAAGAAAGCTGAGGAAGGACATGGCACTCACCTCCCGAAGATGCGCTTGAAGAAACCGGGCTTCTGCGCGTCGACGAAGCGCATCGGGTGCTCCTCGCCCAGGAAGCGGCCGACCACGTCCTTGTAGGCCTCGGACACGTCGCTGCCCTGGGCATGGATGGCCGGCGTGCCCTGGTTGGAGGACTGCAGCACCGTCTCGGACTCCGGGATCACGCCGATCAGCGGGATGCGCAGGATGTCCTGCACGTCCTGCAGCGACAGCATCTGGCCGTCTTCCACGCGGTTCGGGTTGTAGCGGGTGATCAGCAGGTGCTCCTTGATCGGCTCGCCGCCTTCGATGGCGCGCCGGGTCTTGGAGCCGAGCATGCCCAGGATGCGGTCGGAGTCGCGCACCGAGGAGACCTCGGGGTTGGTCACCACCAGCGCCTCGTCGGCGAAGTGCATGGCCATCAGCGCGCCGGTCTCGATGCCCGCGGGCGAGTCGCAGACGATGTAGTCGAAGCCCTGCGCGGCCAGCTCCTTGAGCACGCGCTCGACGCCCTCCTGCGTGAGGGCGTCCTTGTCGCGGGTCTGCGAGGCGGCCAGCACGAACAGGTTCTCGCACTGCTTGTCCTTGATCAGGGCCTGGTGCAGGTTGGCCTCGCCGTGGATCACGTTGACGAGGTCGTACACCACGCGGCGTTCGCAGCCCATGATGAGGTCGAGATTGCGCAGACCGACGTCGAAGTCGACGACCGCGGTCTTGAAGCCGCGCAGCGCGAGGCCGGAGGCGAAGCTGGCGCTGGTCGTGGTCTTGCCCACGCCGCCCTTGCCGGAAGTCACCACGACGATCTTGGCCATGTTGTTGCTGTCCTTCGTTTGGAGGAGGAAATAGAGGGAAGGAAGAAATTCAGAGCGGCTCGATGACGAGCTTCTCGCCGACGAGCTGGATTTTCGCCGGCTTGCCGTGGATTGCGGGCGGCAGCGGCACATCGGTGGTGCGGTAGATGCCCGCGATGGACACCAGCTCGGGCTCCATGCAGGTGGCGAAGATGCGCGCGGCCGTGTTGCCGCGCGCCCCGGCGATGGCCTTGCCGCGCAGCGGCGCGTAGACGTGCACGTTGCCGTCGGCGATCACCTCGGCGCCGTTGCTGACCGCGGCCATCACGATCAGGTCGGCATTGCGCGCATAGACCTGCTGGCCCGAACGCAGCGGCCGGTCGATCACCATGGTGGGCAGGGCGCCGGGCGCCGCCGCGGGCGCGGCCGCCGCGGAGGCCGGTGCCGGACCTGTCTCTTATACACATCTCCGAGCCCACGAGACCGTACAGGAAATCTCGTATGCCGTCATCTGCTTGAAAAGGGGGGGGGGGGGGGGGGGGGGGGGGGGGGGGGGGGGGGGGGGGGGGGGGGGGGGGGGGGGGGGGGGGGGGGGGGGGGGGGGGGGGGGGGGGGGGGGGGGGGGGGGGGGGGGGGG
>NZ_JAELTO010000210.1 GCF_016428875.1 Xylophilus sp. ASV27
CCCCCCCCCCCCCCCCCCCCCCCCCCCCCCCCCCCCCCCCCCCCCCCCCCCTTTTTCAAGCAGAAGACGTCATACGAGATTTCCTGTACGGTCTCGTGGGCTCGGAGATGTGTATAAGAGCCCGCTGCGGGCGAGGACACCGCGGGCGCCGGCGCCTGCTGGCGGCCGAGCCGGGCCAGCTCCTCTTCGCTGATCACCTCGAACACGCGCACCACCTTCACCACGCCGCTCACGCCGCGCGCGATCTCGGCGCTGCGCTTGGCCTCGCGCGCGGTGACGCGGCCCATCAGGTAGACCACGCCGCGCTCGGTCACGACCTTGATGGCGGTGGCCGAGATGTCCTTGGCGTCCACCAGGCTGGCCTTGACCTTGCTGGTGATGAAGGCGTCGTTGGAGCGCTGCGAGAAGGTGACGGCCGGCATCACGCTGATGTCGTTGACCACCGCGCGCACGTTCTCCACGCGCGCCACGAACTGCTCGACACGCTCCTTGTCCTGCTGCGTCGGCGCCTGGCCGGTCAGCAGCACCTGGCGGTTGTAGCTGGTCACGCCCACGCTCACGCGGTCGCCGAAGTTGGTGTTGATCGCGTTGCGGGCGCGCAGCTCGATGCTCTCGTCCTCGACCTGCGTGCCGGTGGTGCGGCGGTCGGCCACCGCCAGCCCGGTCACGGCCGCGCCGCCCAGCGCTAGCGGAAAGCAGCCCGACAGCGCGCCGGCCAGCGCGCCCGCGGCCAGCACCGCGCACGCCAGGCGCGCCGCAGGCGCCGCTCGTTTCGTTCCAGTCGTCATAGGGGAATCTCCTGTTCGCCGAGAAGTTGCGCATCCACGCCATCGCAGATGCAGTGAAGGGCCAGGGCATGGACCTCCTGGACGCGGGCCGCACGCTCGTGCGGCACGCAGATGTGGACGTCGGTCTCGCGCAGCAGCCCGGCCACGCGGCTGCCATGGCGGCCGGTGAGGGCCACCACGGTCATTTCGCGCTCGTGCGCGGCCTCCAGCGCCGCCGACAGGCTGGCGCAATTGCCGCCGGGCGACAGCAGCAGCAGCACGTCGCCCGCATGGCCGAGTGCGCGCACCTGGCGCGCGAACACCTGCGAGGCGTCGGCCGCGGCGCTCACCGGCGCCAGCAGCGTGCCGTCGGCGGTGAGCGCGATCGCGCCCAGGCCGGGCCGCTCGCGCTCGAAGCCGGCGACGAAGGCGCTGGTGAAGATCTGCGCCAGCGCGGCCGACGCGCCGGTGCCGCAGGCCAGCACCTTGCCGCCGCTGGTGACGCTCGCAAGAATGGCCTGCACCGCCGCGGCAATGGGCGGTCCCAGCGCTTCGGCTGACTGGTACTTCAGGTCCGCGCTGTCGATGAAGTGCTGTTGGATGCGTTGCTCGAGCATGGGCCAGGGATCATAGCGGCGGCCACCGCCGCGCGGCCGCCACCAGATGTAGCAGGGCATGTCAGCCGTCGCTGTCGAACGCCGCCCGCAGCCAGGTGATCGCATCGCCCTCGACCAGCAC
Source organism: Xylophilus sp. ASV27 (assembly GCF_016428875.1). Taxonomy (GTDB): domain Bacteria; phylum Pseudomonadota; class Gammaproteobacteria; order Burkholderiales; family Burkholderiaceae_C; genus Xylophilus. The sequence goes on from NZ_JAELTO010000210.1 coordinate 1,506, forward strand.
CGCATCGAAGCGGCAGGCCGGCGGCGCGCCCAGGCGCATCAGGTAATGCCGCGCCGCCAGCACGATGCGCCGGCGCTTGGCCGCGCCGATGCTGGCCGCCGCGCCGCCGTGCTGCGCGCTCTTGCGCACGCGCACCTCGACGAAGACCAGGGTGCCCTCGGCATCGCGCATCACCAGGTCGATCTCGCCGCCGCCGCGCCCCGGCGTCCGATAATTGCGCTCGACCAGGCGCAGCCCGGCCGCCTGCAGGTGGGCCAGGGCACGCGCCTCCGCGGCATCGCCGGCGGCCTTCGTGGTGCCCGCCGCGGCCGGCCTTCCTGCACCCGCTGCCGCGGCGGCGCGCAGCTTTTCAAGGAATCCCATTGAGCGCCTCTTTCGCCTCCGCCCTCGCCGCCGCGCACGATGCGGCGGCCGCGCAGCATTATCCGCGCGGCGCCCTTTACGTCGTGGCCACGCCGATCGGCAACTTGGCCGACATCACGCTGCGCGCGCTGCACCTGCTGCAGCTGGTGGACGCCGTGGCCTGCGAGGACACGCGCCACACCCAGCACCTGCTGCGCGCCTACGGCATCGAGCGCCCCGGCGCCGCGCTGCTCGCGGTGCACCAGCACAACGAGGCCGAGGCCGCCGCCGCCGTGCTGGCGCGCCTGCGGCAGGGCGAACGCGTGGCCTACGCCAGCGACGCCGGCACGCCCGCCGTGAGCGACCCGGGCGCGCGCTTGGTGGCCGCGGTGCGCGCGGCCGGCTGCCCGGTGGTGCCGCTGCCCGGCGCCAGCAGCGTGACCACGGCCCTGAGCCTGTCTCTTATACACATCTGACGCTGCCGACGAAGAGAACCTAGTGTGGGGGGGGGGGGGGGGGGGGGGGGGGGGGGGGGGGGGGGGGGGGGGGGGGGGGGGGGGGGGGGGGGGGGGGGGGGGGGGGGGGGGGGGGGGGGGGGGGGGGGGGGGGGGGGGGGGGGGGGGG
>NZ_JAELTO010000211.1 GCF_016428875.1 Xylophilus sp. ASV27
ACCTGGAGACGCGCACCACGGTCATCAGCACCACCGGCCAGTTCCCCAACTTGTACGCCTGACTGAGGAGACAGCATGACCAGCACCGTACCCGCAGAAGCCGCGCGCGCCCAGGCGCTCGCCTGGATCCGTCAAGCCCCGAAGCGCCTGCTGATCGGCGGCCAGTGGGTCGAGGCCGCCTCGGGCAAGCGCTTCGAGACGATCAACCCCACTACCGAGCAACTGCTGTGCCGCGTGGCCGAGGCCGACAGCGCCGACGTGGACGCGGCGGTCGCGGCCGCGCGCAAGGCGTTCGAGGCGCCCTCCTGGGCCGGCATGTCGCCGCACGCCCGCACGCGCGCGCTGCTGAAGATCGCCGACACGATCGAGGCGCACATCCCCGAGCTGGCCGCCATCGAGTCGCTCGACAACGGCATGCCGCTCTGGTACGCCACCGCGGCGGCCACCGCCTGCGTGGACATCTTCCGCTACTACGCGGGCTGGTGCTCCAAGGTGCTGGGCACCACGATTCCGTCGGACGGCGGCACGCTGATCTACACGCTGCGCGAGCCGCTGGGCGTGTGCGGCCAGATCATTCCGTGGAACGTGCCGGTGCTGATGGCCTCGATCAAGTTCGCCAATGCGCTGTGCTGCGGCAACACCGTGGTCCTCAAGCCCGCCGAGCTGGCGTGCCTCACCAGCATCCGCCTGGCCGAGCTGGTGCAGGAGACCGACCTGCCCCCGGGCGTCGTCAACGTGCTGCCTGGCTTCGGCCCCACGGCGGGCGCGGCGCTGGCCCAGCACTTGGGCGTGGACAAGATCGCCTTCACCGGCTCCACCGCCGTGGGCAAGCAGGTGGTGCGCGATGCCACCTCCAACCTCAAGAAGGTGACGCTGGAACTGGGCGGGAAGGCGCCCAACGTGGTGTTCGCCGACGCCGACATCGAGAAGGCGGTGCAGGCCGCCGTCAAGACCTTCTGCGGCAACTCGGGCCAGGTGTGCTCGGCCGGCACGCGATTGTTCGTGCAGGAGAGCATCCACGAGCAGGTGGCCGAGCGCGTGGCGCAACTGGCCGGCACCTGGAAGGCGGGGGACCCGTTCGCGGCGGACACCAGACTGGGTCCGCTGATCTCGGCGAAGCAGCGCGACCGCGTGCGCGCCTACATCGGCGCGGGCCAGGAAGGCGGCGCTGCGCTGCGCCTGGGCGGCCAGGCCTGGAGCGGCGCGGGCTATTTCGTCGAGCCCACGGTGTTCGACCACGTGAAGAACGGCATGCGCATCGCGCAGGAGGAGATCTTCGGCCCGGTGCTCTCGATCATCCCGTTCAAGGACGAGGACGACGCGGTGCTGCAGGGCAACGACACCCACTACGGTCTGTCCGCCGCCGTGTGGACGCGCGACGTCTCGCGCGCGCACAAGGTGGTCAAGGCGCTCAAGGCCGGACGGCTGTGGATCAACACCTTCGGCGAGGCCGACCCGGCCATGGCCTTCGGCGGCTACAAGCAGTCGGGCTGGGGGCGCGAGTTCGGGCAGGAGTCGATCGAGGCGTACACGCAGACCAAGTCGGTCATGGTGCGCTTCTAAATGCTATTTATTTCATAGCATTAAGCCCATATTCTTCCTGGGCTAGAGACCAAAAACACTTGGAAAAACCGCAGGAGACACGCATGCACCAGCCCGCCACGCCCGCCTTCCTCCAGGGCACGAAGAAACTGCTGATCGGCGGCCAGTGGGTGGATTCCACCTCGGGCCGGACCATCGACGCCATCAACCCCGCCACGGGCGCGCTGCTGTGCCGCTTCGCCCAAGGCAGCGCGCAGGACGTGGACCGCGCCGTGGCGGCGGCGCGCCGCGCCTTCGAAGGCCCGTGGAGCCGCTTCACGCCGCACGAGCGACGCAAGCTGCTGCTGCGCGTGCACGACGCGATCCTCGACAACTTCGAGGAACTGGCGCTGATCGAAACGCTGGACATGGGCGCGCCGCTGGCGCGCACGCGCGGCTACAAGGAATGGCTGTCGCAACTGCTGCAGTTCTACGCCTCGCAGACCGGCCTGGCCGGCTCGGCCAGCGGCACGCCCATGTCCATCGCGCCGGGCTTCATGGCGCTCAAGCACCAGGTGCCGGTGGGCGTGGTCGGCGGCATCATCCCGTGGAACGGGCCGCTCATGGGCCTGTGGTGGATCTACGGCCCCGCGCTGGCCACCGGCTGCACGGCGGTGCTGAAACCCGCGGAGGACGCCTCGCTCTCGTCGCTGCGCGTGTCGGAAATCATGATGGAAGCCGGCGTGCCCGAGGGCGTGATCAACGTGGTCACCGGGTACGGCAAGGACGTGGGCCAGGCGCTGGCCGAGCACATGGGCGTGGACCGCCTGGCCTTCACCGGCTCGGTGGGCACGGCGCAGGCC
>NZ_JAELTO010000212.1 GCF_016428875.1 Xylophilus sp. ASV27
GCCAACGCCTTCTGCGCGGTGCGCCCGCCCGGCCACCATGCCGAACGCGAGCGCGCCATGGGCTTCTGCTTCTTCAACAACGTGGCGCTGGCGGCGCGCCATGCGCTGGACGTGCACGGCCTGCATCGCGTGGCCATCGTCGATTTCGACGTGCACCACGGCAACGGCACCGAGAACATCTTCGCCGGCGACGAGCGGGTGTTGATGGTGGGGATCTTCCAGCATCCGTTCTACCCCTTCTCCGGCGCCGAGAACCCGGCGCCGAACATGCTCAACCTGCCGGTGCCGGCCTACACCCGGGGCATGGACGTGCGCGAACTGATCGAGATGATGTGGCTGCCGCGGCTGGAGCAGTTCCGTCCCGAGATGCTGTTCATCAGCGCCGGTTTCGACGCCCACCGCGAGGATGAGATGGGGCAACTCGGCCTGACCGAGCAGGACTTCGCCTGGATCACCAGCCGCGTGGTGGACGTGGCGCGGCGCTTCGCGCGTGGGCGCATCGTGTCCTGCCTGGAAGGCGGCTACCACCTGGATGCGCTGGCGCGCAGCGTCGAGGCGCATCTGCGCGTGCTGGCGGAAGTCTGATGGCGGCCTTGCGGCAACTGCTGGCGGATTTCCACGCGTCCAATCCCTGGCTCGGCCTGCTGCTGGTGGCCGCCTGCGTGGCGCTGGCCTATGCAATGGCGCACTGGTTGGGCCGCGACCGGCTGCGGGACGCCGACTCGGTCTGGTTGGGCCGGCGCATCGTGGACGGCGTGCTGTTTCCGCTGCTGGCGCTGGTGCTGGTCTACGCGGCCGGACAGGTATTGGCGCCGTATCTGCCGCTGTTGGTGCTGCGCATTGCGGTGCCGGTGCTGATGTCGCTGGTGGTGATCCGGCTGTGCGCGCGGGTGCTGGTGTCGGTGTTCCCGCAGTCGGCGGCATCGCGCCTGGTCGAGCGCTTCATCTCATGGGGAGCGTGGATCGTGGCCGTGCTGTGGGCGGTGGGCCTGCTGCCGGCGGTGCTGGGCCAGCTCGAATCGATCACGCTGCCCTTCGGCAAGACCCGGGTGGACCTGCGCACCCTACTGGAAGGCGCGCTCTCGGCCGGGCTGATGCTGGTGGTGACGCTGTGGATCTCGTCGGCGTTCGAGCGCCGCATCCTGCACAGCGCCGTGAGCGACCTGTCGCTGCGCAAGGCGGCGGCCAACGTGACGCGCGCCGCGCTGCTGCTGGTGGGCATGCTGTTCGTGCTGTCCACCGTGGGCGTGGACCTCACGGCGCTGTCGGTGCTGGGCGGCGCCATCGGCGTGGGCCTGGGTTTCGGGCTGCAGAAGCTGGCCTCCAACTACATCAGCGGTTTCGTGATCCTGCTGGAGCGCTCGCTGCGCATCGGCGACAACATCAGGATCGACACCTTCGAGGGCCGCGTCACCGACATCAAGACCCGCTACACCCTGGTGCGCGCGGGCAACGGGCGCGAGGCCATCATCCCGAACGAAACCTTCATCACGCAGCGGGTGGAGAACCTCTCGCAGGCCGATCTGAAGTTCAACATCACCACCGACATCACGGTGGGCTACGACAGCGACGTGGCGCTGGTGCAGCGCCTGCTGTGCGAAGCCGCGGCGGCCCAGCCGCGCGTGCTGCGCTCGCCCGAACCGGTCGCCTACCTGATGAGCTTCGCCCCGGATGGCCTGCTGTTCACGCTGAACCTGTGGGTCAGCGATCCCTCCAACGGGCAGGCCAACGTGCGTTCGGCGGTCAACATAGCCGTCCTCGAAGCGCTGCGCGGCGCGGGCATCGACATCCCGTATCCCCAGCGCGTCGTGCATGTGGCGCAGGCGGGCGCGGCAACACCGGCGCAGCCTCTCTATAATCCATAAAAAGAACGATCGTGCTTTTATGGGGTGTGCGATGAAGCTCCTGCGCGACAATCAGTGCTGTTCCGTGCTTCATTCGGTGAATACTGAATGAAAAACAGGCGGGCATAAAATTGGCCGGATCACAACGCTATCAACCAATGTCAAAGGAGCCGCAGCAATGAAGGTTTTGGTACCCGTGAAGCGGGTGGTGGACTACAACGTGAAAGTCCGAGTGAAATCGGACGGCACGGGCGTGGACATCGCCAACGTGAAGATGAGCATGAACCCCTTCGACGAAATCGCCATTGAAGAGGCGGTGC
>NZ_JAELTO010000213.1 GCF_016428875.1 Xylophilus sp. ASV27
CCAGGATGGCGGCGATGGTCGCGGGCGAGGCGGAGATGGCCTCCATCATGGCCTGCAGGCCGCCTTCGATGCGCTTGGCGATCTCGATTTCGCCCTCACGCGTGAGCAGCTCGACCGTGCCCATCTCGCGCATGTACATGCGCACCGGGTCAGTGGTGCGGCCGAATTCGCTGTCCACGGTAGACAGGGCGGCCTCGGCCTCTTCCTCGGCTTCCTCGACGGTGGCGGCCGTCGGCGTCACGTTGTTCTGGAACAGGGTTTCGGCGTCGGGCGTCTGCTCGTACACCGCCACGCCCATGTCGTTCAACATGGTGACCACGACTTCCATGGTCTCGGCATCGACCAGCTTGTCGGGCAAGTGGTCGGAAATCTCGACCTGCGTCAGGTAGCCGCGCGTCTTGCCCAGCGTGATCAGGGTCTTCAGGCGCGACCGGCGCTTGGCCATGTCCTCTTCGGACAGGACGGTTTCGTCCAGGCCGAATTCCTTCATCAAGGCGCGTTCCTTCGCCTTGCTGATCTTCATGCGCAGCGGCTTGACCTTCTCGGCCGGTGCCGCGGCGGCCTCGGCCGGGTCGGCCGCTGCCGGTTCTTCCTCGAACTCGGCCTCGATGTCGGACAGGTCGGCGTCGTCGGTGACCGCGGCCACGCCGGCCTTGGGCTTGCGGCCGGGCTTGGCGGCGGCGGTGGCCTTGGGCGGGCGGCCGGCCTTCTTCTTGGGGGCTTCTTCGCCGGCGGCGGCTGCGGACTTGCTGGTCTTGGCGGCCTTGCCTGCGTTCTTCAGCAGTTCATCGGCGGCGGCTAGGAGTTTCGAGGTCGTGGACTTGGATGCGGGCACTGGCTTGGCTTTCTTCGCCGCAGCGGTGGGGGCGCTTCGTGCTGCGGGCTTGGCAGCGGCGGTGGCGTTCACCTTGCCGGCTGCGGGTTTCTTGACAGTCTTGGCGGGAGCGGCGGACTTGGCAGACTTCGCGGGCTTTTGAGAAGGCATGAGGACCTCGGAATCAAAGACGGACACAAAGAAAATGCAAGGCGCCACGGTTCCCGGCGCGGGTGAACGGGCAGCGGCGGAGCCGACTGCCGGGTCCGAAGCGGCAGTGGCACGCGGGCCGGCTGCTTCACTTCAGATGAGGAGATATCCTCGGACGACAAGATGTCTGGGCGATCATTTGGAGTGCAGCCCTTGCGGTGAGGGGGCCTGTCGTGCGCGGTATGTCACGGTTGGCCGGGTCCGGAGGTACTGCTGTCGCTCTTGCCGTCAGCTAACCGCGCATTATAGCGCGCGATTGGATTTCAGCCGGGAGTCGAGGTCCCTGCGCCGTTCCTCCAGCGCGCGCCAGCGTTGCAGGGCCGCCGGATCGGACGCCGCCGCGGCGATGGCCTCGCGCTGCAGCACCTGGATGCGCTCGCGCAGCATCAGGTCCAGCAGGCCGCGCAACTCCGCGCGCAGTTCGCGCGGGTCTGCCTCGGTCGCGGTTTCGGCATGGTCGCCGGTCATGATGCGGTGGGCGGCCTCTTCGCTCTCGTGCCCGCGCAGGCCCTCGCGCAGGGCGGCCCAGGGGCGCGGGCCGTGCTCGTGCAGCTCGCGCTCCAGCCAGACGAACAAGGGGCCCAGGGGCGCCGGCAGTTCGCCCAGCATCACGTGGTCGTCATGCGTCAGCGTCTCCAGCGCGCCCATGTGCGTGAGCAGCAAGCGGGCCGCGTGCTCGGGCCGGCCCATGGGGGGGGCGCGCCGGCTGCGCGCGCGGCTCGGGGCATGGTGGTAGCCGGGGCTGCCGTCGAAGCCGGGCGGCGACCACGGCGCGCTGTCGCCCCCCCAGGCCGGCGGCCCATCGTCGCCATGGGCGCTGGCGGCGAGCGGCGGCTGTCTCTTATACACATCTCCGAGCCCACGAGACCGTACAGGAAATCGCGTATGCCGTCTTCTGCTTGAAAAAAGGGGGGGGGGGGGGGGGGGGGGGGGGGGGGGGGGGGGGGGGGGGGGGGGGGGGGGGGGGGGGGGGGGGGGGGGGGGGGGGGGGGGGGGGGGGGGGGGGGGG
>NZ_JAELTO010000214.1 GCF_016428875.1 Xylophilus sp. ASV27
CCCCCCCCCCCCCCCCCCCCCCCCCCCCCCCCCCCCCCCCCCCCCCCCCCCCTTTTAGATGTGTATAAGAGACAGACGGCGTCCAGGTCCGCGCCCCACTGCGCCAGGCCGGCCTGCAGCGCCAGCACCGCGTCCGCGCGGCTCCTGGTCTGCTCCTGCACCCGCGCCATGCCGTCGAGCCCGCGCCAGCTCATGATGGCCAGCAGCGCCATCGCCGCCAGCGCCACCAGCAGTTCGATCAGCGTGAAGCCGCGTGCGGATCTGCCGCGCACGCAACCGACCGGCACCGAAGGCCGCGGAGCAGGCCCTGCGCGAACATCCGCGGAACCGGCTTCGCCGGGCCGCTGGATGTGCCCCCTGCAAGGGGGAGGGCGAAGACGCGCAGCGCGCAGCCTGGGGGTGTGCATCAGTACTGCCCCACGATGGTCGAGAGCGTGAGGACGGGGCTGCCGCCCTCCTTGACCTGCGCATCGACGCGCCGGAAGCGCGGGTTGGGCGTGGGCCGCACGGCCACCGCCACCGCGAACTCGCGCTCGCCCTGGGTGCAGGCCACGGTGCTGTCGCCGATGCCCGGCAACTGCCGCGACAGGCGCACCTTCACCAGTTCGTTCTCGGCGCAGATCTGGGCCAGCAGCATGTCGGACTGGCGCAGCGCGTTGCGCGTGAGCGCGCTGGTGGCGCGCATGCCCGCCAGCAGGGCGACGGCGACGATGCCCAGCGCCACAAGCACTTCCACCAGCGTGAAGCCGCGCGGGCGCCTCATGGCGATACGCTGAACGGGCGCAGGCCGTCGGTCGCCACGCGCAGGGCCTGATCGGGCCGCGCCGCCGATACCAGCACCACCTGCTGCGGGCCGATCAGGGGCTCGGGCCCGAGCAGCAGCCGCGCATCGCCCGCCACCCGGGTATCGGCGGAGAGCCATTGCGTGGGCAGCGCGCCGGCCGGCAGGCCCTCGAAGGCGAAGCCCTGCGGCGACGGATGCCAGACCACCGGCACGCCGCTGGCGCGCGACTGCGCCCGGGCCGACTCCAGCAGGGCCACCAGCCGGTCGGCCTCGCGCTCCAGCCGGGTCTGGCTGCCGTCGCGCATGCTCAGCGCCACGCCGGCCGTGCCGAGCGCGATGATGGCCACCACCACCAGCAGTTCCAGCAGGGTGAAGCCGCGGGCGGCCGGGCGTTTCACACTGCTACTGCCAGCTGCCGATGTCCGCATTCTTCCCTTCGCCGCCGGACTGGCCGTCCGCGCCGAAGGACATCACGTCGACCTCGCCGCGCACGCCGGGGTTCAGGTACTGGTAGGGACGGCCCCAGGGATCGTTGGGCAGCTTCTCCAGGTAGGGCTTCCAGTTGCCGGGCACCGGCGGCGTGGTGGGCCGCGCGATCAGCGCCTGCAGGCCCTGCTCGGCCGTGGGATAGCGCAGGTTGTCCAGGCGGTAGAGCTTGAGCGCCTGCATCAGGTTGTTGACGTCGGTGCGGGCCGCGGTCACGCGCGCGTCGTCGGCGCGGTCGAGCACGTTGGGCACGATCAGCGCGGCGAGCACGCCGATGATGACCAGCACCACCATCAGTTCGATCAGGGTGAAGCCGGCCTGCAGGGGGCGGCGGATGAGGGCTGGGAGGCGTTGCATGGTGCGGTGGCGTGGGTGCTGCGGAGGGGGCGTGAAGGGCCGTTGCGGCCGGGCGTTCCATGATAATCGCCGCATGCAAAGCCTCTACGTCGCCCGCTGGGCCCCGCCCGCCGTGACCAGCCTGGTCTGGCTGCTTGCCGTGGGCAGCCTGGTGTTCTGGGGGCTGCGCCTGGCGGCGCCCGCGCCGGGCCCGGCCTACGCGCCGGTGGGGGCCTGTCTCTTATACACATCTAAAAGGGGGGGGGGGGGGGGGGGGGGGGGGGGGGGGGGGGGGGGGGGGGGGGGGGGG
>NZ_JAELTO010000215.1 GCF_016428875.1 Xylophilus sp. ASV27
CTAATCAGCATGCCAAGTCAAAGCAATCTCACCTCCGAAATCATTCCAACGCGCCTCGAAGAGGGCGGTCGACCCGTGGCCTTGGAACTCGTTGCTCGTAGGCCCTCTGGGCCAGGCCCCTTTCCTACTTTGGTCTTCAATCACGGTTCTACTGGTTCCGGAACGAATCCGGCGGTCTTCCGGCGGACGATGGCCTGCGCTCCGCTCGCGGACTTTTTCGCTGAGCGAGGTTGGCAGGTCATCTTTCCTCAACGTCGAGGCCGCGGGAAGTCAGGGGGACTCTATGACGAAGGGTTCAAGCTGGACCGAAGTGGCTATTCCTGCGACCCGCAGTTGTCCCTGCCAGGCGTCGACCGGGCCATGGAGGACTTGGACGCGGTGATGGAGCACATCTGCGCGCGTCCAGATGTCCAGCAGGAACATCTGGTGATTGGTGGAGCATCGCGTGGCGGGATTCTGGCGATTGCCTATGCGGGCGAGCGACCGTCCATTTTCAAAGCCGCTATCAACTTCAATGGCGGTTGGCTGGGGAGAGCTTGCCCAACGCACCCGGAGGTAAATAGGAAGACGTTCCTACGCGGCTCGGCGTTCCCTCGGGAGACCCTTTGGCTTCACGGAAGCCACGACCAGTACTATCGCATCGCGCATTGTCGTGAGAACTTCGATGCATTTCGCGCGGCCGGGGGCAGGGGTGCATTCCACGCGCTGCGCGGCGGGCATGCGTTGATTTATCGACCCCAACTTTGGGCCGCCACGATGGCCGACTACCTGGACGCAATCGCGTAGTTCAGGTTGCGGCCAAGAGCGGACATTCGCACCAAGCAGTAGAAAGGAAAGCATCGAATGAAAGATGGCGTTGCCTTTCCTGAGGCCGTGTTGTGCATCCCCGGCCCCTGGATTGATAGAGCGGACCTGACAAGGCAACTCGTAGAGTCAAACGCGAGCTACATTTTTGCTGGCATGTTGTTGATGAACATGAAGACCAGTACGACGTGTGAGCTTCTAATGGAAGCACGCGACGAGAGAATGTTGTCTGCTTTCAAGGTGTCTGGACCGCACTGGTCGCAGACAGATGAAATGACGCGCATCACCGATCATGAATCCGTCATTTATCTGATCGGCCACGGTGGCTCGGAGACCAATTTCGCTCCTTTGATGCGCGCCGCGCGTGCGCTCCTAGATGCATGAGGCTTTGGCGTCAAGGTCGAGAGTGCGGGCCTTGCACATAGCCCAGAGGCGTGGCGAAGGCTTTGCGATGAGTTGCATCTTTTCAGCGTTCACGAAGCTTGCGTCGTGTACCTCACGGGCACTGATATTTACTCGTGCGGTATGCACAATCTTGGCCTGAAGGATGTCGTCGTCGCAGCAGAGGGCACTGAAGACCCTGTTGAGCTTGTCCGGACCTTCACACGTTATGCCTTCGCCGAGAAGGCGAACATCCGATCTGGACAGACCTTCTCTTTAGCTTCCGACGCTCCCGTGTACAGAATCGTGGACGACGTAGGCGTGCAGTACGACGCTTCATCACTTTTTAACAATCCGTATGGTTTCTGGCGCCTTGAACCTGAGGAATTAAAGCTTGTGGCGAGCACCCCTTACAGACGTTCTTAGTGGAAGTTCCGCAAGCACTAGCTCAACGTTCGCTTCCGAATAAACCGTGCAGCCGGTAAGGGGCCCGTCCGATCTGGTCAGCCTCGGGCAGAATCCGGCCAGAACCGGACCTTCCCTCGAACCTCCCAATGAACGTCGAAAATACCACAATCGTTGACGCCGTGGGCACCGACAAGGAGACCGACGAGGTCCGGCTGAGCATCTTCGACCACTTGCCTTGGGACACAGAACACCTCCGTCTCCTGCAAGACAAAATCAACGTCTACCTCGGCTTTATCGAGTCCGGTGAAATCTAT
>NZ_JAELTO010000216.1 GCF_016428875.1 Xylophilus sp. ASV27
CCCATTGGCGCCAGCGTGGCAGCTCCTTCGAGCAGCCGCAGCGCCAGCCGGTGCACTTCGGCGGGCACGGTCGCGCCGTCGGCGGTGGTGGCGCGCACGCGCAGCACCTCGATGCGGCAGCCCAGCCAGTGCTCGGCGCAGCGCGCCAGATTGGTGCGTGCGGCCTGGGCGCTGCCGGCGCTGACCATGCCGGCTCGGGTGACGACCGAGGCCAGCGTGGGCACCACGCCGGCGCGGTGCAGCACGCGCAGCGACTGGTAGGCCGCGAGCACGCCGCGCTGCAGCGGCGCGGCCGGCAGCACCGGCACGATGCCGCACTGGGCGGTCCAGCCGGCGAGCAGTTCAGCGCTGCCGTAGAGCAGGGCCAGGTCGTGCGGGCGCAGCACGCGGGCCAGGCGCGCCAGGCGCGCGGCGCGCACGGCGGCGGGCGCGAGCGCGTCGGCGCTGAGCGCGGCCAGGCCCCGGGCGGCAGGGTATACGGCCAGGTCGGCGGCGCCATCGGCCTCCAGATCGTCGTCGGCGGCCATGCTGCCGTCGAGCAACTGGGCCAGCCCCGGGGTGTCCGGGGTTTCGGCGACCGTGGCGTCGAGCACGGCCACTTGGTAGCCGAGCGCCTGCAGCGCCGCGCACAGTTGCCACAGCAGCGGCAGTTCGGTGTGCGGGTCGCCCTGGCTCACCAGGGCGGCCAGCCGCGGCGCGGCCGGGGGCGTCTGCTGCCGCAGGCCGGTGCATTGGTCGAGGGGGGCTTCAAGCATGGATCATGCTCCGCGGGCGGGCGGCGGCGCCGGATGCGGCCGAGGCCTGTGCAAAGAAGAAGTTGAGGTCCGCCGCCCGGGGGTCGAAGGCCGACTTGGCCGGCGCGCGCATCGAGGCGCGCACCAGGTGGCCGGCGTCGGCCTCTTCCCAGTCCTCGGGCACGCGCTGGCCATTGGCCACGCCGCGCAGCACCAGCTGGTGGCGGATCAGGGCATCGACCGCCGGGCCGAGCTTCACGGCTTCGTCGGTCTTGGAGAGGATGGCCTGCTGCGCGCCGCTGGTCTTGAACGAGGCGACCACGTCGTCCAGCGTGTCGCCATGGCCGCCGGCGTTGAGCACCATCAGGCGCTGCACGCCCGGCAGGTCGAGCACGTCGAGCATGTCGCGCTTGCGCGGGTCGCGCGGCGCCACGCCGGTGGTGTCGATCAGCACCATCTTCTTGCCGACCAGCAGGCCCAGCAGGTCCTGCAGCGCGGCGCGGTCGTGCGCCAGGTGCGCGACCACGCCCAGCATGCGGCCGTAGGCGCGCAGCTGCTCGTGCGCGGCGATGCGGTAGGTGTCGAGGGTGATCAGGCCGACGCTGGCCGGCCCGTGGATGCGGGCGCACTGCGCGGCCAGCTTGGCGGCGGTGGTGGTCTTGCCCACGCCGGTGGCGCCCACCAGCGCGAAGATGCCGCCCTGCTCGGCCAGCGGCTGTTGCTCGGGGTCGGTGCGCAGGTTGCGCTCGAGCACCTCCATCAGCCAGCGCACGGCCTCGGCCGGGTCGGCGTCCTGCGGCAGGCGTTCGAGCACGGCGCGCGCCAGTGCCGGGGAGTAGCCGGCGCGGATCAGCTTGAGCATCAGGTTGGACTGGATCGGGTCCTGCCGCGCCTGGCCCAGCCAGGCCAGGGTGTTGAAGCGCTCCTCGATCAGCTCCTTCATGGACTGCAGTTCGTCCACGATGCCCTGCGAGGGCGCGGTGCCGAGTTCCAGCGGCGCGGCCGGCAGCGGCGCGGGGCGCGGGCTGTCTCTTATACACATCTAAAAAGGGGGGGGGGGGGGGGGGGGGGGGGGGGGGGGGGGGGGGGGGGGGGGGGGG
>NZ_JAELTO010000217.1 GCF_016428875.1 Xylophilus sp. ASV27
AGCGCTACGCGGCCGGAGTGCTCAAATACGCGCAAATGGGCTACTGGGTGCCGGAGTACGAGCCCAAGGCGACGGACGTGCTGGCGCTGTTTCGCATCACGCCGCAAGAGGGCGTGGACCCGATCGAAGCCGCCGCGGCCGTCGCCGGCGAGTCCAGCACCGCGACCTGGACGGTGGTCTGGACCGACCGCCTCACCGCCTGCGACATGTACCGCGCCAAGTGCTACCGGGTCGACCCGGTGCCCAACACCCCCGGCCAGTACTTCTGCTACGTGGCCTACGACCTCTCGCTCTTCGAGGAAGGCTCGATCGCCAACGTCACCGCCTCGATCATCGGCAACGTCTTCAGCTTCAAGCCGCTCAAGGCCGCGCGGCTGGAGGACATGCAGTTCCCGGTGGCCTACGTCAAGACCTTCGCCGGCCCGCCCACCGGCATCGTGGTCGAGCGCGAGCGCCTGGACAAGTTCGGCCGGCCGCTGCTGGGCGCCACCACCAAGCCCAAACTCGGCCTGTCCGGCCGCAACTACGGCCGCGTGGTCTACGAGGGCCTCAAGGGCGGGCTCGACTTCATGAAGGACGACGAGAACATCAACTCGCAGCCCTTCATGCACTGGCGCGACCGCTTCCTGTTCGTGATGGACGCGGTCAACAAGGCCAGCGCGGCCACCGGCGAGGTCAAGGGCAGCTACCTCAACGTGACCGCCGGCACCATGGAGGAGATGTACCGCCGCGCTCAGTTCGCCAAGGAACTGGGCTCGGTGATCGTGATGGTGGACCTGGTCGTCGGCTGGACCGCGATCCAGTCCATCAGCCACTGGTGCCGCCAGAACGACATGGTGCTGCACATGCACCGCGCCGGCCACGGCACCTACACGCGGCAGAAGAACCATGGCGTGAGCTTTCGCGTGATCGCCAAGTGGCTGCGCATGGCGGGGGTGGACCACCTGCATGCGGGCACGGCGGTCGGCAAGCTCGAGGGCGATCCGATGACGGTGCAGGGCTACTACCACATCTGCCGCGACACCCACACCCAGGTCGATCTGCCGCGCGGCATCCACTTCGCCCAGGACTGGGGCGCGCTCAAGAAGGTGATGCCGGTGGCCTCGGGCGGCATCCATGCGGGCCAGATGCACCAGTTGCTGCACCTCTTCGGCGACGACGTGGTGCTGCAGTTCGGCGGCGGCACCATCGGCCATCCGCAGGGGATCCAGGCCGGGGCCACGGCCAACCGCGTGGCGCTGGAGGCCATGGTGCTGGCGCGCAACGAGGGGCGCGACATCGAGCACGAAGGCCCGGAGATCCTGCGCCAGGCCGCGCGCAGCTGCGCCCCCTTGCGCGCGGCGCTCGACACCTGGGGCGAGGTGACGTTCAATTACGCCCCGACCGATACTTCCGACTACGTCGTCACGGCCTCGGTGGCCTGAAGGAGACATGCGATGCGCATCACCCAAGGCACCTTCTCGTTCCTGCCGGAGCTGACGGACGAGCAGATCACCCGGCAGATCGACTACTGCCTCGCCCATGGCTGGGCCATCGGGATCGAGTACACCGACGACCCGCATCCGCGCAACACCTACTGGGAGATGTTCGGCAACCCGATGTTCGACCTGCGCGATGCGGCCGGCGCCATGCTGGAGCTGGCCGACTGCCGCAAGAGGTTTGCCCAGCACTACATCCGCCTGACGGCCTTTGACTCGACCCACGGCACGGAGTCGGTGGTGCTGTCCTTCATCGTGAACCGGCCCTCCCGGGAGCCCGGCTTTCGCCTGGTGCGCACCGAGGCGCCGGGGCGCACCATCCGCTACGGCATCGAGAGCTATGCGGTACAGGCCCGCCCCGAGGGCGAGCGATAC
>NZ_JAELTO010000218.1 GCF_016428875.1 Xylophilus sp. ASV27
TGCGCGGGCGTGGGCCAGAAATGGTCGCAATCCGGCTCGCAATCGAGCCGCTGCGGCCTTCCCATCTCGGAGTTCCCGATCAACGCGACCGCGCCTCGCTGAAATCGACCGCTTGTTCAGCGTCGCCTTTGGCGGTGGCCGAACCGTCTGGCACGAGTTGGCGCTGTGCCAGCAGCCACTTGTGCAGCGCTGAGGCCACCCTTTGCGACTTGCGCTGCCGGACACGTCGTCGCTCTTGGGCTGTGGCTGCGGCGATGTCTTCCTCGATCCTGAAGAGCACCTGGAAGTACGGCAGCGCCTGCTGACCGACCTTGCTGGCGTGGTTGGCCCACAGCTCGTGGAACTTGCGCCTGGCATGCGCGACGCATCCAGCCTCGGTGACGCCGCGCTCGAAGCTGGCTTTGTAGCCGCAGAACCCGTCGGTCACCAGCGTGCCTGTCCAGGATTTTTCGCGGGCGTGCTCGCCGTCTTGGCGCAGGAAGCCGCGCACGTTCTCCCCGCCACGGGTCTCAGCGAAGTTGAACACCACGGCCCGGGTCGCATTGAAGCTGGTGGTGCAGTAGGTCCAGATGTAGGCTTTGTGGGTCTTCTTGTTGCCCGGCTTGAGCATGCCCACCGGCGTCTCGTCGGCATGCAGCACACCGTGGCGCAGCAGCTCGTTCGTCAGCGCGTCCACCAGCGGCTGCAGCTGCGCACCGCACTCGCCGACCCACTGCGCCAGGGTGGAGCGCGCGATGCTGCGCGTCCAGGGCGTCGAGTTGCTGCAGGGCAATCACGGACGTGATCTTGCCGACCCATGACGCTCTGGTCCATCGGCAGATTCGGCAATTGCACAGTGCTACAGCACCCGTATGATTCCAGCCTCGCCAACGCGTTGCCACGGCAGGCCCAGCACGAGGGCATCGAACTGCGCATGGCTGAGCGCGGCCGTGGCAACTCCTTCCTTTGGCCAGACGAACTTGCCGCTGTTCAGGCGCCGCGCGGCCAGCCATACGCCGATGCCGTCATGCACCAGCACCTTCATGCGATTGGCGCGTCGGTTGGCGAACAGATACGCGTGATGTGGGCGCACCTGGCCGAATACGTTGACGACGCGGGCCAAGGCGGCCTCTGTCCCAGCACGCATGTCCAGCGGCTGCACGGCCAGCCACACCGCTTCGATCCGGATCACCGCAGCAGCTCTCGCATCCAGTATGCGCATTCGGCAGCTGCTGCCATGGGCCAGGACACCGTGATCGTCCTCGCACCGCGGCGTACGTCGATGCGTATCTCAGTGGGCTGCGCGATAGGCGCGGGCACACGGACCGGGACGAACGTCGATGCCCCCGCTGCAGGCTTGCCCCTCACCACGGCTTGCGGCAACTCCGCCTCGCGTACCCAGCGGCGCAGCAAGTTGGCATTGATCCCCCGCGCCAAGGCCACCGAGGCCATCGACATGCCAGCCTGGGACGCTGCAGCCACAGCGTCGGCCTTGAATTCTTCGCTGTGCAGCCCTCGGCGCCGACGACCTGGCGAGGGTTGCTGTTCGATCCTGTCAACGTGTCCTCCAAGAGTTCTGGTGGACACGAGCATCCTTTGCTCCTATCGCGCTTTCAAGATGCCTTTGCCGGACGCTTACGATCATTCCGAGGGCGCGACGGGAAAACGAAGACCAAGGGCTCCAATCGCCTTGTGGACCTGTCGCCCATGGCCACTAAGAGCGGCCAACAAAACAAAGGGAGGTTGCGAGCACAGATGACACAACAAGCCAGGGAAAGCAGCGCGACATGAATGTCGATGCGGCGCTCGAAGCGGGTTCGCAGCTTGCCGAACGCGGCCAGCCAAGCATGGGT
>NZ_JAELTO010000219.1 GCF_016428875.1 Xylophilus sp. ASV27
ACCGAGGACTCCGCCAGCATTTCCCCGATGCGCGTCCAGTCCGGGCCGATGTAGCCCGCGCCCGCCGCCTTCGATGGCAGGTTGATGGACAGCACGTGGATGCCGACCGCCTCGGCCTGCTGGATCAGGCGCGCGTACACCGTCAGGTCCGGGTTCTGGACCACGATCACCGAGGGCCTCTGGGCGATGGCCTGGGTCAGCGCCTGCGCGCCCGCGCTGGCGCTGAGGTTGGCGTCGCGCGCCTCCACCTTCACGCCCAGCGGCTCGAACGCGTCCTTGAGGCCGTGGTACCAACCCTGCGACAGCGGCTCCGCGAGCAGGAAGGACACGAAGACGACCTTCTTGCCCGACAGGGCGCCGTGGTATGCGCCGCGCAGCGGGTCTTCCGCGCCCTGGGTCTGCGCCAGGGCGCACAGGGCGGTGGCCGCCAGGCAAAGGGCCGTGAGGGGTTTGGCGAATCGGTTCATGGTTTGTCTCCTTTGAAGTCGTTGGGAAAAGGCATGCGCGTCAGATGTCGCCGTGCTGGGCCGTTTCTTCGTTGCGGGGGTTCAGCCGCGAGTCCGCGACAATCGCGAGCAGCAGCAGGCTGCCCTTGACCAGGTTTTGCACGGAGTAGTTGGCATCCATCAGCGTCATGGCGTTCAGCAGGGCGCCGATCAGCAGCGTGCCCACCAGCACGCTGGACACGCCGCCGCGCCCGCCCGACAGGCCGATGCCGCCCAGCACCACCACCAGGATCACGTCGTAGATCAGCGTGGAGGCGTAGATGCGGATCGGCATGGCATGGAGCGAGGCCGCCATCACCACCCCGGCCAACAGGCCGATGAGCGCGCTGGCCACGTACAGCAGCAACGTCATCGGGCGCGTGGGGATGCCCACCACCCTGGCCCCTTGCGGGTTGTCGCCCATCGCGTAGATGAACCGGCCCATGCGCGTGCACTGGAGGAACAGCCACAACACCGCGCCAGCCAGTGCGAAGACCAGCACCTGCGTGGGCACCCCGAACAGGGTGGAGCTGCCGATCCAGGACCAGCCGTCCAGCAGGCTCGGCCAGGGCACGATGTCGTTGGAGAAGAAAACCCCGCCGCCCAGGCCGTACAGCAGCAGCCCGGAGGCTAGCGTCGCGAACAACGGGGCCATCTCGGCATAGGCGACCAGCCAGCCATTGAGCAGGCCGAACGCGACGGCCAGCGCCAACGCCGCCGCAAAGGCCACGCCGACGCCGGCGCCGTTGCCCACCAGGTGCAGCATCAGAGCGGGCGGCGTCGCCAGCGTCGCGATCATCGACAGGTCGATGCCGCGCGCGATCACGACCATGCCCATGCCCAGCGCGAGCAGGCCCAGGGTGGCCACCGACTGCAGCAGGCCCACCAGGTTGCCTGCAGACAGGAAGCCAGGAAGGAAGGCGGAAAAACCCGCGAACAGCGCCACCGTGAGCAGGGTCACGATGGTCTGCTGCGACCAGTGCCGCCGGCGCCGCTCTGCGGGCCGCGCGGTGCTCGGATGTTCGGACATGCGGTCTCCTCGGGCGGGGGCGGTCAGCCTTCGACCGATGCATGCGAGTTGCGGTGCAGCGTCATGCCGCCATCCACCGGCAGGACGACGCCGGTCACGAACTCCGACATGTCGGACGCCAGGAACAGCGCCGCATCGGCGATGTAGCGCGGCTGGCCCTCGATGGGCAGCGGCTGCATGCGGGCGAACTTGTTCTCGGCCAGCATGCCGCTGCCCAGCGCGTGCTTGTCCCACAGCGCCGTGCGGAACGCGCCCGGCACCAGGGTGTTGACGCGAATGCGGTGCCGCCCCAGCTTGAGCGCGCAGTGCTGCCC
>NZ_JAELTO010000021.1 GCF_016428875.1 Xylophilus sp. ASV27
GGTGCGCCTGCTCGGCGCGGGCGGTGTCGCGGCAGCGCCCGCCCAGGGCGCGGCGGCAGGCTCGACGCTGGACCTGCGCTTGCGTGGCGATCTGGTGCGCGCCACCAATTCCGATACCGGCCAGCCCTTGCCGCGCATCGCGCCGGCGCGGGTCGGCGCCAGCCTGGCCTGGGCCCAGGGCGCCTGGCGCGCGGGTGTCGGCTTCGACCACCTCGCGGCGCAGAACCGCGTGCCGGCCGACGGCTCGCGTGCGACCTCGGCCTACACCTTGTGGAATGCCTCGCTCGGCTACCGCACGGACGTCAGCGTGGGCGGCAGGCGCAGCAGCCTGCTCTGGTACGCGCGGCTGGACAACATCGGCAACCAGTTGGCCTACAGCGCGACCTCGATCCTGACGACTACCGCCTACCCCAGGGCGCCGCTGCCGGGCCGCAGCCTGAAGGTGGGCTTGCGCGCGGACTTCTGACGCGGTCCGGGGATCAGGGCGCCAGCCGTTCCCGCAGCCAGCCCTCGCCCTCGCGCCGGTAGCGCAGCCGGTCGTGCAGGCGGCTCGGGCGGCCCTGCCAGAATTCCCAGGTATCGGGCACCAGCCGGTAGCCGCCCCAGTGCGGCGGGCGCGGCGGCTGGAGCAGGAACTGGGCGCCGTACTTGGCGGCGTTGGCCACCAGCAGGCCGCGGCCGCTGATGACCTGGCTCTGCGGGCTGGCCCAGGCGCCGATGCGCGAATCCAGCGGCCGGCTGGCGAAGTAGGCGTCGCTTTCCTCCGCGCTGGTGGGCTCCACGCGGCCCTCGATGCGCACCACGCGCTCTAGCTCCACCCAGTGGAACTGCAGCGCGGCAAAGGGGTTGCCCGCGAGTTGCCGGCCCTTGCGGCTTTCGTAATTGGTGTACCAGACGATGCCGCGCGCGTCATAGCCCTTGATCAGCACGATGCGGGTGCTGGGCCGCAGGTCGCTGCCCACGGTGGCCAGCGTCATGGCATTGGGTTCGGGCAAAGCGGCGCCCAGCGCCTCCTGCAGCCACTGGTCGAACTGCTGCAAGGGGTCGGCATGCGAGGCCTGCTCGTCGAGGGCGGCGCGCCCGTAGTTCTTGCGCAGGTCGGCAATCTCGGTGGAAATCTGGCTCATGGCAGTATTGTGCCGGCGCACGCCTCCTTCCCATGCAGCAGACCTCCCCCCTCCTTGCGTTCCGGCCCACGGTGCTGGTACTGGCCTCTGGCCGGGGCGAGCGCTTTCGTGCATCGGGCGGTACGGTGCACAAACTGCAGGCGCTGCTCGGCGGCACGGCGGTGCTGGAGCGCACGCTGGCGGCGGTGCGCGAAAGCGGCTTGCCCTGGCACCTGGAGCAGGCGGCGCACCCCGGCATGGGCGACGCCATCGCAGCAGCGGTGCGGGCCACGCCCAACCCACAGGGCTGGCTGATACTGCCCGCCGACCTGCCGCTGATCCGCCCGCTGAGCCTGCTCCACGTGGCCGAACGGCTGGAGCGGGGCACCCTGGCCGCCGTGGTGCCCTGGGTCGCCGGCAGACCCGCGCATCCGGTCGGGTTCGCGGCATCTGCCGGGCCGCAACTGATGGTGCTGCGCGGTGACGAGGGCGCCCGCAGCGTGCTGCACGGCTTGCGCGCCTTGCACATGGTGGACGACATCATCCTTGACGACCCCGGGGCCGTCGCCGACGTCGACACCCTGGCCGATCTGGCCGCGGCCGAGCGCCTGCTCAGCGGCGGGTGATGACGGCGCAGGCCAGGCGCGGGCCGGAATTGCCGGCGGGCTGGCTCACGTAGTCGTCCGGATCGCGGTGCACGATCAGGCCGCGCCCGATGACGTCGGCCGGCCCGCTGCCGACCGCGGCAATGCGGTCGTCCGCGCTGAAGGTGGCCACGCCGTTGGCGTCGGCATGCAGGCTGGGCAGGTCGCCCGCGTGGACGCCGGGCTGGCCGAAGCGGCCGTGCATGGCCGCCATGGGGTTGAAGTGGCCGCCGGCGCTCATGCCGTCGCCACTGGAGCAGTCGCCCTTTTCGTGGATATGGAAGCCGTGCTCGGAATTGGGCGGCAGGCCGCGGATCGTGCCGCTGACGTGCATCACGTCGCCCTGCTGCACGAATTCGACCATGCCGGAGACGGTACTGCCGCGCGTGGGCTGCAGTTCGGCCACGGCGCGGGGCGGTGCGGGGGTATTGCTGGCGCAGCCCGCCAGCAGCAGGGCCGCGAGGCCCGCGGCAAGGACGGGCAGGGCAGTCGGGGAATGGTGCATGGAAGAGCCTCGGCAAGAGAACATTTGGCCGACGACTCTACGGTTCTACTTGCGCGGTGGTGCATCCGCTTGTGACAGACGCAGCAGCCGCGCGAGCGCCCGGTCCTCGATGCCCAGCCGCCGCAGCGCCTCGTAGGTGCTGTGGGCATAGTCGCGCGTGCTGCCGAAGCGGCCGCTGGCGGCGGCGAAGATGCGGCGGTAGTCCTCATCGCTGAGCATGCCAGTGTGGCTCGGACTGGTGCGCGACAGCGTGAAGGCCAGCGCGCTGACCGGCCCCTGCGGCGTGGCGCAGCGCAGCCAGCGCGGGTCGTACACACCGGTCACCATCTCGCGCTCCCAGAGGGCGGCGAGGGTGTCGCGGCCGCGCGCTCCTTCGACGCGGAACACCATGCCGCGGCAACTGCCGCCGCTGAGCAGCCCGAACACCAGGCCCGGGAACTCCGGCGTGCCGCGGTTGACGCGGCTCCACATCTTCAGCGCCCGGTGCCAGCCGTGCACCCGCGCCGCGCGCCGCTCCGCATAGGGAATGTCGGGGCGCCAGATGAGCGAGCCATAACCGAAGACCCAGAGATCGTCACGGCCGCCCCAGCGCGCCAGGGTGTGCTGCAGCATGGCCGCGGGATCGCGCCCGCAAAGGGGCGCCGGCAGCGACGATGGGGACGACATCTACAATTTAGAGGCAAAACCCCAATTTTCATCCAGGTGTCACTCCCATGAGCTTCTCGCACGACGAAGACGGCCCGCAGCGCCTGGCTTTGGGGCTGGTGGCGCTCGTGGTGCTGCTGGTGGTCGCGAGCGTTGTCGCGGCCGGTGTGTTCCATGCGCGCCACAAGCCGGTGCGGCGGGCGCCGGCCGCGCCTGCATCCGTGTCGTCGGACGCTGCGCGCGTGGCGATCGAGGATGGCATCGTCAAGTTCTACTTCGCGCCGGGCAGCAGTGCGCTGGCGCCCGGGGCCGAGCAGGCGCTGGCCAACGTCGTCAAGGGCGTCACGGTCGGCCGCAGGGCGCTGGTGCTCGGCTATGCGGGCGCCTCCATCGGGCCGCTGGACACCAGCTCGGTGGATGCGTTGCGCGTGGTCAACGTGCGCGAGGTCCTGCGGGGGCTGGGGCTGCCCGAGGACAAGATCGAACTGCGCGGCCGCGTAAGCACCACGCCCACCACCCCGTTCGGCAAGGCTGACGCGGCGAATCGGGTGGACGTGATGCTGGTGGACTGATACGACTTGGCCTCGCGCCTTGCCGCCGCAAGCGTCGGATTCTTGATGAAATATGCCTGTAGCCCAGGTAAATCCTGGGCTTCTAGCTATATATTTTGTAGCATCGTCAATCCACCGTAATGCCATTGGTCTTGACCAGCGCGCTCCAGCGCGAAATCTGTCCGTCGAGGAAGGTCTTGAATTCCTGCGGCGTGTTGCCGACCGGTTCGATGCCCATGGACAGCATGCGCCGCTGCACCTCGGGCTGGCGCGTGGCGTCGCGCACGGCGGCGGCCAGGCGGGCGATCACCGGCTGCGGGGTGCCGGCAGGCGCGAAGAAGCCGTTCCACTCGACCACCTCGAAGTCCTTGTAGCCGCTCTCCTGCACCGTGGGGACATCCGGCAGCGCCTCCATGCGGTGCGCGCCCGTGGTGGCCAGTGCGCGCAGCCGTCCCGACTGTACATAGGGCAGGCCGGAGACCGGGTTGGCGAAGTACGCCGATACCTGGCCGGCCAACAGATCGGTGATGGCCGGCGCGCCGCCCTTGTAGGGCACGTGCACCCAATCGATGCCGGCGTCGCGCTTGAGCATTTCCGCGGCCAGGTGGGCCGAGCCGCCGGCGCCATAGGAGGCGTAGTTGAGTTCCCCCGGATGGGCGCGGGCGTAGGCCACCAGATCCTTGAAGGTCTTGTAGGGCGCATTGGCGGGCACGACCAGGATGTTGGGCATGTTGATGGCCTGGGACACCGGCGCCAGATCCCTGACCGGGTCGAAGGGCAGCTTGCGCAGCACCGCGTTGACCGCATACGGGAAGGTGTCGAACAGCAGCGTGTAGCCGTCGGCGGGCGACTGCAACACCGCTTGCGCGGCCAGCACGCCGCTGGCGCCGGGGCGGTTTTCCACGATGACCGGCTGGCCGAGCAGCGCCGACAGAGGCTGGGCCAGCAGGCGCGCATTGGCATCGGCGCCACCGCCAGCGGCATAGGGCACGAGGACGCGGATCGGCTTGGTGGGGAAGGCGGCTGGCTGCGCCGGCGTGGCCAGCGGCAGCAGGGCGGCGCCGGCGGCCGCCAAAAAAAGGCGGCGGGTGCCGCGCAGTGGATGCAGTCTCATGGATGTCTCTCTTATAGGCAGTGAAAAGCGCGCGGAGCACGTGCAGGGGTTGCAGGGACAATAGCGCCGGAAGCGCGCCTGTGAAACTCCAATTTCTCCAGACCCTGCTAGCCGTGCTGCAGCACGGCTCGTTCGCGGCCGCCGCCAAGGACGTCAACCTGACCGCGAGCGCGGTGAGCCAGCAGATGCAGCACCTGGAAATCTACTTTGGCCAGCCGCTGTTCGATCGCTCGGCCCGGCAGGTGCGGCCGACGCCGTTCGCGCTCGAGATCGCCGGCACGCTGGCGCAGACGGTCGATACGCTGGAGGCGCTGCGCAGCCGCCAGGGCGTGGCGATCACCGGGCGCATCCGGCTCGGCACGGTGGAGTCGGCGCAGGTGGCGCTGCTGCCGGCAGCCGTGCAAAAGTTGCGCGAGCGCGCGCCGACGCTGGAATACGCCATCTCCAAGGGCCTGTCGAGCGCGCTGATGGACGACGTGAAAGCCGGCCGCATCGACGCCGCCGTGCTGGTGCGGCCGCAGTCGGGCGGGTCGAGCCGGCTGAGCTGGTTCCCCCTTCTGCGCGAAACCTTCGTGATGATCGCGCCGCCCACGGCGCGCCTGGCCGCGCCGGCCGAACTGCTGCGCCGCTACGACTGGATCCGGATGGACCCGGTCACCACCGGCGGGCGGATGGCCGCGCAGTACGTGCAGCGGATCGCGCCGCGCCTGCGCGAGGCCTTCGACCTGCCCGGCACCGAGGCCATCGCCGCCATGGTGTCGGCCGGGCTCGGCGTGTCGGTGGTGCCGGCGCTGCGCCAGGAACTGCTGCAGGCCTACCCGATGCTGCAGGTGCCGCTGGGCCGTGGCGCACCGGTGCGCCAGATCGCGCTGGTGTGCCGGCCGGCCGATGCCGAGAGCCGGCTGATGCAGGCGGTGCTGGAGGCGTTCCATGGTGCGGTGCGGCGGCGCTATGGCGAAGAAGCGATGGCTGGCGCTCAAAAGCCGTAGAGCCGGGCCGGGTTGTCGACCAGCACGCGTTGGCGTGCCACGGCATCCGGTACCCAGGAGGCCCAGCGGTCCAGCAGCGCTGCGTCATCGGGTGTGTGTTGCTGCTCGGTCGGGTGCGGCCAGTCGCTGCCCCACACCAGCCGCTCGGGCGCGCGCTGCAGCAGCGCGGCCGCCACGGCTGCGCGGCTGTCAGCCTCACCCGCAGGCGCTGCGTCCAGATAAGGGCCGGACATCTTGACCCAGGCGCGACCGCTGTCCAGCAGACGTGCGACCACGTCGAACGCCGGGTGTGCCACGCCCTGCGGGTGCGGCAGGCGGGCCATGTGGTCCAGGACCGTGGTGCAGGGCAGGCGCTGAAGCAGGGCGGCATGCTCGACGATCTGGTCGCCGCGCCAGTGCAGTTGCACATGCCAGCCCAACGGCGCGATGCGGCGCGCCAGCGGCTCGACCATGTCGAAGCGGGTAACTGCCGTGGCCGGGTTGAACAAGGTGAAGCGGATGCCGCGCACGCCAGCGGCATCCAGCGCCTGCAGCGTGGCGTCATCCACGTCGGGGTGCAGCACCGCTATGCCGCGGGTGCGGTCTGCGCCCAGTTGGACGATGGCGTCGAGCGTGACCCGGTTGTCGGTGCCGTACACCGTGGGCGTGACCACCACCGTGCGCTGGGTGCCCAGCCGTGCCTGCAGCCGTCGGTAGTCGGCAGCGGTGGCCTGGGCCAGCGCGCGCTGCGGGTCGCCCAGGCTGGGAAAGCGCCGGTCATGGATGTGGATGTGCGCGTCGCAGGCGTTGGCCGGCATCGTCAGCTTCGGAGCGGCCGTGCCCCGGGAGTGGGGGACGGCGGTGCCGTTCATGCGGCAGCGCCCTGCCGTGCGACCAGCGCCGCCACGTAGTTGCCCAGCGCCAGAGAAGACGTAAGCCCGGGCGATTCGATGCCGAACAGGTTCACCAGCCCGGCAATGCCGTGCTGGGCCGTGCCCTGGATCACGAAATCGTTGGCGCCGTCCTGCAGCGACGAGCCCGGCCCTTGCAGGCGCGGGCGGATGCCGGTGTAGCCGGGCTGCAGGTCGCCCTCGCGCAGGCCGGGGTAGTAGCGGCGCACCGCCTGGTAGAAGGCGGCTTCGCGGCTGGCGTCGAACTGGTAGTCCATGCTCTCGCGCCAAGACAGATCGGGCCCGAACTTGCACTGCCCACCCAGGTCCACCGTGACGTGGGCGCGCAGGTCGCCCTCGCGGTTGGTGGGATAGACCAGGTGCTTGAAGGGCGAGCTGCGCGCCAGCGTGAAGTAGTGTCCCACCGCGTAGTACAGCGGCGGCACCTGCGCCGCCGGCATGCCGGCGATGGCGCGCGCCACCCGCTGCGCGCCCAGGCCCGCGGCGTTGACGACGGTGGTGCACAGCAGCTCGGTGGCGCCGTCGCCGCGGCCCGCGCGCAGCACGATGCCATCCGCCGTGGCCTCGCCGTGGGTGACCGGGCTTCGCGGCGCCAGCACCGCGCCGTGGCGTTCTGCGTCGCCCAGGTAGGCCAGCATCAGCCCATGGCTGTCGACGATGCCGGTGGAGGGCGAGAACAGCGCGCCCACGCAGGCCACCGCGGGCTCCATGGCGCGGGCCTCGGCGGCGCTGAGCCGTTGCAGGTCGGTCACGCCCTGGGCGGCGGCCAGCGCCAGGTACTTTTCCAGGTCCGGCAGATCGGACTCCTGTGTGGCGACCACCAGCTTGCCGATGCGCCGGTGGCCGATGCCGCGCTCCTCGCAGTAGGCGTACATCGCGGCCTTGCCGGCCACGCACAGCCGGCCCTTGAGCGAGCCGGGCGCGTACGAGATGCCGGCATGGATCACCTCGGAGTTGCGCGCGCTGGTCTGGGTGCCGATGGCGTTCTCCGCTTCGAGGATGAGGACTTCCCGGCCGGCGGCGGCCAGCGCGCGCGCGATGGCCAGGCCGACCACGCCGGCGCCGATGACGGCGCAATCAATCCTGTCCATGGCGTGCTCCTGTGCCGTCGTGGTGGCTGGCCCGCGCTGCGGCGCGCACGATCGCGTCGTGCTGGCCCAGCGCCGGGGCGGCGAACGGGTCGGGGCCGGGCGTGCGCCGGAAGGCGATGGCACGGGTGAAGCCGCGGTAGCTGCCGAGCGAAGGGTGCTCGAAGCGGGCGATCATGTCCTCGACCTGCACCTGCGGGAAATCGAACATGTCCTCCACCGCGCGGGCCGCGGCGCAGGGCACCTCGTCGCCAAACAGGCGCTCCCAGTCCAGCGCGCTGCGCCCGGCCAGCGCCGCGTGCAGCTTGGGCAGGATTTCCTCCTGGAGCCGCGCGCGCTTGCGCACGCTGTCGTAGCGGTCGGTGGCGAGCAGCTCGTTCAGGCCGGTCTTCTCGCACAGCGCGCGCCAGAAATGCGGCGTGTTGGCCGATAAGTAGATCCAGCCTTCCCGGGTGGGGTGGATGCCGGTGACGCCGCCGGAGCGCATGTCGCGGCCGACCTCGCGCGGCTCGCCCCGGGCCCACACCAGGCGCGCCGACTGCATCGCCAGCGCCGAGCGCAGCAGCGACACGCCCACATGCTGGCCACGGCCGCTCTTCTCGCGCTCATACAGGGCCGAGGCCACGCCGGCGGCCACCATGGAGGCGGCGTAGTAATCGACCACCGAGCCGTAGACGATCTGCGGCGCCGCGCCGGCGGGCGCCTGCAGGGCGCACATGCCGGTCATGGCCTGCAGCACCTGGTCGTAACCGGCCTTCTCGCGCAGCGGGCCCTGCTCGCCATAGCCGGTGACTGCGCAGTAGATCAGGCGCGGGTTGATGGCGCTGAGGCTGTCGTAGTCGATGCCCAGGCGCGCCGGCACGCTGGGGCGGAAGTTGTGCACCAGCACATCGGCGCTGCGCACCAGCCCGCGCAGCACGGCCAGGTCTTCAGGCTGCTTCAGGTCGAGCACGGCGCCCAGTTTGCTGCGGTTGACGCCGAGGAAGGCGCGGCTTTCGGCCTCCAGCGTGGACGGGTACTTGCGCAGGTTGTCGCCGGCGGGCGGCTCGATCTTGATGACCTCCGCGCCCTGGTCGGCCAGCAGCGTGCAGCCATAGGGGCCGGCGATATAGGCGCTGAGGTCGAGCACGCGCACGCCGGTCAGGGGTCCGCGCGGGCCGGTGCGCACGGGAGGGGAGGAAGAAGCATCAACGGTCATGGCGGCAGTCAGGGAAGGCAGGGGAAACAGGGGAACGGTTCAGGCGCCAATCAGGCCCAGCCGCCGTGCGCTGGCGGCGATGGCGCGGGCCCGCGCGAGGAAGGGGGCGTCGATCATCCGGCCGTCGACCACCCAGGCGCCTACGCCGCCGGCATCGGCCGCGCCAGCGGCCTCCAGCACCTGGAGCGCGTGGGCGATCTCGGCATCGCTCGGCCGGAAGGCGGCGTTGGCCAGCGCGATCTGGCTGGGGTGGATGCAGCTCTTGCCCAGAAAACCCAGCCGGCGCGCCATGGCGGCTTCGGCGCCGTAGCCATCGGCATCGCGGATGTCGGCAAACGCGCCGTCGTAGGCGAACACGCCGGCTTCGCCCGCGGCCATGCGCACCGCGAACATCACCTGCTGCACCGCGGCGGCGTCGCGGCGGTCCACGCCCATGGGCTCGAACAGGTCGCCCAGGCCTAGCTGCAGGCCCGCCACGCGCGGGTGAGCGCCGGCCAGGGCTGCGGCATTGCGCAGCGCGCGCGGGGTCTCGATGTTGAGCAGCAGTCCGACCGGTTGCACGACGCCGTGGTCGCGCTCGGCGCGCAGCAGCGCTTCGGCGGCCTCGATCACCTGCTCCGGCGTCTCGGGCTTGGGCAGGTTCAGCAGGTGCAGGCCTGGGCGCACGACGGCGGCCAGATCGGCTGTGAAGTGCGGCGTGTGCAGCGCGTTGACGCGCACGATCAGCGTCTTGCCGTGGCCGCCCGCGCCCGCGCTGGCGATGAAGCGGCCGACGGCGTTCCGCGCCTCGGCCTTGCGGGCTTCCACTACCGAATCTTCCAGGTCGAAGGACAGGGCATCGGCGTCGCCCTGCAAGGCCTTGCCGAAGAGTTCCGGCCGGGATCCGGGGACGAACAGTTTGCTTCTCATGGGCGGTTGAGCGGGACTCAGGAACGTACGCGCCTCAGGCGGCTGCCAGGGTAGCCGCCAGTGTGGACCAAGCCACACGGCAGAAGCACCAGAAAAACTGGTCTTTTGAGTTCCGAAACATCGTGCTTGGAGCGCGTTTTCCTCGGTAGGATCGCGCCGCTATTGCTATTAAGGAGACAAGAATGCCCCATATCCCGTTTCGCCGTGCCGTGCTCATGGCCGGTGTTCTGTTCGCATCGCACGGCGCCACCTTCGCGCAGCCCACTGCCTACCCCACACGCCCGGTCACGCTGGTGGTGGGCAGTGCCGCCGGCGGCTCGAATGACGTGTTCGCCCGCGCCATCGGCAAGCGCTTGCAGGATGCGCTGGGCCAGCCCTTCGTGGTGGACAACAAGCCCGCGGGCGGCGGGGTGATCGCCAACAGCACGGTCGCGCGCGCACCGGCCGACGGCTACACGCTGGCGGTGGTGTCGTCCACCTTTACCACCGGCGCGGCCATCCGGCCTAACCTGTCCTATGACGCGGTGAAGGACTTCAAGCCGGTCGCGCTGCTGGCCAAGGGCCCGCTGCTGGTCACGGTCAACAAGGACACGCCGTACAAGACGATCCAGGAACTGGTCGCCGCCGCCAAGGCCTCGCCCGGCAAGCTGAACTACGGCAGCTCTGGCGCCGGCAGCATCAACCAGTTCGCCACCGAGCTGTTCGCGGACGCCTCGGGTTCCCACTTCCTGCACGTACCGTACAAGGGCATGGGCCCGGCCACCAATGACCTGCTGGGCGGCCAGATCCAGATGCTGGTGGCCAGCGCGCCGTCCATCATGCCGCAGGTGCGGGCCGGCCGGGTGCGGGCGCTTGCGGTCACCACGGCCGGCCGCTCGCCGGTCGCGCCCGATCTGCCTTCGCTGGAAGAGGCCGGCTACCGAGGCAGCGCGGTGGACCTGTGGTGGGGCGTGCTTGCGCCGGCGAACACGCCGCAGCCCATCGTCGACAAGCTCAATGCCGAGATCAACCGCCAGATCCAGTCCGAAGACATGCGCAGCTTCTTCCTGAAGGAGGGCGCGGAGCCGGCCGTCATGAACCCGGCCGAGTTCGCCGGCTTCATCGCCGCCGAGGTATCGCGCTGGAAGGATGTGGCGAAGAAGGCCGACATCAAGGCGGATTGAGCCCGGAGTCTTTTCGTAACCGGTTCGTACCTGCGCATGCTCGCGGGCCGGGCGGCGGGGGTAGGATCGTCCGAATACACGGCGCAGCCGCGGGTGGGCATGCCCCACCGGGCCAGTCTGCCGCCATTCGCCGTCCCCGGAGCCCCGCATGACACTTCACCCCACCGTACGCGGCGTCACCGACCGCATCCGCGAGCGCAGCCACGAGCGGCGCAGCGCCTACCTGGCCCTGGTCGAGCGCATGGCCGGCCGCACGCCCGGCGCCGAGCGCATGGGCTGCGCCAACGTCGCCCACGCCTTTGCCGGCATGCCCGCCAACGACAAACTGCGCGTGGTGGCCGAGCGCGCGCCCAACCTGGGCGTGGTCACGGCCTACAACGACATGCTGTCGGCCCATGCGCCGTTCCAGCACTACCCCGACATCGTCAAGGACGAGGCGCGCCGCGGCGGCGCCACGGCCCAGGTGGCCGGCGGCGTGCCGGCCATGTGCGACGGCGTGACGCAGGGCATGCCCGGCATGGAGCTGAGCCTGTTCAGCCGCGACACCATCGCCATGTCCACCGCCGTTTCGTTGTCGCACGACGTGTTCGACGGCGCGCTGATGCTGGGCGTGTGCGACAAGATCGTGCCCGGCCTGCTGATCGGCGCGCTGCACTTCGGCCACCTGCCCACCGTGTTCGTGCCGGCAGGGCCGATGACCAGCGGCCTGTCCAACAAGGAGAAATCCAAGGTGCGCGAGCAGGCCGCCCAGGGCCTGGTCGGCCGGCCCGAGCTGCTGGCGGCCGAGCAGAAGGCCTACCACGACCAGGGCACCTGCACCTTTTACGGCACCGCCAACAGCAACCAGATGCTGCTGGAGGCCATGGGCCTGCACGTGCCGGGCACCGCCTTCGTCAACCCCGGCAACGCCGCGCGCGAGGCGCTCACGCGCGAGGCCACGCGCACCGCGCTGGGCATCATCCGCGGCAAGCGCTTTGCGCCCATCGGCCAGTTGGTGGACGAGCGCTGCATCGTCAACGCCATGGTTGCACTGCTGGCCACGGGCGGCTCCACCAACCACCTGATCCATTGGGTGGCCGTGGCGCGCGCGGCCGGCATCACCATCGACTGGAACGACTTTGCCGCGCTGTCTGAAGTGGTGCCGCTGCTGTCGCGCGTCTACCCCAATGGCAGCGCCGACGTGAACCAGTTCCAGGCTGCGGGCGGCCCGGGCTACGTGATCCGCGAGCTGCTCGACGCCGGACTGATGCACGAAGACGTGCTCACCGTGCGCGAAGGCGGCATCCGCGAGTACACCCGCATCCCCGCGCTGGAGGAGTGCGGCGCGCTGCGCTGGCACGATGCCGGCGCGTCAAAGGACGACAGCGTGCTGCGCCCGGCCACGGCGCCGTTCAGCCCCATCGGCGGGCTCAAGCTGCTGTCGGGCAACCTGGGGCGCAGCGTGATCAAGGTCTCGGCCGTGCCGGACGATCGCCATGTGATCGAGGCGCCGGCCGCGGTGTTCGACTCGCAGGACGGCCTGCAGAAGGCCTTCCACGATGGCAGCCTGGAGCGCCTGTGCCAGCAGGGCGACAACGGCGTGGTCTGCGTGGTGCGCTGGCAAGGCCCCAAGGCCAACGGCATGCCCGAGCTGCACAAGCTCACGCCGCCGCTGGCGGTGCTGCAGGGCAAGGGCTACCGCGTGGCGCTGGTGACCGACGGGCGCATGAGCGGAGCCTCTGGCAACGTGCCGGCCGCCATCCACGTCTCGCCCGAGGCGCTGGCCGGCGGCCCGCTGGCCAAGGTGCAGGATGGCGACCGGGTGCGGCTGGACGCCAACGCCGGCACGCTGCAGGTGCTGGTGGCCGAGGCCGAATGGAACGCACGCCCGCTGGCACAAATGCCGGCGGAACTACAAGACAACAATGGCGCGGGCATGGGGCGCGAGCTCTTTGCCGGCATGCGCCGCAACGCCCTGACGGCGGAAGAAGGAGCCTGCACATGGCTGTGAACAAGACACTGAGCGCACTCGACGTGATGCGCGACGCCCCGGTCATCCCGGTGATCGTGCTGCACGACGTGGCCCATGCCGTGCCGCTGGCGCGTGCGCTGGTGGCCGGCGGCATCCGCATGCTCGAAGTGACCCTGCGCACCCCGCAGGGCCTGGCTTGCATGGAAGCCATCGCCCGCGAGGTGCCCGAAGCCGTCGCCGGCGCCGGCACCGTGCGCACCGCCGCCGACGCGCAAGCCGTGGCCAAGGCCGGCGCCCGCTTTGCCGTCAGCCCCGGCTACACCCGCGCCGTAGGCCAGGCCTGCCGCGACCTGGGCCTGCCGCTACTGGCCGGCGTGGCCACCGGCAGCGAAATCATGGTGGCGCAGGAAGACGGCCTGACCGAACTGAAGTTCTTCCCCGCGCTCCAGGCCGGCGGCGCGCCCATGCTCAAGGCCTGGAACGGGCCGTTTGGCGACGTCACCTTCTGCCCCACGGGCGGGATCCATGCGGGCAATGCGGCGGAGTTCTTGGCGCTGCCGAATGTGGCTTGCGTGGGGGGGTCTTGGTTGACGCCGGTTGATGCGATTGCCAGCGGGGATTGGGGGCGTATTACGCAGTTGGCGCGGGAGGCGTCGCAGTTGATGCGGCCAGGGCGGGGCTGATATTTATAGAGGGAAAATGCTTGAAGCCCAGGTGGATCATGGGCTTTTAGCTATTAATTGAGTAGCGAGTTGGTGTGGAGCGCTGTGGATAGGGTGCACGCAGGTCGTAGGGCTGCCCTTGGGTTCGAGAGACGGTGGTGGGCTCTTTTCGACCCTAGTCAGAAGTCAAAACTAACGGCGCATTTGCAGCGTGAGCCGTCTGTCGATGCCGACAGGCGTATTCACGCTCGCTGCCAACGAGCGGTCAGTCAGCGCAGCGATCAGAAGGTTCACCAGCCCGCTACGCGCAAGGCGCTTTATCTCCGAAGATATCGCGCCCAGAATCATCGACTCCGCTGGCAACCAAAAGATCACCCCCGGGCGTCTGCGGCCACAGCCAGTTCCGCCGCTTGGATGGACTCCGCCGCCATGACCATCCGAAGGCTCTCGCGGTACTGCTCTGCCGCCGCCGCATGCACCACTTCGACCACTGCGTCGTAGTTCGCCCGGATCACCGCTTCGATCTCTTTGAGGTCGGCGCGGAAGAACTCTTTGCGCCCGTTGACCTTGTTCATGCGCCCTACTGCAAAATGCGCGTGCAGCTTTGCCTCGAGCGCCGGTGCGTTGTCGGAGAACACCAGTGCGTGCACGTCGAACCGAAATGGCACAGAGGCATCGCCTAGTTCGTCGACTCGATCCATGGGCTCCAGACGTCGTGTCATTCCAATCTTGTAGACCCCCTCGCCGAACGCGCCGATGTTCGAGATCACGTATACGTAGCCGGCTCGAGCGTTCTGCTCGCGGTAATCCAAGAGTCGCTCTTCTTCATCAAGCGCCCGGTTTTTCTGCACCACTTCGGTGAGGCGTGCCTGCAGGTCTTCACGCTCTTGCTCGTTCTGCGCGCTTGCCAACCGAAGTTGTAATTTCTGAATTGCACTGGCAAAGTGCCGACGCTCCTTGTCGATCTTGGCACGCACCTCGCGGATTTCGCGCTCCAGCTTTTCCTGCTCACGCTGGTCCTCGCGAGCCTGGCGCGCCATCTCTTTCTCCTCGGCGCGCTTCACTTGGAATTCGTGAGCCAGGTGCAGCTCTGCCAACTTGCGCTGAAGGACCACTTCCGTCCACCAGCACTCTGTCCGCCTGAGCAGTTTGTTGCAGGCGTCGAAAGACCGGCGGATGCGTTCTTCCATGCGGTCGAAGTTGTTGAACTTGACGTTGTCGATGCAGTTCTCGCACTCGCTGTTGAATGCGCGCAGCGAGAGCTTTAAGACATCCTTGCGCAACTGTTTCCACTCCGTCTTTGTCAGCGTGACCCCCGCGTGGTCCCAACTTTCGACTTCCTTGCTCAATCTTCGGGCCGACTCTTTCTGCTCCTCACGGATTGCATCCAGACGGCCTTTGTAGTCGGCGCTGTTGGTGAATTGATACTTGGGCAAGTACAGCGCGAACGATTCGAGCTCCACCGTGTCCTCTGCAACCAGGATTGCCTTCTGGATGTCCTTCAAATTTCGAAAGGCGGCGTCCACTTCGGCCTGGGCCGCTGCCACATGCGCCTTGGTCTGTGCAAGCCGGTCTTCCTCCATTTTGACTAAGCCTTTGATTTCACCCAGACTCAGTAGGCCGCATTGCTGCAGTTGGCCCTCCAGCACCTCACAGCGCTTTCGAAGTTCGTCGGCAGACGACTGCGAAGCCTTCAGCTCTTGCTCTAATCGTTCGGCTCGGACCCGGTGCTTTGTTCCGCTCCAGAAGTCACTGAGTGTCATCCGTACTCCACTTTTTGTTCCGGTTACGATGACTGTATCCGGGGTGAAAGTTTTAGCCATAGCTGCCGATCATTTGGTTTGACTCGACCGGCGGCTCCCAGTCTTGAGCCGCCACTCGTAGAGCTGAGACGAAGAGCTTCTTCTGGCCGACTCTCTGCGCCGTCTCCAACGCATTGGTGTTGTCGCCCACCAAGACATCGACGCCATGCCGTCCCCACGACAACCGCCCGCTACGTACTCTCCCGCACCACCAGCGCATAGTCCAGCCGCACGCAGCGCCCCTCCGCCCCACCGCCGCGCATCAGCTCCAGCAGCATCGTCGCACCCGCTTGCCCGACCTCACCACGCGGGGTGCGCACGGTGGTCAGCGGCGGCACCATCTGGTCGCTGCCGGCCAGGTCGTTGAAGCCGGCCACGGCGATGCGGCCCGGCACGGGCACGCCCAGGCGGTTGGCGGCCAGCAGGCCGCCCTGGGCGATGTCGTCGTTGCAGAAGAAGATGGCGTCCACCTCGGGCTGGCGCTGCAGCACTTCTTCGAACAGACGCGCGCCCAGCGCGATGGATGAGCGCTCGGGGCTCAGCAGTTCCAGCCGTGGGTCGTACAGGCCGGCGGCGCGCAGGCAGCGGCGGTAGCCTTCGGCGCGCTGCAGGGTGCGCGGGTCCAGTTGCGCGGCGCAGAAGGCGATGCGGCGGCGGCCGCGGTCGAGCAGGTGCTGGGTGATGGCGGCGCCGGCGTCGATCTGCGAGAAGCCGACGCAGTGCACGCCGGGGGCGTCGCTGGTTTCCATCAAATGCACGCAGGGCACGCCGCTGCGGGTGATGAGCTGGCGCGCGGTTTCGCTGCGGTCAAAGCCGGTCACCAGCAGGCCGGCCGGGCGGTGCGGCAGGTAGGTGCGCAGCAGCAGTTCTTCTTCCGCGGTGTCGTAGTGGGTCACGCCGATCAGCGGCTGGTAGCCGGCGGGGAACAGCACGCGGTGCACGGCCTCCAGCAGGTCGACGAACAGGGCGTTGGAGAGCAGGGGCACCAGCACCAGCACCTGGGTGCTGCGCTGGGAGGCGAGGGCGCGCGCGGCGGGGTCGGGCACGTAGCCCAGGCGCTCGGCGGCGGCGCGCACGCGCTCGACCAGGGCTGGGTCCACGCTGCGCTCCTGCCGCAGCGCGCGCGAGACGGTGATGGGGCTGACCTCTGCAGCACGGGCAACGTCTGCGAGGGTGGTGCGGCCGCTGTTGCGGCGCCGGCGGTGCGCTTCGGTCAAGGGTTAGTCCTTATGGATTGCCTTCGATTGTCTTTTAGGATAGCGCTATCCGGCTGCAGGGTTTTCCGCAGGCGGATTCTTTTTATGTGATGCCCTCGTGCTGCGCACCTTGAGTGGTGGGGTGGCGCGGGGGCCTGCAACCCCTGCAACTTTCTTGAATTCTGCCTTGACTTCATTGGATAGCGCTAGCCAGCATGCGACCGGACGGGCCATCGTCGTCATGGGCGTCTCCGGCTGCGGCAAATCGAGCGTGGGCAGTGCCTGCGCCCAGGCCCTGGGCTGGGCCATGCACGAGGGCGACAGCTACCACTCGCCCGAGAGCGTGGCCAAGATGCGCGCCGGCATTGCCCTGACCGATGCCGACCGCAGCGGCTGGCTCGACCGGCTGGCCGGCCTGCTGGCATCGGCGCCGGCCGGGCAGGGCCTGGTGCTGACCTGCTCGGCCCTGCGCCGCCGCTACCGCGAGCGCCTGCGCCAGGCGCGGCCCGGCCTGGGCTTCGTGTTTCTGAAGCTGGACTACGCGGCGGCGCAGGCCCGCGTCGGCGCGCGGCCCGGGCACTTCTTCTCTCCCACGCTGGTGGCCGACCAGTTCGCCACGCTGGAGTCGCCCGAGGGCGAGCCCGGCGTGCTCACGCTGGACGCCACCGCGCCCATCGCCGCGCTGGCGGCCCAGGTCGTGGCCTGGCTGGGCGCCGCGCCGCCAGTTCCCGTTCCCACCGACATGCCTGGAGATGCCGCATGAGCCATTCCGAGACACCCGCCCCCCCGCCCGGCAAGCTCAAGCGCGCCGCCGAAATCACCATGGTGGCGGCGCTCGCCGGCATGGTGGTGGCGGTTTTCGTCAACGTGGTGCTGCGCTACGTATTCGCCACCAGCATCGTGTCGTACGAGGAGATTTCGCGCCTGCTGTTCGTGTGGCTGGTGGCGATCGGCGCCATCGTGGCCGCGTTCGAGGGCAAGCACCTGGGCTTCGACATGCTGACGTCGCGCCTGCAGGGCACGCCGCGCAAGGCGCTGTACGGGGTCAGCCAGTTGCTGGTAGGCGGCTGCATGGTGCTGCTGCTGGTGGGTTCGTGGGAGCAGGTGAAGGCCGGCATGAACAGCTTCAGCACGGTGCTGGGCTACCCGCTGGCCCTGGGCGCGGCGGCCACGCTGGTGCTGGCGGCCGGCCTGCTGGTGGTGGTGCTGCGCGACCTGTTGCGCGGGCAGGCGGCCGACCACGGCGCCGAGCTGGGCGTGGAATAAGGAGCGCCCCATGGTCGTGACTGCCATTTTCCTGTTCGTGCTGATCGGCGGCATGGTGATCGGCATGCCGATCGCGCATTCGCTGGTGCTGACCGGTGTCGCGCTGATGTGGCACCTGGACTTCTTCGACTCGCAGTTGCTGGCGCAGAACCTGCAGGCCGGCTTCGACAACTTCCCGCTGCTGGCGGTGCCCTTCTTCATCCTGGCCGGCGAGCTGATGAATGCCGGCGGCCTGAGCCGCCGCATCATCGATCTGGCGCGGGCCTTCGTCGGGCATATCCGCGGCGGCCTGGGCTTTGTCGCCATCGGCGCGGCGGTGCTGCTGGCCTCGATGAGCGGCTCGGCCATTGCCGACACCGCCGCGCTGGCCACCATCCTGCTGCCCATGATGCGCCAGCAGGGCTACCCGAGCAGCTACAGCGCCGGCCTGCTGGCCTCGGGCGGCATCATCGCGCCGATCATTCCGCCGTCCATGCCCTTCGTGATCTACGGCGTGACCACCAACACGTCCATCAGCAAGCTGTTCCTGGCCGGCGTGTTCCCCGGGCTGATGATGGGCCTGTTCCTGATCCTGGCCTGGGGCTGGATCGCGCGCAAGCACCGGCTGGCCTCGATGGAGCGCGTGGCCTGGCCCGACCGCCTGCGCGCGCTGCTGCACAGCTTCTGGGCCATGATGATGCCGGTCATCATCCTGGGCGGCCTCAAGGGCGGCATCTTCACGCCGACGGAGGCGGCCGTGGTGGCCGCGGTCTATGCCTTCTGCGTGTCGATGTTCGTCTACCGCGAGCTGGACTGGAAGGGCGTCTACCAGGTGTTCCTGGCCGCCGGCAAGACGACTGCGGTGGTGATGTTCCTGTGCGGCGCGGCCACCGTCACCGCCTACATGATCACCCTGGCCGACCTGCCCAACATGCTGGCCGACAGCTTCTCGGGCGTGATGGGCAACCCGATGCTGTTCATGGCACTGATGATGGTCTTCCTGCTCGTGGTGGGCACCGCCATGGACCTCACGCCCACCATCCTGATCTTCGGCCCGGTGTGCGCGCCGCTGGCCATCAAGGCCGGCATCGACCCGGTGTACTTCGGCTTCATGTTCATCTACGTGGGCTGCATCGGCCTGATCACGCCGCCGGTGGGCACGGTGCAGAACGTGGTCGCCGGCGTGGGCCGGCTGCGCATGGAGACCGTGATCAAGGGCACCACGCCCTTCCTGCTGATGTACGTGGCGCTGCTGGTGCTGTTCGTGCTGTTCCCCTCGCTCATCACGGCGCCGCTGCGCTGGATGCACTGAACCCGTTCTCTCTCACCCTTCATCCAAGGAGACTCCCATGCGCATCAAGTTCGTCCTCGCCGGCCTCGTGGCCGCCCTTGCCGCCGCCGGCGCCGTCCAGGCGCAGGATTTCAAGCCGCGCCTGGTGCGCTTCGGCTACGGCCTGGTGGACCAGTCCAACCAGGGCCGCGCGGTGCGCTACTTCGCGCAGGAGGTCGAGAAGGCCACCGGCGGCAAGATGAAGATCCGCGCCATCGGCAACGCCGCCCTCGGCTCCGACACGCAGATGCAGCAGGCGCTGATCGGCGGCGCGCAGGAGATGATGGTGGGCTCCACCGCCACCCTGGTCGGCATCGTGCCCGAGATGGCAGTCTGGGACACGCCCTTCCTGTTCAGCAGCACCAAGGAGGCCGACGCCGTGCTCGACGGCCCGGTGGGCGAGAAGATCAAGGGCCTGCTCGAACCCAAGGGCATGGTCGGCCTGGTGTACTGGGAGAACGGTTTTCGCAACCTCACCAACAGCAAGCGCCCGGTGCAGAAGCTGGAAGACCTGGGCGACGTCAAGCTGCGCGTGATGCAGAACAACGTGTTCCTCGACAGCTTCAAGGCCCTGGGCGCCAACGCCGTGCCGCTGCCGTTCTCCGAGCTGTTCACGGCGCTGGAAACGCGCGCGGTCGATGGGCAGGAGAACCCGTTCAACACGGTGGTCTCCAGCAAGTTCTACGAGGTGCAGAAGTACCTCACCGTGACCAACCACGTCTACAGCCCGTGGATCGTCACCGTCAGCAAGAAGTGGTGGGACACCCTGAGCCCGGCCGAGAAGAAGGTGCTGCAGGACGCTGCCGTGAAGAGCCGCGACTTCGAGCGCAAGGACACGCGCGAGGAAGCCGCCAAGGCGCTGGCCGAACTGAAGGACAAGGGCATGCAGGTCAACGAGCTGCCCGCGGCCGAAGCCAGGCGCATGCGCGACAAGCTGGTGGCCGTGAACGCCGGCATCGCCAGGAGCGTGGGGCAAAGCACCTGGGACGCGGTACAGGGCGCGGTGGCGCAGGCGCGCGGCACGGCCCAGTAGGAATTCATAGGAAATAGGGCTGAAGCCCAGGTATTTCCTGGGCTTATAGCTATATATTTAATAGCAATTCATCTACGCTATTCGCTTCAGGCGCTTCTTGCGCCAGACCAGCCGGTAGTAGGCCGACTGCAGCACCAGCATGGCGGTGAAGGCGGCCGGGTAGCCGATCCAGATGCCGTCCACGCCCATGTGCCGCGACAGCACCCAGGCCACCGGCACCTCCACCGCGGCGATGCAGAAGATGGCGATGCCGGTGGGCACCAGCACCGTGCCGCTGGCGCGCATCACCCCGGCCACCACGCTGGCCATGCCGAAGATGATGCTGCTCCAGAGCATGATGTGCAGCAGGCCCTGGGCCAGGTCGATCACCTGCGGGCTGGTGATGAAAAAGCCCATCAGCCGGCGCGAGAACAGGTAGCCCAGCAGCACCAGGCTGCCGGTCAGCACCAGGTTCATCCACAGCCCGGTGCGCGTGATGGCGCCCAGCCGCTCCGGCCGGCCCGCGCCGATCGACTGCGCGCCCAGGACGGAGGCGGTAATCGCAATGGAGATCGCCGGGAACTGCACATAGGCCACCACCTGGTTCACCGCGCCGTAGGCGGCCGTGGCCTCCGAGCCAAAGCCGTTGACCATCCACAGCAGCGCCACCTCGGCCAGCGCGATGGTCACCATCTGCACGCCGGTCGGGATGCCGATGCGCAGCACTTGCTTCAGGATGCGCGGATCGATGCGCATGTGGCGCAGCAGCTCGGCATCGGGCGCCAGCGGGCTCCTGCGCCGCCGCAGCCGCCAGGCCATCCAGGCGGTGGAGAGCAGAAAGCCCAGCACCGTGGCCCAGGCGGCGCTGGTCACGCCCAGTTGCGGCAGGCCGCCCCAGCCGCGGATCAGAGCGGGCGTCAGCAACAGGCCGACGCCGCTGGAGATGCCCAGCGTCAGCAGCGGCGTGACGGTGTCGCCCACGCCGCGCAGCATGGCCGTGGCCAGCAGGAACACGAACAAGCCGGGCATGGCGATCAGCATGATGCGCGCGTAGGCGGTGGCCTCGGGCAGGATGTCGGCCGGCGTGCCCAGCGCCACCAGCAGCGGGCGGGTGAGCGTGCCGCCGAACACGGCGGCGAACAGGCCCAGGGCGATGCCCGCGCCCAGCGTGGTGCCGGCCACCGCCTTGGCCCGCGCCGTGTCGCGCGCGCCCCAGGCCTGCCCGATCAGCACCGACGCGCCGGCCCCCAGGCCGATGCTGAAGGAGATCAGGAAGAACAGCACCGGGAAGAAGCCGGCCACGGCGGCCATGGAGCGCACGCCCAGCATCTGGCCGATGTAGACGTTGTTCAGCGTGCCCGAGAGCGACTGCAGGATGTTGCTCAACAGCATCGGGCCGAGGAAGCGCGCGAACACCGCCCACAGCGGGGCGTCCGGCGCGGGGGCGCCGCGGGGCGGGGCGGCGCTGCTCATCGGCTGGCCTCCCACGCGCCGGCGGCCAGGGCGTGCGCGTAGCGGCGCACGTCCTCGGGCCAGGCGCGGGTCAGCAGCTCGAAGCGCGACTGGTCCTGCGCGAACAGGGCGCGCAGGGCTTCCTCGTAGCCCGGCAGGTTGCCGCCGATCGCGGTCATGAAGCGGTAGGCCGCCTCCTGCGCGGCCCGCACCTGGCCGCGCCCGCCTTCGACACGGCGCGCCTGCAGCACCAGCCGCCGCAGCGTCACCGAGGCGCCGCCGGGCTGGCGCGAGAGCCAGTCCCACTGGTCCGGCAGCAGCGTCACTTCGCGCGCCACCACGCCCAGGCGCGGCCGGCCGCGCGGCCGTGACGGCGCCTCGGCCGCAGCGGGCGCCGGCAGGCCAGGCACCTGCAGATCGATCAGTTGCCCGCTGTCATCGTCGAACACCAGCACCTGACCCGGGTCGGGCGGAGCCAGGGTAGCGAGCCGTGCGGCCACGTCCGGCCTTTGGCCTGAAGCGATGCAGTGGAAGCCCAGAAAGGCGGTGCAGGTGCCCGTGGCGGGCCCGGCCGCCGCGGATGAAGGGGGGGCGGAATGCGGCATGGAGATGTTGGCGTGGTTTTTTGCATTATACCCGGGTCAAATATCGCGCACCATGCGTCTTCATCAGGGTCTTGGGTTGACCGACTTCGCGTTGCGGTGCAACAATCCGCGCACTTTCACTTTGGAGCCCCGTGCGTGGACAGTGCCAGTTGTTGTAGCGACGCGAAGCCCGCCGTGACGGCGGTTGCGCGCCCGGCCGACTGATCCACCCGCACCCGGGCGGCTCGCCAGCCGATCCGCCGCCAGCCTCCCGCGTCCGCGCCTGCCGCGCGGATCGGCTCCATCGCCGTTTCTCCTGCCCGTGACGGGGCCGCGCCAGCCCGCGCCCGTTCCGGCCTGCCTGTGTCCTTGCATGGGGCTTCCGCTTCCGAGGAGTCCGGCCATGTCCATTACGCGTCCCGACCTTGCTGTGCGCCCGGGCGCACACGCTGCGCATGCGCCCGTCGCTGCGCCGTCTTCGGCGCTGCCGCCCCATGACGCTGCCGCGCTCGCGTTCGTGCAGTCCGTGGACGGCGATGCCGCCTGGTCCTCCCGCCGCATTCGCGGCTTTCTGCTGACCTGGAAGCGTCATGAAGATCCGCAACACTGACGGCCTGTGCCGCGCCCTGGGCGCGACGGCCGCCGGCCACCGCGTGGACCTGGTGCGTCCGCCGCTCGACGAGCCCGGTGCCGCGGCCCGGCGCATCGGTTGATCCTGACGCAAGAGACGACCATGGAAGCAATCAGGAACCTCAACCTGGCCTCGCTGCTCGACACCTTCGTCAGCCTGACGACCGCGTTCGTGCTGGGCAGCCTGATCGGCCTGGAGCGCCAGGTGCGCCAGCGCACCGCCGGACTGCGCACCAACACCCTGGTCGCCGTCGGCGCGGCGGTGTTCGTCGACATGGCCAACCGCATGAGCGGCCACGACGGCGCGGTGCGCGTGGTGGCCTATGTCGTGTCGGGCATCGGCTTCCTCGGCGCCGGGGCGATCATGAAGGAGGGCGCCAACGTCACCGGCCTCAACACCGCCGCGACGCTGTGGGGATCGGCCGCGGTCGGCGCCTGCGCCGGGGCCGATCTGATTGGCGAAGCGTTGATTGCGGCGCTGTTCGTGCTGGCCAGCAACACGCTGCTGCGGCCGGTGGTCAACCGCATCAACCGCCGCCCCGTGGACGAGGAAGCGAGCGAGGCGACCTACCGGGTCTACGTGGTCTGCCGGCGCGATGCGCAGGCGGAGCTGCGCGAGAAGATCGTCGAACTGCTGGAGGCGGCGCAGTACCCGGTGCGTGAAGTGGAGCAGCATGCCTTCGGCCAGACCGACGCCGAGATCCAGGCCACCCTGTACGCCACCGCCGTGGACTCTTCCGAGCTGGACCGCGTCACTGCTGCGCTCCAGGCGCAGCCCGGCGTCTCGCACGCCTTCTGGGACTCCAGCGCGGAGGAGTGAGCGGCGGCGGCCCCTGCCTTGAAGGGTCATGCGACATGTAGGCTTGCCTGGCACCAGACGCTACACTGTTCCTGAGAGCAGGGCAGAGAATTTGGATTCACGCAAAGGGGCATGCATGCGGCACGCTACCGCCGTTCCAGCCACCACCCATGCGCTTGGGCAGGAGCAACTGGACATTCGCGAGTACGAACTGCGCGAACCTCTGGGCGCGGGAGGCTATGGCACGGTGTTCCTGGCCCGACAGCGCAAGACCGGCGCGATGGTCGCGGTCAAGGTCGTGAAGCTGTCCGAGGACATGCGCCGCATCGCCCGCTTTCACCGCGAAACGGAACTGTGCGCCAGGCTGCGGCATCCCCACATCGTCCAGTTGCTCGACAA
Source organism: Xylophilus sp. ASV27 (assembly GCF_016428875.1). GTDB lineage: Bacteria > Pseudomonadota > Gammaproteobacteria > Burkholderiales > Burkholderiaceae_C > Xylophilus. The sequence goes on from NZ_JAELTO010000021.1 coordinate 23,865, forward strand.
GGGGCGGCAGGGGCCGTACGTGTACGGTGTCTTCGAATATGTGCCCGGCGAAACGCTCAAGAGCCTGATACAGCGCAATGGCGCTCTGACCCCGGTGGAGGCGGCGCGCATCATGGCCGAGGTTCTGGACGCGCTGGACTGCGCCCACAAGATGGGCATCGTCCATCGGGACTTGAAGCCGGACAACGTGATGCTCATGTCCACCGGCGCGATCACCCACGCCAAGGTGCTGGATTTCGGCGTCAGCACGGTGGTGCCGCAGGCGCGCGACGCCCAGTTCTCGTCCCTGACCATGACCGACGAATGCCTCGGGACGCCTTCCTACAGTGCGCCCGAGCAACTGCGCGGGGAACTGCCCAGCGTGCAGTCGGACCTGTACGCCTGGGGCCTGATGTTCCTCGAGTGCCTGACCGGCGCGCCGGTGATGAAGGGCACGTCGGCCGCCGAGATCTTCCACCAGCAGTTGAGCAGCCAGGAGGTGCCGCTGCCGCCGGAGATCGCCGGCCACCCTCTGGCGAGCCTGCTGCGCCGCGCGCTCAAGAAACGGACCGCCGAGCGCAGCGCCTCGGCCGAGGCGCTGCTGCTGGAGCTGGGGCGAATCCGCCTGGATGACCTGGTCGGCACGCTGGATGCGGACCGTGCGCCGTCGCACGAATACCTGGCCCAGACGGTGATCACCAAGCGCAGCTTCTCCGAGAAGCGGCAGGTCACGGTTCTGTGCTGCAGCGTCTCCATCTGGCCGACAGCAGACGACCATGGCATGCCTATTTCGGACATAGAAGACCTTGAGCTGATGCAACGGCAGGAATTCAGCCTGTTCGCGGACGCCGCCACGCGGCGCGGCGGCGTGCTGGCGGGATCGCTCGGAGGGCGGATGCTGGTGCTGTTCGGCTACCCGCGGACCTCCGATGCCGATGCGCGCCAGGCCGGCATGACCGCGCTGGAACTGGCCGACCTGGGCCGTCGCAGGACCGCGGCGATCAAGGAGGAGGAGGGCGCGCACCTGGTGGTGCGCATGGGGCTGCACACCGGGATGGTGGTGGTCTCTGGCGGCGAAACGCCCTCCGGCCACGCCGTGAACATCGCCATGCGGCTGGAAAGCGAGGCGCCGGCGGGCGCCATTCTGGCCAGCGAGAGCTGCTACCAGTTGCTGCGCAGTTTCGCCAATGGGGAAGAGGCCGATGCGCTGCGGATGCCGGCTTCCTGTTTGCCCATTCGGACCTATCGCCTGAGCGGCGAGTACCTGTCCCTCGCCGCCACGGCCACGCTGCCCGGCAGGAGCAGGCTGCCATCGCGCAAGTGCATCGGGCGTGAGCGCGAGCTCGAGCAACTGTTGCAGCAATGGCGAGGCGCCGAACTGGGTACCGGTAGCGCGGTGCTGCTCAGTGGCGAAGCGGGCATCGGCAAGTCGTGTGTGGTCGAGACGTTGCGCGATCGCCTCGAAGAGGACCGTCACCGCGTCATGGCTTTCCAGTGCCTGCCGGAGTACCGCAACAATGCCCTGGCGCCGATCCTGCCTCTGCTGCGCCAGCAGTATGACGGTACGGCACCCGGGCTTGCCGCGCATGAGGCCCGGGACCGCCTGCAGGATGCCCTGAGCGCGGCCGGCTGCGATGCCCGCCGGGTGTTGCCGATCTTCTGCTCGTGGCTTTCGCTGCCGCTCGGCCCCTATGCCGAAAGCCAGATATCACCGGCGCTGCAAAAGGCGTTGCTGTTGCAGTCGATCGCCCGGTGGCTGCTCCATCAGGCGCAGTCGGCGCCCTTGCTGGTGGTGGTGGAAGATCTGCACTGGGTCGATCCCACCACGGTCGAGCTGCTGGAGCATGTCGCGGCCGCCTTGTCCAGGAGCCGGATGCTGCTGGTGCTGAGCGCGCGCACCGGATGGGATTGCCCGCCCGCGTTGCAGGCCGCGCACCTGCCGATCGCACGACTGGACGACGCGCAGGCCGCGCAGATCGCGCGCCAATTGCTGGCACCCAACACCGTCGACCCGGCCGTCATCGACAACATCGTGGGCCGCACCGACGGCGTTCCGCTGTTCGTCCATGAACTCACGCGCATGCTGCGCGACACCTACCTGGTCGACAAGGGCGGCGCGTGGTTCTTCAAGAGTTCGGCGCGGCCGGTCGACGTTCCCGTCACCCTCCGGGACTCGCTGATCAGCCGCTTCGACCGGCTCGGACCGGTGAAGGAGCTGCTGCAGCTCGCGGCCACCATAGGCCGGGAATTCGACCTCGAACTGCTGCAGTCCTGCTCCGGCAAGACCCCGCAGTCCGTGGCCGACGGCCTGGCCGCATTGCTCGATGCCGGGCTCATCGTGCGCGCGGCCGATTCCGACGCGGCGGGTTTCATCTTCCGCCATGCGCTGATCCGCGATGCGGCGTATGAATGCATGCTGGCGGTGCAGCGCCGGCAGCAGCACTGGATCGTGGCCCAGACCCTGGCGCGCCTGTACCCGCTGCGCGCGACCAAAGAGCCCAGCAGCATCGCGCAGCACTACGCCGATGCCGGGGACCATGTACAGGCCGTGGCCCATGCCATCCAGCAGTTGCGCATCACGCAGCACCGCGCCTTGAACGACGAGACCATCGCCTACGCCGAAGTGGTGGACCGCTGGATCGACCGGCTCGAGGGCGTCGGCCAGCGTGAGGCGCGCCTGGATCTCAACGGCTACGTGACCCAGGCGCTCATGAACAAGTACGGCTGGGCGCATGCGCAGGTGAAGGAGAGGATCGCCCTGTCGGAGTCGCTGCTGACCGGCACGGTGGCCACGGAGAAGGAAGTCCAGCACCTGTGGGCCATGATCACCTATCACCACGTGGCCAGCCACCGGCAAGAGGTCCGGCACTTGGGCTACCGGCTGCTGGATCTGGCCGGCGAACGCCAGGATACCGGCGCGCGGGTGGCGGCCCATACCTACCTGGGCCTGGCGCACTATTCCGACGGCAATTTCTACGCCGCTGAGCGGGTGCTGACCCAGGCCATCGAAGGCTATTCGGTCCGCGCGCACGCGCACCACGCCAGCTACTTCGGATTCGACACCCGGGTCTGGGCTGCCGCGGGTCGGGCGCTGGTGCGGTGGTTCACCGGCGAGCATGCGCTCGCGCAGATGGATGCGGCCAATGCCGTTGGATGGGCGAGGGCGCTGTCGCACATTCCTTCGCTGGGCATGGCGCTGCTCTATCAAAGCGTCGGCCACCAGCACCGGGGCGACAAGCAGGCCGCGCTGCGGTCCACCGCCGAGTTGCTGCATCTCACGGCACGCTATGGGCTCCCGGCATTCGCAGGCTACGGGCAAGCCATACGCTGCTGGGCGCTGGGAGAGATCGATCAGGCGGACGAGGCGCTGCAGGAGCTTTGGCAGATGGGCTGTGCCTATTGCCAGACCTACTACCGCTCGCTGGCCGCCGAGGTGCTGGCCGAGCGCGGCCGTTGGAAGGAGGCGATCCAGCGCATCGATGAGTGTCTGCAGTTGGCCGAGCAACTGCAGGAAGGGCTCTATGGTGCCGAGCTTCACCTGCGCAAGGCGCAGTATCTGCAGGAAGCTGGCAGCAGTCCCGCCGCCATAAGCCCCAGCCTCCTGCTGGCCGCTCGCCTGGCCCGCGAAGGAGGAAAGCTGAAAACCGAATGGGACGCCCTGAGCGCGCTGCAGGCACTCCACCCCGGGCAGGAGAGGATCGCTGCGCGCCTGGGCGATATAGCTGCCGTGCGCTCGGATTTGCAAACATGGCACTCGAATCCGAGCTATGCTTACATTTCCTAACCACCGAGGAGTTCTTCATGGCAATCCACCAGGGCGGGGAACCGCTACTTGAATTTCGACTGGCCTATCTGCGTGCCATCGCGCGATCCTGGGACGATCCTGCCTACCAGGAAGAACTGCTGGCGCAGAAGGACATCCAGCCCATCCTGCACCGCGACTTCGGCTTGAACACTTGGTGGCCCAATCTCGACATCGTCCTCAACCGCAGCGCCGATCCGGCCGAGCAGACCGAATGGAAGCCGGAACTGACGGCGGGCTGGATCGGAATGGACGACGGGTTCTCCGTGGTGCTGCCGCAGGCCCCCAAGGCCAAGGCCACCGAAGCACTGGCTGCCTACTACCAGATGTTCCCGGACTTCATGGGATCGGTGACCACCTTCGACGACGGCGCCACCTCGGTGCTGCGCGGCGCCTTGCCCACCAGCCTGGGCATCCCCAGCGGCGGAACCGATTCGCTGCTGGCTTTCGGCGGTGTGGTGCTGCGGGCCGTCACGCTCGCGTGGCAGTCTCCGGAGTTCCTCAAGCAACTGACCCGGTCGGGCGAAACGGATACGGACGCGGCGCCGGTGCTGAGCCAATGGCTGGGCTACAACAACCCGTTCAACTTCCAGGTCAAGTTCGTCACCAACCCGGCATTCACCTGGGATGCCGAGGCGGGTGAGTGGAACCGGACGAACGATGACGGCAGCCCGATCAAGAACGCCATCGTGCTCAACTATCCCGTGGCACCGGCAGTGGAGCATATGCGGCCGATCGCGCTGACCTCGTACAACAACACGGGTAGCGCCTATCCCTTCACCTGCTGAAGACGTTGCGGCGGGCGCTGGCGATGTGCCCTGGCCTGCCCTGCAGGGTGCCGCCGCGACCATGCTGTTGACCCTGTCGGCCCGTGCCGCGGCGCACAGGGTCGCTCCCGACACCGGCTTTTCCGATCCGCTGGCGCAGCAGATCGTTTCCAGACTGCCGCTCGATGTCTCGGGCTATGCGCAAGACGCGGCCTTTGTTCGGGGCACGGCGTTGCGGGCGGCGCTGTTCGACCGGCTCGCCGCCGAGTTCTTCCTGTCCCATCCGCAGGGCATGGCCATCACGCTGGGCGCCGGCCTTTGCACGCGCAGGAGCCGCATCCTTGCGAGCCTTCCCGGCAGCCAGGCCGCGGACTGGGTGAACATCGACCTCCCCGAAGCCATACACCTGCGCGAGCGCTACATGGATGCGCCGAGCGCGGGGCGCAATCTCAGCTGCTCGATTCTGGAGCCGGCATGGTTGGAACAGGTCGGCCTGCGGCCCGGCAGGCCGGTGCTCCTCCTCATGGAAGGGGTGTGTCCCTACCTCGCCAAGGCGCCGCTGGAAACGCTGCTGCAAGGTCTGGCCGAACGTCTGCAGCAGAGCCGCAGCATGGGGCGATTGGTGCTGGACTATGTGCACTCCGATCTCGTGCATCTGCCCATGGACGTCGGCGGAATGCGCTTGCCGGTGGTATGCGGCTTCGACACGGCTGGGGAGATCGCCCGGCTGCACCGCTCGATGCGGATTCTCTCGGAGGAACATCCGTTCTCTTCATTTTCGAACCAGCATCGGCTCTTCGAGGCGGCATTCCAGGCGGTGCGGCGCCGTTGGCCCTACACGGTGCTGAGTCTTGGCCTGGGCAAGGAAGGCGATGGATAGGGGCGCCTGGACGGATCTCTACGGCGGCATTTTCCGGTGGCATGGCCGCTATCTGCCGCCGGCGACGGGGCCGGGCTGGCTGCAACTGATTGGCGAGACCGGGGCCTATCGGTTCGATTCGCCAATCGTGCTCGCACTCGCGCAGGTTCTTGCTCGGGGCGATAGCCTGGAGTCGTATTGCAGGAGCCACGAGAGTGCGGCGGGCCTGCTCGCTGGAATGCTGCATGCGCTCGACGGTCTGCTGCGGCAGGGTTTCGTCCAGCCCGCGGCGGGGCTTTGCGGCGAAAACTACCACACGCCGGACTTTTCCCGGCCGTTCGTCCGCACATCCCTCGCGCATGGCGCCGATGCCATCGTGCTGTCGGAGTTGATCGATGCCGCCGATGCCGCGAACTGGGCGTCTTCGGCATACGAGGCGCAACCCGGCCGCGGCAGCCTCACGTTCGTCTTCTGCGACGACTATCTCGACACGCGGCTCGAACGGATCGACACCGAGCAAACGGCCATGGGCCGCGCCTGGCTGCTGGTCCGGCCCGCCGGAGAGCAGGCCATGCTCGGCCCGCTGTTCAAACCACGCGTGCCGGGGGCTGCATGCTGGCACTGCCTGGCGCACCGGCTGATGCGCAACCAGCCGGCGCGCGCCTGGTGGCAGGCGCACAGCGGCGGCCCTGTGCCGGCACTGCCGGTGCGCCACGGCCCTGCGCTCCTGCAGGGCAGGTGGCGCACGCTGCAACCCTGTCTGCAGGAAGTGCTGGCGGGCAGCAGGCACGGCCTGCTGTTCACACCGCCCGACTCCGGCGATCCGGTCGGCACGCCAAGGGTACATGCCGTCACGGCGCGGCCGCAGTGCGCGCGTTGCGGCAACCCGGGCTTGCTGGCCGAGCAGCAGCGGCGCCCCGTCGTGCCGGCCTCCTGCCTGCGCTTGCGCCAGCGCGATGGCGGCTCTCGCAGCATGCCGGCTGCCGACACCGTGCAGCGACTGCTGCCCGAGTTGAGCGCCTTGTGCGGCGCCATCACCGAGGTCGCGCCTCTCGGAGAAGAGGACGGCGACGGCTTGCGCGTGTATCGCAGCGGCATTTTCAGAACCCCGTTGAGCGAGGGTGCTGCGCCGCCGCCGGAGTCCTGGTTGCAGTGGTGCCTGGGCAAAGGCATGTCCGCAGAACAGTCCCGTGCCAGTGCCATGTGCGAGGCGATAGAGCGCTACGCGGCCTTCTACCAGGGCGACGAGGCGCTCGTCACCGCCGCGGCGGAGGAGCTGGATGCCCGCTGCATACCGCCGCAGGCGCTGGCGTACTTCAGCGCACGTCAGCACGAAACCGGCGAGGCGCGCAGGCTGAGCGCCGGCACGCTGCTGCAGGCGCCAGTGGCGCCAGAACCCGGCGAGACGATGTCATGGGCACCCGCCTGGTCCCTGACCCACCAAGCGAGGTGCTATCTGCCCCTGGGCTATTGCTATGCCCATGCGCCGGCGCACAGCACACGCCATGCCGGATGGACGTCGAACGGCTGTGCCGCCGGAAACACCCTCGAGGAGGCGATCCTGCAAGGCCTGCTCGAACTGGTGGAGCGCGATGCGGCGGCCATCTGGTGGTACAACCAGCTTGCGAGGCCGCGTGTGGATCTCGATGGGCTGCGGCCTGAATTCCGCGCGCGGGTGGGCCGCACGCTCGGGCCCGCATGGCGCCATTGGGTCATGGACATCCGCCATGACTTCGGCATCCCGGTGGCAGCGGCCGTCGGGCACCACCAGCACAGTGGCGCGTGGGCCGTCGGATTCGGCTGCAGCCTGGACGCGGCGGTCGCGTGCGAGCGGGCCCTGACGGAGATCTGCCAACTGGTCGCCGCGGGCAAGCAGTTCGCCGTGGCAGACGCCCATTCTGCATTCCTGCTCGGCGCGGCAGCTGCCGGCGCCACGCCACGCCTTCGATCGGAGTGTGCGCAGTCCTCCGATATCGCGGACGAGATCGGCGCCTGCGTGCGTGCGGCCCGGGCACTCGGGATGGAGGTCCTGGCGCTGGACTACAGCCGGCCGGACATTGCGCTGCATTGCGTGAAAATGGTGGTGCCGGGCCTGTGCCATATCTGGCCCGAGCGGGCGAACCCGCGGCTCTACCAGGTGCCGGTCACGATGGGTTGGCGCGATCGGCCCCTGGTCGAAGAAGAACTGAATCCCCAAGGACTGTATGTCTGAGCGGGTGCTCCGTGCCGTCAGGATGGCGGCGATGGAACTGCGCGAGGGCAAGACGACTTCATGGCAATTTTCTGGAACAAGCACTCCGACAGCGGCGTCATGCTGCGCCCGATCCATGCGTTCGGACGTCACCCCTCGGCATGCCAGACCGTCATACCGGCGGCGGACGTGTCGAAGATCCATGCGCTGGTACGCTGGAACCAGAACCGCTGGGAGATCATCGACCAGAGCCGCAATGGGACGCTGGTCAGTGGCCGGCGTCTGCCCACCGGCCACTGGACGCCTCTGGCGCTGGGCATGGAAATATGCCTCAGTGCCAGCATGGGTGCGATCTGGACGGTCAATGACCTGAGCCCGCCGGCCACCTGTCTCTTTCCGCGCGACGGGCGCGGCAGTGCCATAGCCCTCAGTCCGCAGGGCAACCTTCTGCCCACTGCCGCGCAGCCCGAGCTCAGCATCTACGTGCTCGATGGGCACTGGATGCTGGAGCACATCGGCGGCCTGGACCACCTGGCCGATGGCGCCACGGTGCAGACCTCGGGCAACGCCTGGGAGTTCGTGCTGTGCGCCGATGTGGAGTCCACGAAGGAAACCCAGGCCGCAGGCGCAGGGCTCGATCTTTCGGAGCTGACCTTGCACTTCGAAGTCAGCCAGAACGAAGAGCACACCCGGCTCAATCTGGTGCTGGGAAGCGAATCGATACCGCTGGGGGAGCGCATCCACCACTACACCCTGGCCACACTGGCGCGGCTGCGCCTGCAGGACGCGGTCAGGGGCCTGGATGCGCAGAGCCAGGGATGGATTGCGCTGGAGGAACTCTCGCGCATGCTCGACGTCGATCCGTCGTACGTCAACATCCAGATCTTCCGGGTCAAGCACCAACTCAGCAATGCCCTGCCGCAGCCGGGCCCGCTGCCGCCGCTGGTCGAGCGCCGGCGTGGCGAGATCCGCTTCGGGGGCTATGCCTTCACCGTCAGAAAGGGCACGGTCTACGAGGGTGGGCTGCGCTAGATGGCCGCCGGAGGGCTCTTGCTCGGCGAGGGCGAAAGGCTGGCGCAGCAGGGCCGCGCGCCGCAGCGCAATGCCGAGCAGGCCGCTTGCCGCGGCGGCCTGCCGGACGCGCCGGGCCTGCTCGATTCGATCCGCGAAATGCGCCGCCAGTGGCGGGTCGCCCCTGTGCACGCCCTGGTGCAAGGGGAAGCGGTCTTCGAGGCACGGCTGCCGCCGGCGCGCCGGGAGGCGGCCCATCTCACGCTCGAATCCCTGCGTCGTGCCGGCCTGAGGGAGATCGGCAGCCGCATGGCGCCCCTGCCAGCCGGCGGCGCAGCACTGACGATCTTCGTCGCAGGCGGCGAGCCGGCGGTCTGCCGATGGGAGGCGCTGCTGGAGTCCGGCGCACACCCGGCGCGCCATGCCGTCGAGCATGTGCACTGGCCCACGGCGCAAGACAAGCTCCGGGGCGAGATGCCCGAGGCCGGCAAGCCCGGAGTCTTCGAGCTGGTCCTGCATGCGGGCGAGGGCGACGCAGACACGCTTGCGGCCTTCCATGCGCTCTGCCTGCAACACGGTATTCAGCCGGACCCGGAGCGTCAGATCCGCGCGGGTGGCCTGACCTTCCTGCGCGTGGTCGCCACCGCGGCCCAGGTGCTGGCCGTGGCCGATTTCGGCTTCCTGCGACTGGCCAGGCGGGCCCGGGCCCTGCAGGCGCGCGTCCCACCGCTGCCACGCCGCACGCTGCGCAGGCCCGCAGCGCCGCCGCCATTCGCCGCGCCGCCGAGCCCGTGCGAGCGGGCCGCGATCTTCGACGGCGGGCTGGGCGTGGCCGACATGGGGCCTTGGGCGCGCGAGCATGCCTACCCCGAGACGGCCGCCACGGCGCGCGCGTTCCTCATGCACGGCACGGAGGTCACTTCCGCCTTCCTGTTCGGTCAGGCGGGCCAGGGCGCCGCGTTCCGGCGCCCGGTGATGGGGGTGGACCACTACCGCGTACTCACCCCGGACTCGTACCAGGACCCCGATCTGTTCGACGTCCTGCTGCGCATCCAGCGCGAACTGCAGGTAGGCCGCCACCGCTTCGCCAACATCAGCCTGGGCCCGCGCATGCCGATCCAGGACGATGAGGCGCACGTCTGGACGGCGGTGCTGGAGCAGACCTGCGCGCGCCACGACATCCTGCTGACCGTCGCCGCCGGCAACGATGGCGAAGCGGGCGACGCCCGCCGCATCCAGCCGCCGGGCGACATGGCCAATGCCCTCACCGTGGGCGCCTGCGACCGCAGTGGTGCGGCATGGCAACGCGCGTCCTACAGTTGCTGCGGACCCGGGCGCGGAGCCGGGCCGCTCAAACCCGACGGCCTGGCTTTCGGCGGCTCCCGGCAGGAACTGCTGGCGCTGTACAGCCCCTTCCAGCGCGCCGTCGTCGGGCTGGCGGGCACCAGCTTCGCCGCGCCCCTGGTGCTGCGCGCGGCGGCCGAGCTGGCGGCCCGCGCCGCCGACCGGCTGTCCGCGCTGGCCCTGAAGACCTTGCTCATCCACCATGCGGCGCCGCATCCGGACGGGGCAACGGCCGAGACCGGCTGGGGCCGCTTCACGGACGACGGGGCGGCCCTGCTGGCATGCGCTCCCGACGGCGTCACCGTGCTGTTCCGCGCCGCCATTGCCGCGGGTGAGTGCTGGCGCTTCTCCATCCCCTGGCTGCCGGCCGACACCCTCTGCATCACGGCCAGCTTCTGCGCCGGAGTCAGCCTGGGGCCGGAGCACGCCAGGGAGCGCGCCGGTCCGGGAGCGGAGATCAGCTTCCGGCCGCTGGCGGGGCGGGGCGACCTGCGCGCCAGTCCGTTCTTCCTCGATGCGCCCGCTGCGGCGCCCGAATCGGGCCTGGTCCTGCACCGCCAGCGCTGGCGGGGCGGCGCGGGCCTCGACCGGCCGGTGTTCGACGTGGGCTACTGGGCGGGCATGGCCGCGGACGCCATTCCGGCCGGAGCGGCCCCTGTTCTCGAATGCGTCCTGGCCGTCAGCCTGCAAGCGCCCGGCGTGGCCGATTGCTACGAGCGCGTCCGGGCCCGTCACCCTGGCCTGCGCCCGATCCGTCTCCGAACCCCGAGCGAGGCGGGCTGATCGAGCGTTTTCAAGAAAAAAGTCCTTGAAGCCCAGGTTTTATTTGGGCTGTATGCTATATATTTTGTAGCAAAACGATGCCGCCGCCAGGCGGCCCGGGCTATGGCACACTCGCCCGCTCCTGTCCTTTTTCGCGTTCACCTTCCCTCGCCGGTCCCCTGGCCGCGCGCCGAGACATGCAGAAAATTCTTCGCCAGATCGCTTCCGAAATCCGCGTGACCGAGCAGCAGGTGCGCACCGCCGTCGAGCTGCTCGATGGCGGGGCCACCGTGCCCTTCATCGCCCGCTATCGCAAGGAGGCCACGGGCGGCCTGGACGACATCCAGCTACGCGAGGTGGAAGCCCGCCTGTCCTACCTGCGCGAGCTGGAGGAGCGCCGCGAGTCGGTGCTGAAAAGCATCGACGAACAAGGCAAGCTCACCCCGGCCCTGCGCGCGGCCATCGAGGCCGCGCCCACCAAGCAGGAGCTGGAAGACCTCTACCTGCCCTACAAGCAGAAGCGCCGCACAAAGGGCCAGATCGCGCGCGAATTCGGCATCGAGCCGCTGGCCGACAAGCTGTTGGACGACCCGACGCTGGACCCGGCCGTGGAAGCCGTGGCCTTCACCCGCCCGCCCGAAGTGCTGGACGACGGCAAGCCTGGCGCGGATTTCTCCACCGTGCCGGCCGTGCTGGACGGCGTGCGCGACATCCTGTCCGAGCGCTGGGCCGAAGACGCTGCCCTGGTGCAGGGCCTGCGCGAATGGCTCTGGGCCGAAGGCCTGCTGCAGAGCAGGAAGGTCGAAGGCAAGGACGAACAGAACCCCGACGTCGCCAAGTTCCGCGACTACTTCGAGTACGACGAGCCGATCGCCCGCGTGCCCTCGCACCGCGCGCTGGCCGTGTTCCGGGGCCGCACGCTGGGCATCCTGGAAGCCAGGCTGGTCACCCCCACGGTGGAGGACGCGCCCGCCACCGGCCGCGGCGCGCCGCCCTCGCTGGCCGAAGGCCGCATCGCCCAGCACCTGGGCTGGAGCCACGCCGGGCGCGCGGCCGACGAGCTGCTGCGCAAGTGCGTGGCCTGGACCTGGCGCGTCAAGCTCAGCCTGTCCACCGAGCGCGACCTGTTCGCCCGGCTGCGCGAAGACGCCGAGCGGGTCGCCATCAAGGTCTTCGCCGACAACCTGCGCGACCTGCTGCTGGCCGCGCCGGCCGGCCCGCGCACCGTCATGGGCCTGGATCCGGGCATCCGCACCGGCGTCAAGGTGGCCGTGGTGGACGCCACCGGCAAGCTGGTGGATACCGCCACCGTCTTCCCGCACGAGCCGCGCAGGGACTGGGACGGCGCGCTGCATACGCTGGGCAGGCTGTGCGAGAAGCACGGCGTGGACCTGATCGCCATCGGCAACGGCACGGCCAGCCGCGAAACCGACAAGCTGGCCGCCGACCTGATCAAGCTGCTGTCCAAGGCCAGCGAGCGCCGCATCGAGAAGGTCGTGGTGAGCGAGGCCGGCGCATCGGTCTACTCCGCCAGCGAGTTCGCCAGCCAGGAGATGCCCGACGTGGACGTGAGCCTGCGCGGTGCCGCCAGCATCGCCCGCCGCCTGCAGGACCCGCTGGCCGAACTGGTCAAGATCGACCCCAAGAGCATCGGCGTCGGGCAGTACCAGCACGACGTCAACCAGAGCGAACTGGCGCGCACGCTGGACGCCGTGGTGGAAGACTGCGTCAACGCCGTCGGCGTGGACCTCAATACCGCCAGCGCGCCGCTGCTGGCCCGGGTGTCGGGCCTGTCGGGCAGCGTGGCCAAGTCCGTGGTGCGCTGGCGCGAAGCCAACGGCGCCTTCGCCAACCGCCAGCAGTTGCTGGCCGTCACCGGCCTGGGCGCCAAGACCTTCGAGCAGAGCGCGGGCTTCCTGCGCATCCGCGGCGGCGACAACCCGCTGGACATGACCGGCGTGCACCCCGAGACCTATCCGGTGGTCGAGCAGATCATCGCCCGCATCGGCCAGCCGGTGGCCTCGGTCATGGGGCGGGCCGACATGCTCAAGACCCTGCGGCCCGAGCTGTTCGCCAATGAGCGCTTCGGCGTCATCACGGTCAGGGACATCCTGTCCGAGCTGGAGAAGCCCGGCCGCGACCCGCGCCCCGACTTCAAGGTGGCACGCTTCAACGACGGCGTGGACGACATCCAGGACCTGCGCGAGGGCATGGTGCTGGAGGGCACGGTGAGCAACGTCGCCCAGTTCGGCGCCTTCGTGGACCTGGGCGTGCACCAGGACGGGCTGGTGCACGTGAGCCAGCTGGCCTACAAGTTCGTCAACGACGCGCGCGAGGTGGTCAAGACCGGCGACATCGTCAAGGTGCGCGTGGTCGAGGTCGACGTGGAGCGCAAGCGCATCGCCCTGAGCATGAAGCTCGACGGCGGCGGCGCCGGCGCCCGCCGCGACGCGCCCCGCGAGAACCGTTTCGAGGCTGCCGGCCGCAGCCAGCCGCGCCGTCCGGCGCCGGCCGCGCCCCAGGTCGGCGGCGCCATGGCGTCGGCCTTCGCGCGGCTGCAGAACCGCGGACCGGGCAAATGAACGGCCCGCGCGCGAGGCGGTAATGACCCGGGCGCTTTCGGTGGCAGCGCCCCGGACCAACGCCCCGCCACCAGGAGCGGTTCCATGGAGCTGAACGCTTTGCTGGCCTCGCCCACGGCCATTCCCAGCATCCCCAAGGTGGTGGCGCTGCTGCTGAACGAGTTCGATCAAGAGGCGCCGGACCTGCGCAAGATCAGCCAGCTCATCGGCACGGACCCCGGCCTCACCGCCCGCGTGCTGCAACTGGCCAATTCGACCTTTCTCCAGCCGTCGCAGCGCATCGGCGGCGTGTCCGAGGCGCTGGCCATCCTGAGCCTGGCCCATGTGCGCAGCCTGGTCAGCACCGCCTCGCTCGGTGGCGCGTTCCGCTCGGTGCCGGGCATGAACATGCAGCAGTTCTGGCGCTACAGCCTGGACGTCGCCAGGATCTCGCGCTCGCTGGCAGGCCTCGTGCACCAGAACCTCGGTACGGCCTTCTCCGCGGGCCTGGTCCATGCCGTGGGCGAGCTGGTGATGCACAGCGGCATGCCCGAAAAGATGCTGGCGCTCGACGCCTCGGTGCCGCCGCTGGACCTGCGCCGCGCCCGCGTGGAGCATCGCGTCTTCGGCTACAGCTATGCACAGGTCAGCGCCGGCCTGGCCCGCAACTGGCAGTTCCCGGCGCAGATCGTCGATGCGCTGGGGCACCAGCATGCGCCCTTCGACGAAGAGGCCTGCGAGCCGCTGGCCGGCATCATCCACCTGGCCGCCTGGCGCGCCCGGGCCCGCGAGGCCGGGCTGGGAGAGCGCGAACTCGCCACCAGCTTCCCGGACCTCGTCGGGCTGGCCCTGGGGCTGGACATCGACGCGGTGCTGCAGCAGGACCCGATCGACTGGACGAGCAGCACCGAGGCCGGCCCGTTCCTCTGAGTGCCATTTGCCTGGCTGCGCCCCGGCACGCCTAGGGTAACGCTGAATAAGTCCGCGTGGTGGCGCGCGCCCTGGTGTGGGATGGGATGCAAGGCGCAAACCGCAGCCATAGCCGCAGCTATGGCGAGGATTTGCAACGCCGCAGACCGCCCACAGCAGGGATGCGCGACACGCGAGGGACTTGTTCAGCGTTGCCCTAGGGTTGTCACTCTCTTCAAGCGTGTGACTTCTGGCTATGTTGGCCCAGGCCTGCGCTGCGGCATGACGCCGCGGCTGCCAGCCCCACCATCGGAGACATGTGCCATGCAGTTCAGTTTCAAGCTCCTGACCGTCGCCGGCGCCATCGCGTTCTCGGCCGGCGCCTTCGCCGCCGACCCGATCAAGATCGGGGTGGACGGGCCATTCACCGGAGGCTCGTCGTCCATGGGCGTCAGCATGCGCGACGGCGTGCGCCTGGCCACCGAAGAGATCAACAAGGCCGGCGGCGTGCTCGGCCGCAAGATCCAGCTCATCGAACGCGACGATGAAGCCAAGAACGAGCGCGGCGTGCAGATCGCGCAGGAATTCATCAACAAGGAGAAGGTGGTGGCCGTGGTGGGCTACATCAACACCGGCGTGGCACTGGCATCGCAGCGCTTCTTCCAGGACGCCAAGATTCCGGTGCTGAACAACGTGGCCACGGGCTCCGTCATCACGCACCAGTTCGACAAGGACCCGGACAACTACGTCTTCCGCAACGCCGCGCATGACAGCATCCAGGCCCCGATGATCGTGGAGGAGGCCATCGTGCGCCGCGGCTTCAAGAAGGTCGCCATACTGGCCGACTCCACCAACTACGGCCAGCTCGGCCGGGAAGACCTGGAGAAGGCGCTCAAGAGGAAGGGCATCACGGCGGTCGCCGTGGAGAAGTTCAACATCAAGGACGTCGACATGACGGCCCAGTTGCTCAAGGCCAAGGAGGCGGGCGCCGAGGCCGTGCTGACCTACGGCATCGGCCCCGAACTCGCCCAGATCGCCAATGGCATGACCAAGCTGGGCTGGAAGGTGCCGATCATCGGCAGCTGGACGCTGGCCATGGCCAACTTCATCGACAACGCGGGTCCGGGCGGAGACGGCGCGCGCATGCCGCAGACCTTCATCCAGGAGCCGACCACGCCCAAGCGCAAGGCCTTCATCGACGCCTTCCTCGCGACCTTCAAGCCGAAGAACAACCGCATGGATTCGCCGGTGTCCGCAGCGCAGGGCTACGACTCGATCTACCTGCTGGCAGCGGCCATCAAGCAGGCCGGCAGCACCGACGGGCCGAAGATCAAGGCGGCCCTGGAAGACCTGCAGACGCCGGTGGAAGGCGTGGTGACCACCTACAACAAGCCTTTCTCCAAGACCGACCATGAGGCGATCACCGCCAACATCCCGGTGTTCGGCGAGGTCAAGGGCGGCCGTGTGGTCTTTGCCAGCGCCGACGACCAGAAGAGCGCGTCCCAGGTTCGCCTGAAGGATGTCGCGGCCAATGATGCACTGATGAAGTAGGCGCGGCCTGCATGCCGGCGCCGCCCCGGGAACTCCCGCGGCGGCGCATTTTTTGGTCCACGCCTTTCGAAAGCCGCCATGCAAATCCTCACGCAACTCATCTTCAGCGGCATTGCGCTGGGCATGATCTATGCCGTCATCGCGTTTGGCTACCAGCTCACCTTTGCCACCTCCGATACCCTCAATTTCGGCCAGGGCGACGCCCTGATGCTGGGCGCGCTGGTCGGCCTGACCCTGGTCAACGCAGGCGTGAACTACTGGCTGATGATTCCCCTGGTGTGCCTGTTCGGGGCGCTCCAGGGCGCGGTGGTGGAGCGCATCGGGGTGCGGCCGGCGATCAAGATCAGGTCGGAGTTCGGCTGGATCATGTCCACCATCGCGCTGGGCATCATCTTCAAGAACGTGGCGGAAAACGTCTGGGGGCGCGATGACCTGAAGTTCCCGTCGCCGCTGCCGGAGTCTCCGATCAAGTTCCTCAACGCCAACGTGCTGCCGATGGAGATCCTGGTGGTGGCCGGCGCGATCCTGATGATGCTGGCGGTCGAGCTGTTCAACCGCCGCTCCATCTACGGCAAGGCCGTGGTCGCCACCTTCAATGACCGCGATGCGGCCAAGCTGATGGGCATCAATACCGGGCTCGTCATCACCTTCTCGTATGCGCTGTCGTCGATGACGGCCGCATTTGCCGGCGTGCTGATCGCGCCGCTGACGCTCACCGGCGCCACCATGGGGGCGGTGCTCGGCCTCAAGGCCTTCGCCGTCGCCATCATCGGCGGGCTGACCAGCGGCATGGGCATCGTGCTGGGTGGCATCATCCTCGGCATCGCGGAGACCACCACCGGCTTCTACCTCAGCACCGGCTACAAGGACGTGCCCGGCCTGGTGCTGCTGCTCATCGTGCTGGCGGTGCGCCCGGCCGGCCTGTTCGGCAAGACGGCGATCAAGAAGGTGTGAGCACGGTGTCCGAGAAAATGAAAACCAGCCACCGCCTGCTGGCCATCGCAGGGGTTGCCGCGCTGCTGCTGTTCCCGGTCGGCATCGACAACCCGTACTACATCCATCTGCTCGAAACCATCATGATCTATGCGATCGTGCTGTTCGGCCTGGACATCGTGGTCGGCTACACCGGCCAGGTGTCGCTCGGGCATGCGGGGCTGTTCGGGCTAGGCGCCTATGTGGCCGGCGTGCTCGTGCTCAAGCTGGCGGCGCCGTTCTGGATCACCGTGCCGGTCGCCATCCTGTTCACGGCCGGCTTCGGCGCGCTGCTGGCCCTGCCGGCGCTGCGGGTGTCGGGACCGTACCTGGCCATGGTGACGCTGGCCTTCGGCACCATCATCCAGATCCTCATCAACGAGATGAGTTTCCTGACCGAAGGGCCCATGGGCATCAAGCTCGAGAAGCCCGCGCTGTTCGGCCACAAGCTCGACGAGCGCGAGTACTACTGGGTGGTGGCGGTGCTGATGGTGCTGGCGCTGCTCGTGGTGCACCGCATCCTGCGCTCGCACCTGGGGCGGGCCTTCGAGGCGCTGCGTGGCAGCCCGGTGGCGTCGGACTGCATGGGCGTCTCGGTCTACCGCTACAAGGTCTACGCCTTCGTCATCAGTGCCGGCTTCGCGGGCCTGGCCGGCTGCCTGTATGCGTACTCCGAGCAGTACATCTCGCCCAACACCTACAACTTCGAACTCACGGTGCTGTTCCTGCTCGCCGTCATCATGGGCGGGCGCAAGAGCCGCATCGGCGCCATGCTCGGCGCCACCATCATCGTGCTGCTGCCCAAGCTGCTGGACGACGTGGTGCTGTTCCGCTACGTCTCGGTGGCGCTGGCGGTGGCGGTGGTGGCCACGGCAGCCGTGGCCATCCGGCGCGGGCGCGCCACTGCGGTGCAGATGGCCATCCCCGTGGCGGGCAGCATGGCGCTCGCGGGCCTGTCGTTCTGGCTGGACACCATGACCGACTGGCGGCTCTCGATCTTCGGCGTGATCATGCTCTTCGTCGTGTACTACCTGCAGGACGGCATCGTCGGCTTCGTGCGCAAGGCCATCAACATCCGCACGCCCCAGCCCCGCGCGCCGAGCGTGGAAGAGGGCGGGGCACAGTCCGACGCGGTATTCACCGCCGCGCATGCCGGCGCGTCCGGCGATCTGCTGCAGGCCCAGGGCGTGCTGATGCAGTTCGGCGGCCTGAAGGCGCTCAACGACGTCGACCTGACCATCCGGCGCGGGTCGATCCATGGCCTGATCGGCCCGAACGGCTCGGGCAAGAGCACCATGATGAACGTGCTGACCGGCATCTACGTGCCGACCGCCGGCAGCCTGGTGTTCGCGGGCCGTTCGCTGGTCGGCCGCACCTCGGCGGACATCGCGCTGTCCGGCATCGCGCGCACCTTCCAGAACGTGCAGTTGTTCGGCGAGATGAGCGCGCTGCAGAACGTGCAGGTGGGCCTGCACCACAGCTTCCGCAGCAACCTGTTGGACGTGGCCCTGGGCACGCCGCGCTACCGGCGCGAGAGCGAAGCCGCCGCGGCCCGCGCGCTGGGCCTGCTGCAATTCGTCGGACTGGAGTCCTTCGCGGCCGAGGAGGCGCGCAACCTGCCCTATGGCAAGCAGCGCCTGCTGGAGATCGCGCGCGCACTGGCGCTCGATCCGCAGCTGCTGCTGCTCGACGAGCCGGCCGCAGGCCTGACCGCCCCGGACATCAAGGAGCTGATGGTCATCATCCGCAAGATCCGCGAGCATGGCGTGACCTTGATCCTGATCGAGCACCACATGGATGTGGTGATGGGCATCTGCGATACCGTGTCGGTGCTCGACTTCGGCCAGAAGATCGCAGAAGGCGTGCCTGCCGCGGTGCAGGCCGACGAGAGGGTGATCGAGGCCTACCTGGGCGGGCAGGATGCCGCCACGGCCACCGCCTGAGGAACGCAGCATGCTGAAGATCCACAATCTCTTCGCCGGCTACGGCAAGGTGGAGGTGCTGCACGGCATCTCGATCGAGGTGCCCCAGGGCAAGGTCGTGACCCTGATCGGCTCCAACGGCGCCGGCAAGACCACCACCATGCGGGCCGTCTCCGGCATGATCGCCCCGGGCGCGGGAGAGATCACGCTCAACGGCCAGCGCATCGACGGCCTGGAGTCCTACGACATCGCCAAGCGTGGCCTGGCGCATTCGCCCGAGGGGCGGCGCGTCTTCGCGACCATGACGGTCACCGACAACCTCACGCTCGGCGCCTTCCCCCGCCTGACCGGCAGCCGGCCGCGCGGCGACGTGGCGGCCGACCTCGAACGCGCACTGGAGCTTTTCCCCCGGCTCAAGGAGCGTCGCACGCAACTGGCCGGCACGCTCTCCGGCGGCGAGCAGCAGATGCTGGCCATGGCGCGCGCCGTCATGCTCAACCCGGACGTCGTGCTGCTCGACGAACCCTCCATGGGCCTGGCGCCGATCCTGGTGGCCGAGGTGTTCCGCATCATCGGGCGGCTCAAGAGCGAAGGCGTGACCATGCTGCTGGTCGAGCAGTTCGCGGCCGCGGCATTGGGCGTGGCCGACTACGGCTACGTGCTGGAGAACGGCCGCATATCCCTGCACGGCCCGGCCGAGAAGCTGCGCAACGATCCTGCGGTCAAGGCCGCCTACCTGGGCGGAGGGCATTAGGGCAACGCTGAACAAGTCCCTCGCGCGTCGCGCATCCCTGCCGTGGGCGGTCTGCGGCGTTGCAAATCCTCGCCATGGCTGCGGCCATGGCTGCGGTTTGCGCCTTGCATCCCATCCCACACCAGGGCGCGCGCCAGCGCGGGGACTTGTTCAGCGTCGCCTTAGAGAACCTTCTGAGACAGAATGCGGCGCACCCCAACCGCACACAGAACGAGGACATGCCATCTCCGCACACACCGCAGCGCCACGTGGCGCGCGCGCTCGCACCCCTTCCAAAAGCCGCCAAGCCCGCACTCGGCGCGCCTTCCCGCTGATGCAGGCGCCTGCCTTGACGCCCGCGATGCGCGGCGTGCTGCAGGGCATTGCCCGCGCCGGCCATGCGCCGATGCAGACCCTCACGCCGCAGCAGGCGCGCCAGGCCTACGCCGCGGCGGCCGAGGTATTGGAGGTGCCGCGCGCCGCCCTGCCGCGCGTGGAGGACTTTACCATCGCCGCGCGCGACGGCCATGCGCTGCCGCTGCGGCTGTACGCGCCCGTGGCCGCAGGGCAGGGCGCGGCGCCGCTGCCGGCGCTGCTCTACCTGCACGGCGGCGGCTTCACCATCGGCGCGGTCGCCACGCATGACACGCTGTGCCGCGAGCTGGCGCGGCTGGCCGGCTGCGCGGTGGTGTCGGTGGACTACCGGCTGGCGCCGGAACACCGCTTCCCGGTCGCCCACGACGACGCCTGGGATGCGCTCGCGTGGCTGCACCGCGAGGGCGCCGGCCACGGCATCGACGCCCGCCGCATCGCCGTCGGCGGCGACAGCGCCGGCGGCACGCTCGCCGCCGCCAGCGCACTGCAGGCCCGCGACGCCGGCCTGCCGCTGGCGCTGCAACTGCTGTTCTACCCCGGCTGCGGCGCCTGGCAGGACACCGGATCGCACCGGCGCTACGCCCAGGGGCCGATCCTGAGCAGGGAGCTGATCGCCTGGTTCTTCGGCCTCTACCTGCGCGACGACGCCGACCGCGAGGACTGGCGCTTCGCCCCGCTGCGGGTGCCCGACGCCGAAGGCGTGGCGCCGGCCTGGTTCGGCCTGGCCGAGTGCGACCCGCTGCTGGACGAAGGCCTGGCCTATGCCGACCTGCTGCGCGCCGCCGCCGTGCCGGTGGGGCTGGAGCTCTGGCGCGGCGTCACCCACGAATTCATCAAGATGGGCCGCGTCGTGCCGCAGGCGCGGCAGGCCCATGCCGCCGCTGCCGCCGCGCTGCGCCAGGCCTTTGGAACCGCCCCATGACCCACGCCGCCGCCCGCCCCGCCGACTTCCGTGTGCGCCACCGCCTGCGCGTGCGCTGGGCCGAAGTCGACATGCAGAAGATCGTCTTCAACGCCCACTACCTGATGTACTTCGACACCGCCGTCACCGACTACTGGCGCGCGCTGGCGCTGCCCTACGAGTCGGCCATGCACCTGCTGGGCGGCGAACTCTACGTGAAGAAGGCCACGCTGCAGTACCACGCCTCGGCCCGCATGGACGACCTGCTGGAAGCTGCCGTGCGCTGCGCCCGCATCGGCAACAGCTCCATGGGGTTCGAGGGCGCGATCTTCCGCGATGGCCGGCGGCTGATCGAGTGCGAGCTGGTCTACGTCTTCGCCGACTCGGCCACCCAGACCGCGCGGCCGGTGCCGCCGGCGCTGCGCGCCCTGCTGCAGGACTTCGAGGCCGGCGCCGGCGTGACCGAGGTCCGCTCCGGCCCCTGGGCCGCGCTGGGCGCACATGCCGCCAGCATACGCACCGAAGTCTTCATCCAGGAGCAGGCGATTGCGCCCGAGGACGAGTGGGACGCCGACGACGCCGGCGCCGTGCATGCCGTGGTCTACAACCGCCTGGGCCAGCCTTTGGCCACCGGCCGGCTGCTGCGGCACGCCGAGGGCGTGGGCCGCGTCGGACGCATGGCCGTGCTGCGCGCCCTGCGCGGCGCCCACCTGGGGCGCACGGTGCTCGACGCGCTGCTGGCCCAGGCCCGGGCACGCGGCGACCGCGAAGTCATCCTGCACGCCCAGTGCAGCGCGCAGGGCTTCTACGCGCAGGCCGGCTTCACCCCGACGGGCGCGCCCTTCGACGAGGTCGGCATCCCCCACATCGGCATGCGGCTCTGCTTCTAGCTTACGGTGCTGGCGCTATATTTAATATAGCTGGAAGCCCAGGTGATACCTGGGCTTGAGCCATTTTTGATACGGAATTTTCAGATATCGTCGAGCAGCGCGTAGGGCAGCGGCTGCAGCACCAGCGCCGGCCCCTGGGGCGAGCCGACGCGCAGCAGGCCATCTGCGGCCGCACGGGTCTGCAGCGACACCAGCGCATCGAAGCCGCCTGCGGGCGCGGCGGCGGCCTGCACCACGGTGCCGCAGGGCTGGCTGTCGTCGCTCGAATGGAACACCTCCGCGCCCACCGCAGGCTCGGAGTCCGAATGCGCCAGGTAGGCGCGGCGCTTGAGCGTGCCGCGGAACTGGCTGCGCGCCACCACTTCCTGGCCCGGGTAGCAGCCCTTCTTGAAATTGACGCCGCCCACCGACTCGTAGTTGAGCATCTGCGGCACGAACAGGTCCACCAGCGGAGCGGTCAGCGTCGCCACGCCGCTGGCGACCTCGCCCCAGCGCCAGAGTGCTGGCGCGAGCGAAGGTCCGGCAGGTGCCGGCCCGCCTGACGGCGCCACCCACAGCGCCCGCACCTGGCCCGCGGCCGGCGGCAACACCACCAGGTCCACCCCTTCGGCCGGATGGGTCCTGGACCAGGTCGGCCCCACGGCACCGGCCGCGGCGGCGGCTTCGCCCGCAAGGCCCCAGAGCGCCACCTCGGCCGTCGCATCGGTCAGCTTTGCCTTGGCGCGCAGGACGAACATCGACAGGCGCTTGAGCGCGGCGGCCAGCAGGTCGCGGCTGCAGACCAGCAGCACCTCGCCGGGCCCGCGCACGACGCCCACGAAGCTCGCCTGCATGCGCCCCTTGGCCGACAGGAACGCCGCCAGCCGCGCCTGGTCGGGCGGCAACAGGACGAAGTCCTGCGTCAACTGGCCCTGCAGGAAGGCCACGGCATCGTCGCCCGCCACGCGGAGGGTGCCCAGATGTTCGAGAGGGGTGATTCCGTTCAGGGTCGCTGTCATGCGCTGAATTATCATGCCCGGTTGATGTCAGGAAGGACACGCTGGGCTTGAAAACACTACGTCGACTACTGGTGCTGGTCCTGCTGCTGCTCCTGGCCGCGGGCGGCACCGCCTTCTGGTGGCTGCACCAGCCGCTGCCCCTGCCGGCCGATAGCGTCGATCTGTCCATAGAACCCGGCCGCACGCCGCGCGGCGTGGCGCAGGACGTGGCCAATGCCGGCGTGCGCGTCGATCCGCGCGTGCTGTGGCTGTGGTTCCGCCTGTCCGGGCAGGACCGGCAGATCCGCGCCGGCAGCTACGAGCTGGACCGCAGCACCACGCCGCGCAGCCTGCTGTCCAAGCTGGTGCGCGGCGACGAGGCGCTGCGCGCCGTGACCCTGGTGGAGGGCTGGAACTTCCGCCAGGTGCGCGAGGCCCTGGCCAAGGCCGAGCAACTGCGCCCGGACACGGCGGGCCTGGCCGACGCCGCCATCATGGAGCAGCTGCAGCGCCCGGGCGTGCCGGCCGAAGGCCGCTTCTTCCCCGATACCTACACCTATGCCAAGGGCTCCAGCGACCTGGCCGTGCTGCGGCGCGCGCTGCGCGCCATGGACAAGCGGCTGGAGGCGGCCTGGGCCCAGCGCGCGCCCGACACGCCGCTGCGCAACGCGGACGAGGCCCTGGTCCTGGCCAGCATCGTCGAGAAGGAAACCGGCCGCGCCAGCGACCGCGGGCTGGTCGCCGGGGTATTCGCCAACCGCCTGCGCATCGGCATGCCCCTGCAGACCGATCCCACGGTGATCTACGGCATGGGCGCCGCCTTCGACGGCAACCTGCGCAAGAAGGACCTGCTCACCGACACCCCCTGGAACACCTATACCCGCGCCGGCCTGCCGCCCACGCCGATCGCCATGCCCGGCCGCGCCGCGCTGCTGGCCGCCGTGCGGCCCGACGCCACCACCGCGCTGTACTTCGTCGCGCGGGGCGACGGCAGCAGCCACTTCAGCCCTTCGCTGGACGAGCACAACCGGGCAGTCGACCAGTACCAGCGCGGCCTCGCGCGCGGCCTGCCGCCCGCCGCGGTCCGGCAGGATCGCCCCCCGGGCACGAAAGCAGAGTAGATGCAGGACGGACTCTTCATCAGCTTCGAAGGCATAGACGGTGCCGGCAAAAGCTCGCACATCGACGGCCTGGCCGAGGCGCTGCGCGCGCAGGGCAGGGCGGTGCTGCTGACCCGCGAGCCCGGGGGCACGCCGCTGGCCGAGAAACTGCGCACCCTGCTGCTGCACGACGCCATGGACCCGCTGACCGAGAGCCTGCTTGTCTTCGCCGCGCGGCGCGACCATCTGCAGCAGGTGATCGAGCCGGCCCTGGCGCGCGGCGAGGTCGTGCTGTGCGACCGCTTCACCGACGCCACCTTCGCCTACCAGGGCGCCGGCCGCGGCTTCGACCTGCGGCTGCTGGCCGCGCTGGAGGCCTGGGTGCAGGACACGGGCGAGGGCCGCGTGCGCCAGCCCGACCTGACCTTCTGGTTCGACCTGCCGCCCGAGGTGGCGGCGCAGCGCCTGGCCGGCAGCCGGGCCCCCGACCGCTTCGAGGCCCAGCCCGAAGCCTTCTTCCGCCGCGTGGCCTCGGGCTACGCAGCGCGCGCCGCCGCCGCGCCCGCGCGCTTCGTGCGCATCGACGCCAACCTGCCGCGCCCAGCCGTGGCGCAGCAGGTGCAGGCCGCCATGGCGCGGCGCACCGGCCCCGCAGGAGGGGCGCCATGAGCGCCGCGCCTCTGGCGCCCTGGATCGCCCGCCAGCTCGGCAGCTTGCTGGCGCAGCGCGGCCACGCCCTGCTGCTGCAGGGGCCCTCGGGCCTGGGCCAGTACCCCCTGGCGCTGGCGCTGGCCAGCGCCTGGCTCTGCGACGCTTCCACGCCCGAGGGCCTGGCCTGCGGCCAGTGCGCAAGCTGCCACGCGATCGAGGTGCGCACCCATGCCGACCTGCGCGTGCTCATGCCCGAGGTGCAGATGCAGGCCCTGGACTGGCCGCTGCCGGAGAAGGCGCAGGCCGAGATCGACGACAAGAAGCGCAAGCCCAGCCGCGAGATCCGGGTCGAGGCTATGCGCGATGCGGTCGAGTTCTCGCAGCGCACCGACGCGCGCGGGCGCGGCAAGGTGGTGCTGGTCTACCCGGCCGAGCAGATGAACGCCATCACCGCCAACGCGCTGCTCAAGACCCTGGAGGAGCCCACCGGCCAGGTGCGCTTCGTGCTGGCGAGCGAGGCGGCGCACCAGCTCATGCCCACCATCCGCAGCCGCTGCCAGGCCCACACCATGCTGTGGCCGTCGCAGCAGGAAATGCAGGCCTGGCTGGCCGGGGAGGGCGTGGCGCCGGAAGATGCCGCGGCGCTGCTGCGCGCCGCCGGCGGCCGGCCCGCCGACGCCCTGGCGCAGGCCCGCGCCTGTCTCTTATACACATCTGTGTAAAGAGGGGGGGGGGGGGGGGGGGGGGGGGGGGGGGGGGGGGGGGGGGGGGGGGGGGGGGGGGGGGGGGGGGGGGGGGGGGGGGGGGGGGGGGGGG
>NZ_JAELTO010000220.1 GCF_016428875.1 Xylophilus sp. ASV27
TCCTGGTGCAGCGCGGCATCCACGACGCGTTCGTCGAGCGCATGAAGGCCTTCGCCAAAACCATCCAGATCGGCAACGGCCTGGCCCCGGGCGTGCAGGTGGGCCCGCTGATCTCGCAGCGCCAGCTCGACCGCGTGATGCACTACCTGGACCTGGGCGCCAGGCAGGCGCAGCTCGTGCACGGCGGCCGGCGCCTGGGCGGCGAGTTGGCCCAGGGCTTCTTCGTCGAGCCCACGGTGTTCGCCAACGTGCGCAACGACATGGTCATTGCCCGCGAGGAGATCTTCGGCCCCGTGGCCTCGGTGATCCCGTTCGACACGGTCGAAGAGGCCCTGCAAATCGCCAACGACACGCCCTACGGCCTGGCCGGCGGCGTGTGGACGCAGAACCTGGCCCGCGCGCACACGGTGGCGCAGGGCATCCGCTCGGGCACGGTCTGGGTCAACTGCTACGGCGTGATCGACCCGGCCGTGGGCTTTGGCGGCACCAAGATGAGCGGCTACGGCTGGAAGGGCGGCAGGGAGCACGTGGAGAGCTTCCTGTACCCCAAGGCAAGCTACTTCAACCTGAACTGAGCGCCGCCCCATGCTGAGCCTGCTTCCCATGCGCGACCAACTGGGCGTGCGCCCGGGCCGCCTGTTCATCAGCGGCCGGTGGCACGACTGGAGCGACAGCCGCTTCGACCAGATCCATCCCGCCACCAACGAAGTGATGACCGATCTGGCCGAGGCCGGCCCGCGCGGCGTGGACATGGCCGTGGCGGCCGCGCGCAAGGCCTTTGACGAAGGGCCCTGGCCGCGCATGCGCGCGCAGGACCGCAAGCGCCTGCTGCAGCCCATCGTCGAGCACATCCTCGCGGCCGAGGAAGAAATCGCAAGGCTGCAGACGCTGGACAACGGCATCCCCTACAGCTTCAGCCGCCACACGCGCGTCTCGGCCAAGGCGGCGGCGGACATCTTCGACCACTTCCTGGGCTGGATCGACAAGCTCAACGGCGAGACCTTCGCGCAGTTCTCCAGCGCGTCGAACCTGCAGTACATGACGTTCCGCGACCCGGTGGGCGTGGTCGCCGCCGTCCTGCCGTTCAACGGCCCGGTGATGACTTTCGCGATGAAGGTGGCGCCGGCGCTGGCCTGCGGCTGCACGGTGGTGGTCAAGCCCTCGGAACTGACCAACCTCGCGGTGCTGCGGCTCGCGCAGATCCTGGCCGAGAGCGATCTGCCGGCCGGCGTGTTCAACCTCGTGACGGGCGGCGCGGAAACCGGCAGCGCGCTCACCGCGCACCCCGGCGTGGACAAGGTCAGCTTCACCGGCAGCCCGGTGGTGGGCGAGCGCATCATGGTGGCCGCCGCGCCGACCATGAAGCGCCTGTCGCTGGAGCTCGGCGGCAAGAGCGCGGCGCTGGTCTTTCCCGACACGCGCAGCGTGCAGGCCACGGCCCACGCGCTGATGGGGCTGTGCTCCACCTTCCTGTCGGGCCAGGTCTGCTCCACGCCCACGCGCGCCGTGGTGCACCGCTCCATCCTGGACGAGTTCCTGCACCACGCCGCCGAGCAGGCCAAGCAGGTGCGCTTCGGCGACCCGTTCGATGCGGCCACCACCTCGGCGCCGATCATCTCGCGGCGCCAGCAGGCGCGCATCCTCGGCTGCATCGCGCGCGGCCGGCAGGAAGGCGCGCGGCTGCTGTTCGGCGGCGTCACGCCGGGCGGCGATCTGGCCCACGGCAACTGGATCACCCCCGCCCTCTTCGCCGACGTGCACAACGGCATGCGCATCGCGCAGGAGGAAATCTTCGGCCCGGTGCTCTGCGTGATCCC
>NZ_JAELTO010000221.1 GCF_016428875.1 Xylophilus sp. ASV27
AGCTCGGGCCCGCTGCCGCTGCGCCACCAGCGCAGGCGGGCGCGGTCTGGCAACAGCTCCAGCGCCTGCAAGGCAGCCTCGGGCACGCTCAACCGGCCGATGCGGTTGCGCGTCTGGCCGCCCAGCTCGGTGAAACCGCCCCCCACCAGTACCTTGCCGTCGGGCTGCACGGCCAGGCTGTACACCGGGCCGTTGGCGCCGGGATCAAAGCCCGTGTCCAGCGAGCCATCGGCGTTGAGGCGGGCCAGGTAGTTGCGCGTCTGGCCGCCCAGCTGGGTGAAACCGCCCCTCACCAGTACCTTGCCGTCGGGCTGCACGGCCAGGCCGTACACCGGGCTGTTGGCGCCGGGATTGAAGCCCGTGTCCAGCGAGCCATCGGCGTTGAGGCGGGCCAGGCGGTTGCGCGTCTGGCCGCCCAGCTGGGTGAAAGAGCCCCCCACCAGTACCTTGCCGTCGGGCTGCACGGCCAGGCTGAGCACCGCGTTGTTGGCGCCGGGATCAAAGCCCGTGTCCAGCGAGCCATCGGCGTTGAGGCGGGCCAGGCGGTTGCGCGTCTGGCCGCCCAGCTGGGTGAAAGCGCCCCCCACCAGTACCTTGCCGTCGGGCTGCACGGCCAGGCTGAACACCGTGCCGTTGGCGCCGGGAGTGAAGCCCGTGTCCAGCGAGCCATCGGCGTTGAGGCGGGCCAGGCTGTTGCGCGTCTGGCCGCCCAGCTGGGTGAAAGCGCCCCCCACCAGTACCTTGCCGTCGGGCTGCACGGCCAGGCTGTACACCGGGCTGTTGGCGTCGGGATTGAAGCCCGTGTCCAGCGAGCCATCGGCGTTGAGGCGGGCCAGGCGGTTGCGCGTCTGGCCGCCCAGCTGGGTGAAAAAGCCCCCCACCAGTACCTTGCCGTCGGGCTGCACGGCCAGGCTGTACACCGGGCTGTTGGCGCCGGGATTGAAGCCCGTGTCCAGCGAGCCATCGGCGTTGAGGCGGGCCAGGCGGTTGCGCGTCTGGCCGCCCAGCTGGGTGAAATCGCCCCCCACCAGTACCTTGCCGTCGGGCTGCACGGCCAGGCTGTACACCGGGCTGTTGGCGCCGGGATCAAAGCCCGTGTCCAGCGAGCCATCGGCGTTGAGGCGGGCCAGGCCGTTGCGCCTCTGGCCGCCCAGCTGGTTGAAACCGCCTCCCACCAGTACCTTGCCGTCGGGCTGCACGGCCAGGCTGTACACCGGGCTGTTGGCGCCGGGATTGAAGCCCGTGTCCAGCGAGCCATCGGCGTTGAGGCGGGCCAGGTAGTTGCGCGTCTGGCCGCCCAGCTGGGTGAAAAAGCCCCCCACCAGTACCTTGCCGTCGGGCTGCACGGCCAGGCTGAGCACCGCGTTGTTGGCGCCGGGATCAAAGCCCGTGTCCAGCGATCCATCGGCGTTGAGGCGGGCCAGGCGGTTGCGCGTCTGGCCGCCCAGCTGGGTGAAAGCGCCCCCCACCAGTACCTTGCCGTCGGGCTGCACGGCCAGGCTGTACACCGGGCTGTTGGCGTCGGGATCAAAGCCCGTGTCCAGCGAGCCATCGGCGTTGAGGCGGGCCAGGCGGTTGCGCGTCTGGCCGCCCAGCTGGGTGAAAAAGCCCCCCACCAGTACCTTGCCGTCGGGCTGCACGGCCAGGCTGCGGACCCAGCCGTTGGCGCTGGGGTCAAACCCGTCATTGGCGTTTTGCGCTTTCGCGGGCAGGTGCCACAGCCCTAGCAGGCACAGGCAGCAGAAACAGAAGAATGCCCAGCACCAGAGAGGGCGTGGGGCGGCA
>NZ_JAELTO010000222.1 GCF_016428875.1 Xylophilus sp. ASV27
CGTCGGGTGGGGCGGCGGTATTGCTCGAATCCGGCCTCTTGATCGGCCGCTGCTGCCAGGGTCTGTTGCTTCATCGGATCACAACGCATTCGAGCCGCCAGTGGTGGACTTGTTCAGCGTTGCCCTAGGCAGCCCGCATGTTCACATGCGGGTCGAAGGAGCCGCCACCTCAGCTCAGGCGTTCAACACTTTCCGGGACATCGCCAAGCCACCCGCAGATGGTTTCCTTCTCAGCGTTGACGACGACGCACCCTTGCAATCGCGGCCATTGCCATGAGTGACGATAGCGCAATGATGCCCCACTGAGACAGGGTGGGTACCGGTGCGGAAGCTGTGGGTGCAGCTATTGCAACGGCTACAGGCGAGTTGTTTGCTGTGCTGCGAGAGGTATCGCTTACTGTTGCTGTAACGCAGGTGTCGTTTACACCGCTGTTACCCGTCCCTACTGTGTTGCAACCGGAGTTGTGCGTAGAAGTGCCGTTGGTTCCGGAGATCACGAACGCAGAAAACCTGTCTGCAGTCGAATGAGGGGCTGTGCCGGTGAGCCATTTCACGACTTGCATAATATTCACAGCGATGATGTTTCCCGAAGCATCCGTGGAGATCCGGAGGGTGTTCAGTCTCGAATCGCTGTCTGAGGAGGTAACGGTCTCGAGTCCGTTCGAAAAGCTGTATGAGGTGACGGTCGATCCAATCTCAAGATTGGAAGCGTTTGTTGGCAGCGAGCCTGCTGTAGTAAATGTCCCTGACAAATTGTTCGCTGCAACAAAGTTTGCGCATAGTGATGGGGCGGTAGTGCAGTTTGTGTAGTTTTGCAGCAAAGCGTAGTTGCCTGCGCTCGTTACATTGACAGTAGCAGCTTGACCGCTTAGCGCTACCACAGCCAGGGTTGTAGCTAATAGCAATTTTTTCAAGAATCACCTCGATTGTTGGAAATTGTTAACCACTTAAGTGTATGGTTGGGATAGCTCTTTCCACAAAGATTTCTTAAACAGTGTTGTATCGGTGTGACGCGAGAGACTCCACTCCACAGCAACTTCCTAGCCGTCGCCTTGACCAAGATCAGGCCACTGATCTTGGTCAGTGAGTTTTCTGTTCCGAGGAGCTTTCAAACTTAGCCGTGCCAAGCCTGCCACCCTGCCGTGATCCAAACCACGAAAGGACGCACACATGCGCTTGAACGACGACCACCTGCGCCTCCTGTCCGACGCCGAGCGCGAGGCCATGGAAGCCGACAGCGACGACTACGACTCCGACGAGGACAACGCTGACGCGCTGGCTGCCCCGGGTCGCGGCCCTCTCGATGCGGACGAGGAAGAGGAGGGGCGACGACGATGCGGCTGACGCGGGCAAGGGAAAGCCGAAGCCCGGCAGCGCGGGCGATGCCGATCCCGTGAGTGCCGAGCTGGCCAAGCTGGAGGGCCAGGCCTATGAGCGCGCGCTGGCCGCCATGTCCGAGGAAAAGCGTGATCGCCACAACTGCCTGGGCTGAGGAACGAGCGATGCAGTCTACCGCCCCCATTCCCGACGCGCGCCGCATTTTCGTTACCACACAGGAGCACTCCCATCGGCAAAACGGTGGTGGGCATGAACAGCCCCCGCGCCGTCAAGCGCTTTTCCGGCAACCTAGCCTTACTGTGTCATAAATGTCACAATTCGATCTTCCGGACTTCGATTTGGAGGATCGATGAATGCAGCCGAGCGTTTCGATAGCTACCTGGAGCACCTGAGCGAAGGCCTGGGTCACGTGGACCGGCA
>NZ_JAELTO010000223.1 GCF_016428875.1 Xylophilus sp. ASV27
CCCGTGAAGCGGGTGGTGGACTACAACGTGAAAGTCCGAGTGAAATCGGACGGCACGGGCGTGGACATCGCCAACGTGAAGATGAGCATGAACCCCTTCGACGAAATCGCCATTGAAGAGGCGGTGCGGCTCAAGGAAAAAGGCGTTGCCAGCGAAGTCATCGCCGTGAGCTGCGGCGACGCCAAATGCCAGGAAACCCTGCGCACGGCCATGGCCATCGGCGCGGACCGCGCCATCCTCGTCGAAACCGAGGCCGAACTGCAGCCCCTGGCCGTTGCCAAACTCCTCAAGGCCCTGGTCGACAAGGAGCAGCCCGCCCTCGTCATCCTCGGCAAACAGGCCATCGACGACGACGCCAACCAGACCGGCCAGATGCTCGCCGCCCTGGCCGACCTGCCCCAGGCCACCTTCGCCAGCAAAGTCGAAGTATCCGGCGACAAAGTCAGCGTCACCCGCGAAGTCGACGGCGGCCTCGAAACCCTCAGCCTGAGCCTGCCGGCCGTCATCACCACCGACCTGCGCCTGAACGAGCCGCGCTACGTCACCCTGCCCAACATCATGAAGGCCAAGAAAAAGGCCCTCGACACCCTCAAGCCCGAAGACCTCGGCGTCGACGTCACCCCGCGCCTGAAGACCCTCAAGGTCAGCGAACCGCCCAAGCGCGGCGCCGGCATCAAAGTGCCCGACGTCGCCGCCCTGATCGACAAACTCAAGAACGAAGCGAAGGTCATCTGAAATGTCGGTACTCGTCATCGCCGAACACGACAACGCCACCCTCAAGGGCGCCACCCTCAACACCGTCACCGCCGCCCTGGCCTGCGGCAGCGACGTCCACCTGCTCGTCGCCGGCCACAACGCCGGCGGCGCCGCCCAGGCCGCCGCCCAGATCGCCGGCGTCGCCAAAGTCCTGCACGCCGAGGCCCCCGGCCTCGAACACGGCCTGGCCGAAAACGTCGCAGCGCAGGTGCTTGCCATCGCCGGCAACTACAGCCACATCCTCTTCCCCGCCACGGCCAGCGGCAAGAACATCGCCCCCCGCGTCGCCGCCATGCTCGACGTCGCCCAGATCAGCGACATCACCAAGGTCGTCTCCCCCGACACCTTCGAGCGCCCCATCTACGCCGGCAACGCCATCGCCACCGTGCAAAGCAGCGACGGCGTCAAACTCATCACCGTGCGCACCACCGGCTTCGACCCCGCAGCCGCCACCGGCGGCAGCGCCCCCATCGAAACCACGGCCGCCACCCCGGATACCGGCAAGAGCAGCTTCGTCGGCAGCGAAATCGCCAAAAGCGACCGCCCCGAACTCACCGCCGCCAAGATCATCGTCTCCGGCGGCCGGGCGCTGGGCAGCAAGGAAAAGTTCGACGAAATCATCACCCCCCTGGCCGACAAGCTCGGCGCCGCCCTGGGCGCCAGCCGCGCAGCGGTAGACGCGGGCTACGCGCCCAACGACTGGCAGGTCGGGCAGACCGGCAAGATCGTCGCCCCGCAGCTCTACGTGGCCGTGGGCATCTCCGGGGCCATCCAGCACCTGGCCGGCATGAAGGACTCCAAGGTGATCGTGGCGATCAACAAGGACGAGGAGGCGCCCATCTTCTCCGTGGCCGACTACGGCCTCGTGGCCGATCTGTTCTCGGCTGTGCCGGAGATGGTGCAGG
>NZ_JAELTO010000224.1 GCF_016428875.1 Xylophilus sp. ASV27
CCCCCCCCCCCCCCCCCCCCCCCCCCCCCCCCCCCCCCCCCCCCCCCCCCCCCTTTTTAGATGTGTATAAGAGACAGTGCGCGTGCGGCCCGACGCCGCGGCCGGCTACGCCGCCTGCGCCGCCGCCTCGCGGCAGCCGCCGCAGCAGGGCAGCGTCGGCGCCGGGGCCGGCGCGGCGGTGGGCAAGCTGTTCGGCATGCAGCATGCGATGAAGGGTGGCATCGGCTCGGCCTCGGTGACGGTCGCAGGCGTCACGGTCGGCGCGCTGATCGCGGTCAACGCGCTGGGCGACGTACTCGACCCGGACACCGCCCGGATCGTGGCCGGCGCCCGCTGCGAAGACGGCCGCACGCTGCGCGACACGCGGCGCGCGCTGCTGCGCGGCGACGACACCCGGCCGCCGCTCACGGGCACCAACACCACCATCGGCGCCATCGCCACCGACGCGGTGCTGACCAAGGCGCAGGCCCAGCGCCTGGCCCAGGCCGGGCACGACGGCCTGGCGCGCAGCATCAACCCGGTGCACACCATGTCCGATGGCGACACGCTGTTCGCGCTGGCCACCGGCCGCGCCAGCGGCGCCCCCGGCATGGTGCTGCTGGCCACCATGGCGGCCGAGGCCACCGCGCGGGCCGTGCTGCGCGCCGTGCAGGCCGCGCGCGCCATCACCACCGCCGACGGCCTGCACCTGCCGTGCGCCGCCGATCTGCGCCTGCCGTGACCGCACGCATGCGCCACTTGCTGCGCAACGCCTTGCTGGCGCTGCGCGACCTGCTGATCTCCGTCGGCCCGTTCGCGCTGGTGGCCGCCGTGCTGCTGATCGGGGCTTACCGCTGGCTGGATCCGAACCCGCCGCGCCGGGTTACGCTGGCCACCGGCCCGGCACAGAGCGCCTACGCCGAATTCGGCAAGCGCTATGCGCACGCCCTGGCGGCCGACGGCATCGAGGTGGTGCTGCTGCCCAGCGGCGGCTCTTCGGACCACCCGCGCCTGCTGCGCGAGGGGCGCGCCGACCAGGGCTTCGCGCGCGGCGGCAGCGCCGATCCGGTGCACATGAGCCGCGGCCAATCGGACTACGACACGCCGCAGGCCCTGCTCGCGGAACTCGACCAGTTGGAGCGGCAGGTCGAGAAGATCAGCGTGCCGCTGTCCTACGCCGACGAGCTGTACGCGCTGCGCGAGCACATCAACCTGGCTTGCAGCAGGCTGGCCTCAGGCCGCGGCTGAAGGCCCGTTCACGATGCGCATCTGCGCTGCCGCCATGCGCTCCAGGCACAGGCGGCGCGCGATGGATTCCGTGCGGCCGTCCTCGTGGGTGAACAGCAGCAGGCTGCCGCGCGGGCTGGCCCAGGTCAGGTGCAGGCGCTGCCACTGGCCGTCCTGCAGCATCTCCACCCAGACGCCGGGCGCCAGCGCATCGTCGCCAGCCGCGGCCGGCGCCGGCTCGGCCGCGGGCGCACTGCGAAAGGCCAGGTCCGGATCTGTCTCTTATACACATCTGACGCTGCCGACGAAAAGAACCTAGTGTAGATCTCGGTGGGCGCCGGGTCATGAAAGAGGGGGGGGGGGGGGGGGGGGGGGGGGGGGGGGG
>NZ_JAELTO010000225.1 GCF_016428875.1 Xylophilus sp. ASV27
AGATGTGTATAAGAGACAGGCGCCGCGCAAGCCCTGGGCCGGCATGCTGGGCGGCCTGGCCGCCGGGCTGGGCCTGGCCTGGCTCGCGCACTCGCTGGGCCTGGGCGCGGCCTTCGGCCAGGTGTTGATGTTCCTGCTGCTGGCGCTGGTGGTGATGGTCGTGGTCGGCATGGTGATGCGCGCCCGCCGCAACGGCCAGAACCAGAATGGCGGCGCGGCCTCGCCCTACGCCTTCCAGGGCGCGGGCGCCAGGCCGGCTCCGGTGCCTGACGCGCCGCGCCAGTACAACCCGGCCAAGGTCGGCAACGACGCCTCCGCGCGGCCGTGGGAGAACCAGGCCACGGCCTTCGATGCCCGCCCGGCAGCCGGTGCCGAATCCGGCTCCATGATCGGCTCGTCCCTCGGCGGCGCGGCCGCCTCGGCCTCGGTCCTGAGCGGCTCGCAGTCCTGGGGGGTGCCCGCGGGCTTCGATACCGAGGGTTTCCTGGCTGCTGCCAAGCGCAACTTCGTCACGCTGCAGGACGCCTGGGACCGCTCCGACATCATCTCGCTGCGCGCGATGATGACCGACGGCATGCTCGGCGAGATCCGCGCCCAGTTGGCCGAGCGCGAGCAGCACATCGGCGGCCAGGTCAACAAGACCGACGTGGTGATGCTCGAGGCGCAGTTGCTGGGCATCGAGGACGTGGGCGACGACTACCTCGCCAGCGTCGAGTTCTCCGGCATGATCCGCGAGGAGCCCTCGGCCGGGCCGAGCCCGTTCCGCGAAGTGTGGAACATGACCAAGCCCAAGAGCGGCAACACCGGCTGGCTGGTCGCCGGCGTGCAGGCGCTGCAGTAAGCGCGCCAGGCCCGGGGCGGGCTTCATAATCGGGGACTATGGCTACACCACAGTCCCCTTTTTCGTTTCTGGATGGACTCGTCCAGCGGATCGGCGCCCATGTGCAGGCGCCCTCGTGGCTGGTCGATGAAGTCCAGCACCGCGCCGTGCTGTTCCTCAACCACGTGCTGCAGCAGGAGCCCGAGGCCATGGCGCGGCTGGCCCGCCAGAAGGGACGCGTGGCACTCGTGCAGTGGCGCCACTTCACGCTGCGCCTGCTGTTCACCTCGGCCGGCCTGTTGGACCG
Organism: Xylophilus sp. ASV27; assembly: GCF_016428875.1. Classification (GTDB taxonomy): domain Bacteria; phylum Pseudomonadota; class Gammaproteobacteria; order Burkholderiales; family Burkholderiaceae_C; genus Xylophilus. The sequence continues at coordinate 1,128 of NZ_JAELTO010000225.1, forward strand.
GGCGCCCGACGGCAGCATGCCCGACCTCACGCTGACCGTCACCGACGACTCGCCCTTCACCCTCATGCAGGCCGCGCTGCGCAACGAGAAGCCCGCCGTGCGCATCGAGGGCGACGTGCAACTGGCCGCCGAGATCAACTGGCTGGCCGACAACCTGCGCTGGGACATCGAGGAAGACCTGGCGCGCGTGATCGGCGACGTGCCCGCCCACAACCTGCTGCGCCTGCTGCGCCGGGCCGGCGGCGCGCTGCGCCAGTTCGTCGCCACGCCTGTCTCTTATACACATCTCCGAGCCCACGAGACCGTACAGGAAATCGCGTATGCCGTCTTCTGCTTGAAAAGGGGGGGGGGGGGGGGGGGGGGGGGGGGGGGGGGGGGGGGGG
>NZ_JAELTO010000226.1 GCF_016428875.1 Xylophilus sp. ASV27
GCGACGCGTGCGGTGGCTTCGGGGGTCGGAGATGCTCTGCAGGTGGTGCAGTAGGTTCATCGGGGCTGCGCTAGGAGGGTTGTTTCAGCGCTTTAGTTTCGCTTGGATTTAGATGCGATTGCCCTGCCCGCGTGGCACTAAGGCTACAGCCACTTTTTGCTCATGAATCCCGCAAAAACGGCGCGAACGGCCCCCGCCGCAGCGGGTACGCTGCCCCCTATGCGCCACACCACCCCAAGCCCCCGCACGCTGTGGACCATGCTGCTGGCGCTGGCCGCCGGCTTTGCGCTGAGCCAGGCCTTCCGCACCGTGGCGGCGATCCTGGCCACGCCGCTGCAGGCCGAATTCGGGCTGTCGGCGCAGGCGCTGGGGGTGTTCGCCGGGGCCTTCCACTTCGCGTTCGGGGTGATGCAGTTCTTCATGGGCATCGGCATCGACCTGTACGGCGTGCGCCGCACGGTGCTCACCGCCTTCCCCATGGCCGCCGCCGGGGCGCTGATGGCGGCGCTGGCGCCGGGCTACGGCGTGCTGGTGCTGGGGCAGGTGCTGATCGGCATCGGCTGCGCGCCGGCCTTCCTGGTGTGTACGGTGTTCATTGCGCGGCACTTTCCGGCGTCGCGCTTCGCGGCGGTGTCCGGCGCGGTGATGGGCCTGTCCGGCGTGGGCATGCTGGCCACCGGCACGCCGCTGGCCTGGCTGGTGCAGGCCTTCTCCTGGCGCGCGGGCTTCATGGTGCTGGCCGGCGCCTGCGTGCTGGCCTGGTGCGGCATCTACGCCACGGTGCACGAGCCCGCGCCGGCGCCGGGCGACCCGAAGGCGCCGCGCGAGTCGGTGGCGGCGGCGGTGCGCGGCTTCGCGGCGCTGTTCCTGGTGCGCCACACCTGGGGCATCGTGGCGCTGGGCGCGGTGGCCTACGCCAGCTTCATCACCCTGCGCGGGCTGTGGCTGGGGCCGCTGCTGATCGCGCGGCACGGCTTCTCGCTGGTGGACAGCGGCAACGTGGCGCTGGCGGTATCGCTGGCCGGCATCTTCAGCGCGCCGCTGTTCGGCCGCCTGGACCCGGGGCTGGCCCGGCGCCGCCGCTGGATCGTGGGCTGCACGCTGCTGACGGCGCTGGTGTTCGCGGCCATGGCGCTGGCGCACAGCTCCTGGCTGGACGTGGCCGCGCCGCTGGCGATCGCGCTGCTGTCGGGCTACATCGTGCTGCAGTACGCCGACGTGCGCAGCGCCTACCCGGCCGCGCTCACGGGCCGGGCCATGGCGGTGTTCACCATGTCCATGTTCCTGGGCGTGGCGCTGATGCAATGGCTCACCGGCGCCGTGGCCTCGGCCGCGCAGGCGCAGGGCTGGGAGCCGTTCGCCGCCGTGCTCGGCGCGATCGCCGCGCTGCTGGCCGCCGCCGCGGCGGCCTTTGCCTGGCTGCCGGCGCCCGCCGTGGCGCGGGGGTCGCCTTAGGGCAACGCTGAACAAGCCCCTCGCGTGTCGCGCATCCCTGCTGCGGGCGGTCTGCGGCGTTGCAAATCCTCGCCATGGCGGCGGCCATGGCTGCGGCTTGCGCCTTGCATCCCATCCCACA
>NZ_JAELTO010000227.1 GCF_016428875.1 Xylophilus sp. ASV27
CCCCCCCCCCCCCCCCCCCCCCCCCCCCCCCCCCCCCCCCCCCCCCCCCCCCCCCCCCCCCCCCCCCCCCCCCCCCCCCCCCCCCCCCCCCACCCCCCCCCCCCCACCGAGACCTACACTAGGTTCTCTTCGTCGGCAGCGTCAGATGTGTATAAGAGACAGGCGCGCGGCCGGCCCGCGGCGTCCAGCAGCAGGCGCGCGCGCCACAGGCCGGCGCCGTGCCGCGCGGCCAGCGCGTCCAGGCAGGAGGCGACGCGCGCCGCATCCCAGGGGTAGCCGAAGTGCGCGGCCGCGGCGGCCATGCGCTCCAGGTGCTCGGCGCGGTGGCGCAGGCGGCCATCGTCCAGCGCCAGGGTTTCGAGCAGTTCGAAGGGCTGGCTGGCGCGCTCGACGAAGGCGCGCTTGGCCGCCCATTCGTTCCATTCGGCCGGCGCCTGGGCGTCGGCGGTGATGCCGCTGCCGATGCCGCAGCGCGCCTGCTGCCCGCGCAGCACCACGGTGCGGATCGGCACGTTGAAGGTGGCGGCGACGCCGCCCTGCCCGGCCGGGCCGTCGGGCCGCACCAGGCCGATGGCGCCGCAGTAGATGCCGCGCGGCGCGGGTTCGAGCGCCTGGATCATGCGCATGGCGCGCACCTTGGGCGCGCCGGTGACCGAGCCGCAGGGAAACAGCGCGGCGAACACGTCGGGCAGCCGCACGCCGGCGCGGGTGCGCGCCTGCACGTCGGATGTCATCTGCCAGACGGTGGGCAGGGCTTCGGTGTGGAACAGGCGCGGCACGCGCACGCTGTGCGGCGCGGCGATGCGCGAGAGGTCGTTGCGCAGCAGGTCGACGATCATCACGTTCTCGGCGCGCTCCTTGGGCGCCGTGCGCAGGTGGGCGGCGTGGGCGGCGTCGGCCTCGGGCGTGGCGCCGCGCGGGGCGGTGCCCTTCATGGGGCGGGCCAGGATGCGGCCGCCCGCGGGCCCGGCCTTCCAGTCGAAGAACAGCTCGGGCGAGACCGATAGCACCTGCTCCGCGCCGCTGTCGATGCGCGCCGCATAGCCGCCGGGCTGCGCGCGCTGCAGCGCGGCGAACAGGGCCGGCACGCTGCCCTCGAAGCGGCCGTGCAGCGGCGCGGTGTAGTTGACCTGGTACAGCTCGCCATCGGCGATGGCCTGCAGGATGCGGGCGAAGGCGGCGTCGAACCCGGCGCGCTCCAGGCCGGCCTGCCAGTCGACGCTGACGCTGCCCTGGTCCGCCTCGCCCGGCCAGGGCAGGGGCGCGTCATGGACGGCGAACCAGGCCAGCGGGCCGTCCGGCGCATGGGTGGCGAGGGCGGCGTCGAACGCGGGCGCGGCCTCGTAGCGCAGGTAGCCGACGCACCAGGCGCCGGCCTGCGCGGCGGCGTGCACCTGTCTCTTATACACATCTAAAAAGGGGGGGGGGGGGGGGGGGGGGGGGGGGGGGGGGGGGGGGGGGGGGGGGGGG
>NZ_JAELTO010000228.1 GCF_016428875.1 Xylophilus sp. ASV27
TGTTGCCACGTCTATCACTCCTGGTCTCCTGCTGCTCAACGAAGCAGCAGGTTAGGGTTAGTACGTGGGTCAGGTTTGGATGGAAATCCTGGGGGTTAGTGGGTCACTTCTGCGTGGAAATCAACAGGCGAACGGCTGAATGTGCGTGCTGCCGCAACTCGGGCATTGCATACTCATGTCACCCCTCGAGGTCTTCGGCGGTGACCGTGCAGGTCAATGTGGTCTCACCGTTCTCGGTTGCGGCCGACAGCACGCCGAGCTTGGTCACCCGACCATACGTCTTGCGATCCTTGCCCAGGTTCAGAGATGCCGCCTTCACCACCTGCTGAACGCTCACGCCAGGCAGGAAGCCTGCGGTAGGTCTGCTCACCGCCGTCGCGTGCAACCGCGATCTTGCGGGCGCCGAAGCCGTAGACCTTGACCGACTCCGCCAACGTCACCGGCGTGACGCCCTGGTCGGGCCGCCAACCTACCTGCTTGAGCGCGGCCTCGGCCAGATCAAAGCGCTTGCCGATCGCGGTGCAGGCGAGCGCTTGCTCAAGTTGTGCTCTGGCCTTGGCATCCATCGGAGGCGCCATTTGGCCGTCGGCGCTGCGGGCAGCGGCCGGGCTGCTCGCAGCATTGGCGTCGTAGCCAACAAGCCATAGATTGGTCGGGGCGCCAGGCTGCCAGCCGGTGTCGAGCACCAATTGTTGGAGGAAGCCCTGGAAAGCCAGTTGCTGACGCTCGGTGATCGGCTGCCGGTCAGGGATGGCCAGCATCGGCGGCTTCGGGCCGATCGTCCGCACATTGCCGCTGTGTTCCACCGCCATCTGCTGCATGAAGAGGTGAAGGTTGGCCGCGTTGTTGACCGCATAGCCCACCGACTGTCCCCAGCAGACCGAAAAGTTCGGCACTGCCTCCGACTTGCTCTTGCTCCACCAGATCGTGGCCGTGGCGATCCAGCAATCTCCGCGCGACCAATCCGTTACCGTGACGGCCACGCGCGGGAAGTAGGTCTTCGGTGTTCCGTCGTAGGGATGCTTGGCGAAGATGCCTGCCAGCGGTGTCGATTTGATGGTCGGGGTGCGCAGTGCGTCCCGGGTAGGCTCGCCTTGCAAGGGTGCGGCGAGCGCGGCAGATGTCCTGGCCGCGTCTTCCTTGCTTGCCACCTTCTCAACCGGGCTCGGCGCTGACTGCGACACCTCCTTGGATCGCAGGCCCAGCTTGTCGCCCAACGACACCGCAACGCGCGTGCTCCCATCGGGCTGCTGGGTAGTCGTGCATCCGGTCACGAGTAGGGCGAACATCACAACGGCAATGGCAAGCTTCACTGTTTTCCTCCGATAGCTGGCATTCATACGCTCTATAGCGTCTGATTGTCTCTTATGGTTGACATTAAGAGCGGCTAACAAAAGCCTGTCATCGCCAAGCGCGGGATGCGCGTTGACGGTGCATGGGAAAGAAAAGAAACAAGGAAGTTAGCGCGGTGTTGTACAAAAAGATCAAGCCGTTGCTGCCAGTCG
>NZ_JAELTO010000229.1 GCF_016428875.1 Xylophilus sp. ASV27
CCCCCCCCCCCCCCCCCCCCCCCCCCCCCCCCCCCCCCCCCCCCCCCCCCCTTTTAGATGTGTATAAGAGACAGGGGCGGGCCGCTGGCGCCGGGCCTGCCGCTGCAGCCGGTGCGCGGCCAACTGGCCTGGGGCCGCATGGCCGATGCGCAAGGCGCCCTGCCCCGGCAGCCAATCAATGGCGACGGGCATCTGATCGCCCATGTGCCCGACCAGGGCGGCGCGCTCTGGCTCAGCGGCGCCACCTTCGACCGCGACAGCACCGACACCGCGCCGCGCGCAGAAGACGGCCGCGCCAACCACGCGCGCCTGGCCCGCCTGCACCCCGCGGCCGCACGCGCGCTGGACGGCGCTTTCCGCCGCGGCGCGGTCCAGGACTGGGTCGGGCTGCGCTGCGCCTCGGCCGACCGCCGGCCGCTGCTCGGCCCGCTGGCTGCGGACACGCCGGGCCTGTGGGCCTGCACCGCCCTGGGTTCGCGCGGCCTCTGCTTTGCCGCGCTGTGCGCCGAGCTGCTGGCCGCGCGCTGGCATGGCGAGCCGCTGGCCCTGCCGCTGGCCCAGGCCCAGGCGCTGGACACCCGGCGCGCGACCTGAGTCTCAGGCCGCCGCCAGCACGGCCAGCGCCACCGAGGCGATGCGCGAGGGCAGCGAGTCCGCGCGCGAGGTCAGCACGATCGGCACGCGCGCGCCTAGCACCAGCCCGGCGCACTCGCCGCCGCCGATGTAGGTGAAGCTCTTGTAGAGCATGTTGCCGGCGTTGAGGTCGGGCACCAGCAGCAGGTCGGCGTCGCCGCTGACGCTGGAGGCCATCTTCTTGATCTGCGCGGCCTCGGCCGAGATCACGTTGTCGAAGCCGAACGGGCCTTCGACCGTCGCGCCGGGCCAGGCGCCCTGGCGCGCCATCTCGACCAGCGCCTGCGCATCCACCGTGGCCGGGATCGCCGGGTTCACGGTCTCCACCGCGGCGACGATGCCGACCTTCGGGTGCGTGACGCCCAGCGCGCGCAGCAGGCCGATGGCGTTGCCGAGGATGTCGCGCTTGACCGCCAGCGGCGGCGCGATGTTGACCACGCAGTCCGCCAGCCCGAGCAGCTTGGGATAGCGCGGCAGGTCGAACAGGAACAGGTGGCTGATGCGCGTGTCGCCGCGCAGCCCGCAGGCCTTGTCGACCACGGCCGACATCAGCTCGTCGGTGTGCAGCGACCCCTTCATGAGCGCGCCGAGCGCGCCCTCGCGCGCCAGCGCCTGTCTCTTATACACATCTAAAAAGGGGGGGGGGGGGGGGGGGGGGGGGGGGGGGGGGGGGGGGGGGGGGGGGG
>NZ_JAELTO010000022.1 GCF_016428875.1 Xylophilus sp. ASV27
CTGGGGCGACGGGTCGGCCGGCCGGTTGTCCGCGTCGCGCGCGCCGGTGCAGCCCAGGTCGGCGTAGCCGATGTCGTCGGCCAGGATGAAGATCAGGTTGGGTCGTTGCATGGCGGCAGGATAAATGAGAGGGGCATCAGAAGGCGCGAATGAATCCGGCCCGCTGGGGCAGGGCTGCTTCGTTCACGCCTTCTCAGTCAACCTGCAGTCCCACGCGTCTGTCGACGGTCTTCCAGGCATTCGACAAGGCCGCCGTGCGTTCCTGCGCGACGGCCGGGGCGGTGCCCGCCATCTCGATACCGATTCCCGCCGCACGCTCCCGATGCCCTGGCGCGCGGATCGCCGCGTCGAGCGCGGCCACGAAGCGCTGGCGTATGTCGGCCGGCACATTGCGCGGCTCCAGCATCACCAGCCAGAAGGATCCGCCGAAGCCCGGATAACCCGACTCCGCTACCGTGGGCACCTGCGACAGCAGGGGCGAGCGCTGGGTGGCGCTGCTGGCCAGCGCCACCAGCCGGCCGGAGGGGATCTGCGGCAGCACGGTCGGCTCTGCGAGGAAGCCGCAATCGACCTGTCCGCCGATCAGGTCCTGCATGGCAGGAGCCGGCCCCTTGTATGGAACATGTGCCATGTCCACCGTGGCGGCTGCGAGCAGCATTTCATGCGCAACTGGACCGGGCCCGCACTTCGCGCGCCGTGAGTTCACTCGCCGCCAAAGGCCTGCTGCAGCGCAGCGTCGGCCGCGGCGATCGGCGCTATTCAACCCTGTCGCTGACGGCGGAGGGACGAGCCCTGCACGCGGAGTCGTTCCCACTGGTGGCCGAGATCAACCGGGAACTCGTGTCGGTGCTGCCAGACCCGCTGGCCGGCGTCTTCGGCGAGGCACGGAATGCCTCATACAGCAAGCCCAGGCCATGACGGCCAAGGCCGAGTTGCCCAACGCCGGCCGTGGACGCCGTGCGCGTCGCGCTTGAGCATTGAGCGCTGGCGCGAAGGGTTTGCCGGCCCGTGTCCTCCGGGTGTTACGGGCGGAGACGTTCACATGGAAACACGTCCCCTTGTTACGTAACGAAGTTGCCACGCAGCCTTGCCAATGGACTCTTCCTCATCGATGGAGAGCAGGAAAAAACGATATAAATCAATGATCTAGCTGGAATAGACCACGTTGTCTGCAGCGCTGGAAAAAGCCGGCACACAAGTTGCCCTTTGTCTATGCATCCCGCCCTGTCCGTCGTCTCGACGAACGCCCGTGGGTCGATTTCATACAAAGGAAACATCATGGACAACGCACCCTCTGCCGGCATTGCAATACCCTCTAACAGCCAGGTAGCGCCCGTGATCGTGGCCCAGGCAATGCCGCCTGCGGCGGCAGCAGGTGCCGTTCCGGTAGCCAGTGGATCTATAGGGACTCTGTCGAACGCAACGTCCGGCGTGGAGATAGTACGCAACGGCTTGCGCATATCGGTGGAAGGCAACCAGGCCTTGCAGATCGGTGACCGCGTGATCGTGCCCGACGGTGGCAGGGCCAACGTGGTGTTTCCGGGCTCGGCTGCCAACCAAGCTCCGCTGAAAGGGGTATTCACGAGCGGCACCGATGCCAAGATCGGCGCCACACGGCTGCCCGGTGGCCTGGAACAGGTCAACGTCGATCTGGCCTCCGGCGACCTCGAGGTCACGCCGCCCGACAACGATGGGGGTGCTGCGGCCCTGGCCGTCACCAAGAAGCTGGCCCCGGCCGCCGGGGGCGGGCTCGGCCTGGGCGCGTTCGCCCTTGGTGCCCTGGGCGCTGCCGGCTTGGTAGCGGCTTTCAACAACAGTGACGACAGCGATGCTGATGCCGACGCCGATGCCGACGCAGACGCGGATGCTGACGCTGACGCTGACGCTGACGCCGATGCCGATGCCGATGCCGATGCCGATGCCGATGCCGATGCCGATGCCGACGCAGACGCAGACGCAGACGCCGATGCCGATGCCGATGCCGATGCCGATGCCGATGCCGATGCCGACGCCGATGCCGACGCCGACGCCGACGCCGATGCCGATGCCGATGCCGATGCCGATGCCGATGCCGATGCCGATGCCGACGCCGACGCCGACGCCGACGCCGACGCCGACGCCGACGCCGACGCAGATGCAGACGCTGATGCCGATGCCGATGCCGATGCCGATGCCGATGCAGATGCCGATGCCGATGCCGATGCAGATGCAGATGCAGATGCCGATGCAGATGCAGATGCAGATGCAGATGCTGACGCTGACGCTGACGCTGACGCTGACGCTGACGCTGACGCTGACGCTGATGCTGATGCCGATGCCGATGCCGACGGTGATCACCTGCTCAATCCCGTGGATACTTTGCTGGGCCAGGTCGTGAGCGGTCTGGACAAGGGCCTCCTGGGCGGTCTTGGTCTGGGCGCGGCGCTTACGCCAGTGGTGGGGGTGGTCGACTCGCTGACCTCCACCGTCGACGATCTTTTGGCACCGCTGTTGGGTAGCGAGTTCAAGCCGAACAATCCCAATTCCCTCGACCCCGTGGACAACGTGGTGAACGCCATCACCACTCCGCTGGGTGGCGTGCTGTCACCTGTGCTGGATGGGCTCATCGGCCAGGGCACCACTGCCGCGGTGATCGGTTCCCTGAATCACCAGGTCGACTACCTCACCGACGGCGTCAACCATTTGCTGGGCCTGCTCGGGCTTGGCGGCGTGGGCAGCCTTTTGGGGGGACTGGTGGGGGGCTTGACCGGCGGCTTGACCGGAACCCCGACGACTGGCGATGGCGTACTGATCCCCACCAGCACATTGGTGAGCAACCTGGCGGGGGTGCTCAGTGGAAACACGGGTGGCGCGGCCAGTCCGCTCACCGGCGTCCTGGGCGAACTGGGCCTGGGCACCGCTCTGGCGCCGGTTGCGGGCACCGTCTCCGGTGTGGTCCATATGGCCGATGGCCTGCTGGCACCTGTGCTGGGGACCGACTTCGCGGTCCATCACCCCAATGCCCTGGACCCCGTGGACAATCTGGCCGGCCACGTCATCGATACGGCCGGGGGTCTGGTGAGCCCCGTGGTGGATGGCCTGCTGGGGCAGGGCGCCACCGCATCCTTGCTGACGCCGGTGGTGCATCAGGTCGACTATCTGACCGATGGCGTCAGCCATCTGCTGGGCACCACAGGGCTGGCGCCGGTCGGAAGCCTGGTGGGCGGCCTGGTCGGAGGGCTGACGGGTGGCCTGATACACGGCACGCCGGGTACTGGCGATGGCGTACTGACACCGGTGAACACGCTGGTCGACAACGTTGCGGGGCTGCTGGACAAGGGACCATTGGGGAACATCGGGCTTGGCACGGCGCTGGCCCCGGTCACTGGCCTGGTCGGGCACGTGACGGACGTGGCCAATGGCCTGCTGAGCCCGGTGCTGGGAAGCGACTTTGCCGTCAACCATCCCAACGCCCTCGACCCGGTCGATGGCCTGGCGACCCACGTGCTCGGTGCGGCTGGGGGCCTGCTGAGCCCTGTGGTGGACGGTGTGCTGGGGCACGGCGCCACCAGCGCGCTGCTGACGCCCGTGGCGACCCAGGTCGACTACCTCACGGACGGCCTGGCGCATGTGCTGACCGGCGACGGCCTCGGTGGCCTGCTGGCGCCGGTGACCGGCCTGCTCGATGGGCACGCCGGCGGCCTGGGTGGCCTCGTGGCGCCGGTCACGGGCCTGCTGGGTGGCGGCACTGGCGGCCTCGATGGCCTGCTGGCGCCGGTGACCGGCCTGCTCGATGGGCACGCCGGCGGCCTGGGTGGCCTCGTGGCGCCGGTCACGGGCCTGCTGGGTGGCGGCACTGGCGGCCTCGACGGTCTGCTGGCGCCAGTGACCGGCCTGCTCGGTGGACATGGTGGTGGCCTGGACGGTCTTGTGGCGCCGGTCACGGGCCTGCTCGGCGGGGAGGCCGCAGGTGGTCCGCTGGCTCCGATCACGGGTCTGCTGGGCGGTTCCGCCGGCAGCAGCGTGCTGGCACCGGTCACCGGTTTGCTGGGAGGGGAGTCCACGGGCGGTCTGCTGGCACCCGTGACCGATGTGCTGGGCGGCGGCCACGCGGGGGGCTTACTGGCGCCCGTCACCGACCTGCTGGGAGGCGGCAGCAGCGTGTTGGCCCCCGTGACGGACCTGTTGGCCGGCTCGTCCTCCTCCAGCGCGGGCGGTCTGCTGGCGCCTGTGACGGGTCTGCTGAGCGGAGGCGCCAGTACGGGCAGCCCCCTGGCACCGGTCACCGGGCTGGCAGGGCATGTTCTGTCATCCGTCACCGACCTGCTCGGCGGCGTGGGCAACACCGGCGGCCTGCTGGCACCTGTCACCGGTTTGCTCGGCGGTAGTACTTCCGGTGCGGGCAGCGCCAGCACCGGCGACTTGCTGAGCACCGTGAGCGACACGCTGGCTCCGGTGTCGAGCCTGCTGGGGGGCGGCCACGGTTCCGGCGGCTCCGTGCTGGCGGGCCTGGGCAATCTGCTGGGCGGCCTGCATCACTGAATCGCGGCAGCGGAACAGCCGGCCCCGGTGCCGGCACCCGCTGCGCAAGGAGTCCACCATGACAGGCACTTCGCTTTCCCCGACCCGCCGCGCGGCGCTGATGCTGGCGTCGCTGACGCTGACGGCATGTACCACGGTGGGCACGCCAAGCAAGAACACCACCGACTACTACTACGCGAGCCAGCGCGCCCAGGGCGGCTCGCCCGTGTCGGCCGTCGTGACCCGGCCTGCGCCTGCGGCGCTCGCCCAGGATGGCCCGGCCGGCGTCTCGAAGATCGTCTACTTCGATTTCGACAAGGCCGTGGTCAAGCCCGAGTACCGCGAAATCATCCGCGCCCACTCCGACTTCCTGCGCGCCGAGCCACGGCGCAGCGTCGTGCTGGAGGGCAGCACCGACGAGCGCGGCGGCCGCGAATACAACCTCGCGCTAGGCCAGCGCCGGGCGGATGCGGTACGCCAGTCGATGGTCCTGCTCGGGGTTCCCGACAGCCAGATCGAGGCGGTGAGCCTCGGCATGGAAAAGCCGGCCTCCCCGCTGCGCACGGAGGAGGGCTACCGGTTGAACCGGCGCGTGGAGTTCCGCTACCCCTGATCCCATCCGTTTCCACGGGACCGCCATGACCTTGTCCGACCAACTCGACCAATGCCGCGCGGCGCTGGCAGCGTGCGGCGCCCGCCCGGCTGGAGCCGGGGCGGCGGTGCTGTTTTTCTCGGTGAGCGATGGGGAGCATCGTGCCGAGGTGCTGCACACCGTGGGCGTCAGTTTCGACGCGGCGTGGCTGGCGGGCGTGCAGCGCCTGCGTCAGCGCTGGGGCGCCGCGCTGGCCGGGCGCAAACCGCTGTGGTTGCGGGTGGACGCGGTGGAGCGTGTGCAGCAACTGGCCTGGACCCACTTCAAGGCCCAGTTGAAGCTGACCAAGCGCAACTACTTCCGCTGCGGATTGGCGCTGGATGCGGGGTTCCAGGAGGCTTATACCGAGCAGGAGCTCAACGCCAACGGCATGCTCTACGGTGGCAACGAGGTCGAGCATGCCATGGTGAATCCGCGCAACTTCGGGCGCTACGCGCGGCGGCGCTTCAATCGGGACCCGGATGTGGCGCAGTTCGCGCCCGAGCGGCCGGTGGTTCTGTTTTCGACGCGCGGCGTGTACTGCGGGCCGCAGGAACGTGCCGCGATGGCGCTCGCCGCATCGGGTATGGAAATAGGCAGGCGGGTCACCGCGCCCATGACGGCGCGCGACGCCTATGCACTGGTGGCCAGCGGTGCCCGCTACCTCGCGCGCCAGGTGCTGCCGCAGGGGCGCTTCGCCTACGGCTGGTTTCCCTGTTTCGGCAGGCCCATCTCGGGCTACAACGGCCTGCGCCATGCCAGTTCGCTCTACTCGATGGTCGAGGCCTGGGAACTGACCCACGACCAGGAACTGATGGAGGCCATCGACCGCGCGCTGGCCTGCCTGACTGAGACTCTGATCCAGGTCCGTACCCTGCCCGATGGACAGCGTGCCGCATTCCTCATCGACGTCGGTGACGAGATCAAGCTGGGCGGCAATGCTGCCTGCGTCTTCGCGCTCGCGCGCTACTGCGAGGCCACCGGCACGCGGCACCTGCTGCCGCTGCTGGAGCAACTGGCCGTGGGCATGCTGCACATGCAGGACCCGGCGATGGGCCGGTTCGTCCATGTGCTCAACGCTGGCGACCTGTCGGTGAAGCAGGAGTTCCGCGTCATCTACTACGACGGCGAGGCTGCCTTCGGCCTGATGCGTCTGTACGGCCTGACGCGCGATCCGCGCTGGTTGGCGGCGGTGGAGCGCGCCTTCGACTACTTCATCGCCAAGGAGCACTGGCGCGCGCATGACCATTGGCTGAGCTACTGCGTCAACGAACTGACCCTGTACCGCCCGGAGGAGCGCTACTTCCGCTTTGGCATCCGGAACGTGGCCGACCACCTGGACTTCGTGCTGGCGCGGCAGACCACCTTTCCCACGCTGCTGGAACTCATGATGGCGGCCCAGCAGATGATCGCGCGGCTGGGCACCATGCCGGCCCTGCAGCACGTGCTGGCCGGCCTGGACATGGAAAAGTTCCTGCGCGCGCTGCACCACCGGGCGAACTACCTGCTCAACGGCTTCTTCTGGCCGGAGCTGGCCATGTACTTCGAGAAGCCCTCGCGCGTAGTGGGCGCCTTCTTCATCCGCCACCATGCGTTCCGCGTTCGGATCGACGACGTGGAGCACTACGTCTCGGGGCTGGCCGCCTACGGCCGCTTCCTGCAATCGCAGTCCCAGCCGTCGTCGGAGCGGGTGCCCGACACCGCCGCCGCGCCGTGTCCGGCGCCGGAGGCCCCGGCGCGCGCGCGTGTGGTCTGGGGCGGCGACGTCAATCTGGGGCGTCGCCTGCACTTCCGCCTGCGCGAACTCGGCGGGGCTCGACAGATGCTGGGCCATCTCGCGGTGCTGCGCGAAGCCGACATGCGCATCGTCAACCTGGAGTGCGTGGTCGCCACCGAGGGCGAGCAAGGTGTGCAGAAGGACGAGAGCGGCCCCTACTACTACCGCGCGAGACCCGAGATGCTGGCCGTGCTGACCGAGGCCGCCATCGACGTGGTGACCACCGCGAACAACCACAGCGGCGACTATGGGCCGCGGGCGCTGATGGAGCAGCGCACCCTGCTGGAGGCCGCAGGGATCGGCCAGACCGGCAGCGGCCGCTCGTGGGACGAGGCCTGCACGCCCGTGCTCCGAGTGGCAGGCGGGGTGCGCGTTGCGGTGTTCTCGTTCGACGCGACCCAACCCCGGTTCGCGGCAGGCCCGGATCATCCCGGCATCGCCTGGCTGTCACCGGATGATCCGGCGGCCTGGTGCAAGGCGTTGGCGCCGCGCATTGCCGCCGCACGGCGCCAGGCACACGTGGTGCTGGTGGCCGTGCACTGGGGCGAGAACCTGGCCACGGCGCCCGCGCCGCAGACCGTGGCACTGGGGCACTCGATCATCGACGCCGGCGCGGACGCGGTGCTGGGGGCGTCGGCGCACGTCGTGCAGGGCATAGAGATCTACCGCGGCCGCCCGATCCTCTACGACGCAGGCGACCTGCTGTTCGAGTCCGTGCGCAGCGGCCTGGCCGATGGTGGCGTTTTCACCCTGGAGCTTACGCCTCAGGGGGTGGAGGCCGTGGTGTTCACACCCATCGGCGTCGGCTACGGCTTCAGCCAGGCCCTTGAAGGGGACCGGGCCCGGGCGGCCGCGTCCGAATTCGCCGGCAAATGCCTGGCGCTGGGGACCGTGGTGTCGCTGCTGCCGGGCGGCCGTTGCGCCGTCGCCCTGACGCCGCCCGCCCGCCCGGTGCCGATCACCGTCGGCCCGGCCCCGGTCTGCATTGCGCCCATGGCGCAGAGGCCTGCCGCGCGGCATCCCGAGCCCTGCAAGGCCGCTCGCCCGGAATGGCGGGTGGCGCAAGTCCCGGAACACGCGCGGATGGACCCGATCCAGGTCGGTCCGCTGCGCCTGCTCGGTCTGCGCTGCTCGCCCGAGCAGCTCAAGCGGCGCGGGATGCTCTGGATCGAGTCCTTCTGGTCCTCCGATGCCAAGTTGCAGCAGGACCTGCGCCTGCAGTTTCGCGCCGTGCCGGCCCGCAGCCGCAGCATGCCTGCGTGGGGCGAGGGCATGGACCACGACCCGTGCGACTGGATGTGGCCTACCAGCCGCTGGGAGCCGGGCACGATCTACCGTGACTTCTACGGGCTGAGGCCGCCGCCGGCCTCCCTGTTGGAGAGCGACGTGCTACGCCTGGAAGTGCGTGTGGTGGGCCCCGGCGTGTCGGCCGCGCCGGTGCTGCTGCCGCTGTGGCATGGCCTGCGCGTGCCGGCGCCGGCTGCGCCTGCCGCCGTGCCCGCGGCGGCCCGCAGGGACCCACCCGGCCACACGTGGACGGCGGAACAGCTGCGGCAGGCCACCGGTGGGCGCTGGCTGGTGGAGCCGCCTGCGGGCTGGCACGCGCGCTCCGTGGTGCGTGGGCCGTCGCACATCGCCATGTTGCCGGGCCCGACGCTGTTCGTCGCTTCCGACTACCGCGCGCTGGCCGCGCACGAGGCGTACAGCCGCCCGAAGGCCCTGACCTGGGACCGGCATCGGGACCTGCCCAAGCTCCAGGACCAACTGGCCGGCGCCATCGTCGCGCGTCCCGTGGAGGGGCTGGATGCCTCCTTCCCCCTGCTGCAGGTGGAGGATCCGATCGCCGCCCTGATAGCGCTCGGGCTCACCGCGCGGCAACGCTTCCAGGGCAAGGTTGCGGCGGTGACCGGCACGGCCGGCAAGTCTTCCACCGTGGCCATCCTGCGCACCATCCTGCCCGAGCACTCCAGGGTGCTTTCCACCATCGACAACTACAACTCGCGCGTCGGCGTGCCGGCGATGCTGGCCAGCCTCGCGGCCAACGACGACGCCTGCATCCTGGAGATGGCGCAGAGCTCCCTGTGGATGAATTCCGGCCCGATTTCCCTGAAAGCCCGGCCGCACGTCGCCATCCTGACCGAGGTGGACCTGTCGCAGACCGGCACCGCGGCAACGCTGGAGCGCACGGCCGAGTTCAAGTCGCGCATCTTCCTGGGACTGGAGCCCGGCGGCACGGCCGTGTTCGGAGAGCATCTGCCGCATTTCGAACTGGTGAAGCGCGCAGCGCTGCGCACCGCCGGCCAGCTCCTGGTGGTCGGCACTTCGCCGCAGGCCTCGCTGCGCCTGGTGGACGTGCAGCCGCAGGGCGGCGGCTATCGGGTGCGCCTGTCGTTGCAGGGACGGGCACTGGCCTATGACCTGCCCATACCCTCCATGGCCATGGTGCGCAATTCGGCCATGGCACTGGCCGCGGCCCACGCCATGGGCCATGACGCAGAGGCCGCCTGCGCGCGCATGCCGCTCGTGCGCACACCGCCCTCGGTGCTGGAGCGGCTGGAGGTGTGCACGCGCAGGGGCATACGGGCCACGGTGATCGACGACAGCTGGAATGCCGAAGTCCTGTCCATGCGCAATGCCATGGACTATGCGCGCCGGTACGAGGAGCACTCCGGCCAGCGGGTCAACCGCAAGATCGCCATCCTCGGACGCATCGTCAACCTGGGCGACGATGCCGCGGCGTTGCACCGCGGCCTGGCCCGTCCGTTGCTGGACAGCGGCATACAGCATCTGGTGACGCACGGCGCGGAGATGCGCTGGCTGCGCGAGGAGATGCCGGCCGAGACGCTGGGTCCGCATTTCGATTCGGCTCCCGACCTCGTGCGCTATGTCGAAGGCTTCATACGCGACGGAGACCTGGTGCTGGTCAAGGGCGACCGCGTGGACTCCGACTTTGGCGACATCGCGGGCCTCCTGCAGAGGCTTTGAGAGGCCGGTGCGATGCGCAACATCCTCCTTCCCGCGCTGCTGGCACTGGCCTGCGTGGCGTTCGCGCAGCGTGCCACGCCGCCTGCGGAACCCGCGCAGGACGTGCTGGAGTGGAACCGTCCCGCGAATCGCAGCGCCTGCCCCGATGCGCCCACCTACCTCTGGGTGCAGAGCCGGGGCGGTCCTGCGTGCATACGCTACTTCGCCAGCGAAGGCGTGTACCAGGCGCCCATTGCGATCGTGCAGTTCTCCGGTGATCGGGACGACGTGATGGACCTGCCGCCCGCGCAGATTCCCGGCAACACCGTGCGCGCACGGCTGCGCGATGCGCAGCGCAGCTACGAGCGTGCCGGCGTGCCCTGGGTGTTCGTCGCACGTCCGGGCACCTACGGCTCGTCGGGCGACCACCGCGCCCGCCGGCAGGAGTCCGAGGCGCTGGCCCTGGACGCCGCGGTCACCGCGCTGATCGAGCGGCTGGGCATCGGCCGCGTGGTCCTGTTGGGGCACAGCGGCGGCGCCACCGCCGCGGCGTCGATGCTGACCCACGGCCGGACCGGCGTGGCCTGCGCCGTGCTGACCTCCGGCGCCTACTCGCTGCTCGAACGCGCGCGCATGCTGGGCCGCTCCAACGGCGGGCGCACCGACACCACGGGCAGCGCCAGCTTCTACGATCCGCTGGACCATATCGATGGCATGGCGCGGGACCCCGAGCGCAGGATCGTGCTCATCGGCAACCGCGACGACCGCAACACCCCCTTCGCCCTGCAGGAAAAGTTCGCGCGCGCACTGGCGGCCGCTGGCCACCAGGTCGTCGTCATGACACATGCGGCCGAAGCACCCGAATACCACGACCTGAAGGACCACATCGGACCCCGCATGGCGTCCGTGTGCGCAAGGCAGTCACTGTCCGTCCCGTCCGCCGCAACCCTTCCCGCAGGAGCCACGCCATGATCAAGTTCCTGCTGCCCCGGCAGCTCGTGGCGCAACGCCCGGCGCCGCCGGAATCCGGCGCCTGCGGCGACGCGGTGGGCGTGGCCTTCCGGACCGCCTACCCGACGCTGGTGCGCGCGGCCTGGTGGTCGGTCCCCATTAGCATCTTCGGTCTGCTGCCCTCGATCTTCACGCTGCAGATCTACGAGCGGGTGATCTACCGCAGCGGCTTCGCCACCCTGGCGGCCATGGTCGCAGGCATGTTCTGCGTGCTGGCCGTGGAGTTCTGGATGCGCACCCAGCGCTCGCGCCGGCTGCGCGACGCGGGCGCGACGATCGATCACGGTGTCTCCAACGCGCTGATACAGTCCATGCTCAAGCGGCCGCTGCGCATGCTCGAGGCGCGGCCTGCATCGGCATGGTTCGCGCTGTTCCGCGACGTCGGTGCGGTGCGTGGTACGGTCACCGGCGGCCTGATGCTGTCCATCTTCGATCTGCCCATGGCATTCTTCGCGCTGGTGCTGATCGGCATCATCGCCTGGCCGGTGCTGCCGGCCGTCCTGGCCTTCCTGGCGGTGCTGTCCTTCCTCGCATGGTGGTGGGCCGACGAGGTGCGTGCGGGGCGCGTGGAGGAGACGGGCCGCGGGCGCGACCTGGACCGCGCCACGGCCGAGATCTGCCGCGCCCGCGAAACCCTCAAGACGCTGGCCCACGACGAGCCGACGGTGCGGCTCTGGCGCGAGACCTACGACGCCTGGCTGGCCGAGAGCTTCCGCAAGAACGGCCAGATCGAGCGGGCGCGCGAGTCCGCGACGGTGCTGCTGACCGTGTTCTCGACGGTGGTGTTCGCCGTCGGCGCCGTGGCCGTGCTGGAGCAGTGGATGACCGTGGGCAGCATGATCGCTGCCAACATGCTCGCGGCCAAGGCGCTTTCTCCCGTGGCCGGGCTGGCCTCCAACTGGCGGGCGTTGGCGGCGGCGTCGGAGGCGGCCTCGCGCCTGGAGAAGGTGCTCCAGGAGCCGCTCGAGCGCGCGCCCACCGGCGTGAAGCTGCCGCAGCCCAGGGGCCGCGTGCGGCTGCAGGGCGTGAGCTTCCAGTACGCGAGCGCACCGCATCCGGTGTTGAAGGAAGTCGACCTCGAGATGGGGCCGGGCGGCCTGCACGCGATCGTCGGGCGCAACGGCTCCGGCAAGTCGACGCTGGCGCGGCTGATCGGCGGCCTGTACACGCCGGACCAGGGCAAGGTGCGGCTGGACGAATACGACATCGCACAATTCTCGCGCGAGGAGCTGGCCGAATGGGTGAGCACCCTGTCGCAGGAGGTCTACTGGTTCGGCGGCGAGCTGATCGAAGCGCTGCGCCGCGCCGCGCCGCAGCAGAGCGACGAGCAGATCGTCGCGGCCTGCCGCCTGGCGGGCGCGCACGAGTTCATCTCCCGCCTGCCGGCGGGCTATCGCACGGCGGTCGGCGAGGGTGGCGCCGGACTATCGGTGGGCGAGCGCCGCAAGCTCGCGCTCGCGCAACTGTTCCTGCGCAGCCCCTCGGTGCTGCTGCTCGACGAGCCCAGCAACGACCTCGACTTCCAGAGCGAATCGACCCTGCTGGCCGCGCTGGCCGCGGTCGCCCGCCATCGCACCGTGTTGGTGGTGACCCACTCGCTGCGCATCGCGTCCATGGCGCAGCGCGTCTACCACGTGACTGGGAACGGCGATGTGGAGCAGGGCACGCCCGCGGTGATGGTGCCGCGCCTTTTTGGCGTGAAGGTGCCCGCCGTGTCGGTGACCGAGCCCTCCGAGCCCGAAGCGGAGCCGCCGGTGGCCGTGCCCCGGGCCGTCAATGAAAGGACCTTCCATGGCTGACGCACTGGCTTCACCTCCGCCGGGGCGGCCTGGCGATCTACCGGATGTTCTGCGCCCCGGCCGGGCCGCGGAGCCGGCGGCGGCCGCGGGCCCATTCCTCCTCCGGCTTTGGACGACGCGCGGCCCCTGGCTGCTGTGGGGCGGCGTGGCCGTGCTGGCGCTGGTCGGGCTGCTGTACCCGGTGGAGAGCGTGGTGGTGTCGCAGGGCCGCGTGATTCCTTCGGACCGCGTCAAGAGCGTGCAGCACCTTGAAGGCGGCATCGTCAACGCGGTGCTGGTGAAGGAAGGCGAGCGCGTGCGCCGCGGCCAGACGCTGGTGGAGATCGACCTCGGCGGCACCGGGCTCAACCTGGAGGAACTCAGCGCGCGCCACGCCGCGCTGCAGGCCACGCGCATCCGGCTGACGGCCGAGAGTCAAGGCCGCCCCCTGCTGCGCTCGGCGTTTCCGGCGGGCACGGACGAGGCGGTCTTTGCCGCCGAGAAAGGCGCCTACGAGGCCCGCGCGCTGGAGCAGCGCGGCGTGATGGCCGGTGCGGTATCGGGCTACGAGCAGGCGCGCAGCCGGCAGATCGAGCAGCAGACCAAGGTGCTGGGCCTGCAGGAGCGCCTGGCGCTCTACGAGCGCGAGATGCAGATATCCGAGCAACTGCTCAGCGAGAAGCTGGTGGGCCAGGTCGAGGTGCTGGAGAAGCGCCGCCAGATGGAGTCGGTACGCAGCGATCTGGCGGTGGCGCGCCAGGGCGTGGTGTCGGCGGCCGCCGCGATCACCGAGGCGAACGCGAAGATGGCCGAGGCCGAAGGGCGGTTCCGGCGCCGGGCGTCGGACGAGCTGTCGGCCCTCGAGCGCCAGCTCGCCAGCGTCAACGAGGACCTTTCCCGCGCCCGCACGCAGCGCTCGCGCACGGAGGTCAAGGCGCCCTCGGACGGCATCGTCAAGGGCTTGCGCAATTCCAGTTCCGGCTGGGTGGTCAAGCCTGGCGAGCCGATCATGGAGATCGTGCCCGACGACGAGCAGATCATGATCGAAGCCCGGCTGAGCCCCAACGACCGCGGCTTCGTCGCGCTCGGGCAGCCGGCCCGGGTCAAGATCACCGCCTATGACTTCCTGCGCTACGGCGCGGTGGACGGGCATGTCACCCTGGTGGCCGCCGACGCCGATCGCGACCCCACGGCGGCGAATTCACCCACCTATTACCGCGTGCTCGTCAGCACGGCCCAGGACTACGTGGGCCGGCCGGCGAACCGCATCACCGCCGGGATGGAGGCGGAGATCGACCTCAAGGTCGGCTCCGACCCCTTCATCTGGCACATGATGCGGCCGGTGCTCAAGTTGCAACGCGAAGCCTTCAGGGAGCCATGATGCGCGGCGCCGCCACCCGAATTCCCTTCCGTCTCTGTGCCCTGATCGCCGGCCTGGCTTCGGGGGCCGTCCATGCCCAACCGCCGCTGCTGCCCACGACGCGGCTGTCGCAGCAATCGCTGGGTGCCGTGGCGGCCATCGACAGGGTCAAGCTGGCGCTTCTCTCGCTCTCGCAGGACTATCCCGAGATCCTCAGCGCCGAGGCCGCCGCCTCCACCAGCGGCTATGAGCTGGAGGCCGCCAAGACGGCCCGCTATCCGCGCATCAAGCTCGGCTCCTCGGCGGGGAACTCCAACAGCGGAACGGTCAATGGCGGCTCCAAGTCCTACACCGTCTTCAGTGCCGACGTGCGCATGGCGCTGATCGACGGCGGGGGCATGTCCTCGCGCATAAGGATGGCCGAGGCCCAGACCGGCGCGGAGGGCGAGGCCCTGAAGTCCACCGTGCAGAAGGTGGTGCTCGATGCCTTCACGGCCTATCTGCAGGTCCAGCGCTACGACCTGAAGGCGCGCGTGGCGGAGCGCTCGGCGGAGGTGCTGGGCGATCTGCTGCGCATCGAGCAGCGGCGCGTCGACCTGGGCGCGACCGGCCAGAACGATCTGCGCATGGCCGCGTCCCGCCGCGCCAGCGTCCGCGCCAAGCAGCAGGACTTCGAGGCCCAGCGCGCCGACGCCAGCGGAAAGTTCGAAACCTATTTCCGCTTCCCGCCCAGGACCGACTTCCTGCCCACACTGGCGGCGCCCGAGCAGTGGTTGCGGGTCTCGCGCGAAGAGGCCCTGCGCGTGGCGGAGGAGGGCAGCACCGAACTGGCGGAAGCACGGGAGCGCATCGCTCGGGCCGAGGCCCAGGTCGAGTTCCAGAAGGCCTCGCGCTTTCCCACGCTCGAAGCGGTGTATGGCAAGACCCACGATCCGCGAGGAATCCTCGTCACCCAGCCGACGCGGATCGGGGTGGAGCTGAACTGGAACTTCGGCAACGGCTTTGATGCGCAGCTCCGCATTCGTTCCGCTCTGGCCGAGGTGGACAACCAGCAGGCCAAGTTCGAGGCTGCCCGCCGCAACCTGATGGAGCTCACGGGCGCGTCCTGGGACCGCACGAGTGCGGGGCGCGAGCGCGAGCGCGAACTGCGCGAGGCCGTGGCCGAGTCAGGCGCAGCCTTCCGCGGCCGCTGGCGCCTGCTGGAGTTCGGGCGCGAGACGCTGCCGCGCGTGCTGGACGCGCAGGTGGACTACTACACGCTGCTGCAGGACTACGTCGACGCGGTGTACGACCTGCGCATCACCGAGCTGCGCCTGGCGCGCGCCACCGGCCGGCTCATGGTGGCGCGCGACGGTGACAACGGCTGGATCGACACGGTGTTCACCGGCGCGGCGCGCCCGGTGCTGGCCGGCGATGGCCTGGATGGCACGCTGTGCATCGCGCAGCGCGCGCCCTGCATCGCAAGCCCGGATGCCGGCACTGACGATACGGGGATCGCGTTGCGGCCGGCGGGACAGATGGGGACGCTGTAGGACCGGATCCGGATGCCGTACGCCATTTTCTGCATGAAAAGTGCTTGCATCCCAGGTTTAACCTGGGCTTGCAGCTATATATTTAATAGCGAACGCGCTGCTGCGATTGCGGGCCGTGAGGAGTCCGGGCGTGCGCGGCGCGACTTCAACGGCGCCTATGACTCATCGGGGATGCTCGGCTCCCCATCGAGGATCTGGTACTTGCGCATCTTCTCCCACAGCACCTTGCGGCTGATGCCCAGTTCATGGGCCGTGTCCTGCCGGCGCCAGTCGTTGTTCTCCAGTGCGGCAATGATGCGGTTGCGCTCGTTGCCGTTCCAGCGGCGGCGCTCGCCCACCTCCGGCCGCTCCGGCTCCGCCGCGCTGGGCGCGACGCCGCGCATGAGCTGCAGCGCGCGCTGGATCAGCACCTGGTCCCAGACGCCCATCTGCCGCACGATCACGCCGACCCGCTCGGCCAGGTTGCGCAGTTGCCGCACGTTGCCCGGGAAGTACATGCCCGAGATCGCATCGGTCAGCCAGTACGGGATCTCCTGCAGCGCCTTCTGCTCCTCGCCGAGCACCGAGTTGAGGATGGCTTTGAAGATGGCGATCTTGTCGATCACGCCGCGTTCTTCCAGGCTCGGCACGTGCAGCTCGATCACGGCCAGGCGGTAGAAGAGATCGGCGCGGAAGTCTCCGCCGTTGACCATCTCGCGCAGGTCGCGGTTGGTGGCTGCCACCAGCCGGAAGTCGAGCTTGACCGGCGAGGTCGAACCCAGCCGCGTCACCGCGTTGTCCTCCAGCACGCGCAGCAGCTTGACCTGCTGGTAGCGCGGCAGGTCGCCGATTTCGTCCAGGAACAGCGTGCCGTTGGTGGCCTGCTCGAAGTAGCCCTTGTGCGCGTAGGCCGCGCCGGTGAACGAACCCTTGGCATGGCCGAAGAACAGCGACTCGAACAGGCCGTCGGGAATGGCGCCGCAGTTCACCGCCACGAAAGGACCGCGCCCGTAGCGGCTGTGGCCCGCGTGCAGATGCTGCGCGATGCGCTCCTTGCCCACCCCGGTCTCGCCATGCACCAGCACGTTGTGGTCGCAATCGGCGAAGGCGTTGACCTCGGCCAGCAGGACCTGCATGCAGTCCGAATTGGCGATCAGCGCCCCGGGCTGCTGGATGGAGGCGCCGTGCGCGCGCATCTGCCGCACCAGCTTGATCACCATGGTGCGCAGCTCCGCGCAGGTGAAGTCGAAAGGCAGCACGTGCAGGTACTCTGGCGGGTAGCTGTGGGGCAAGCGGTCGCGCGACGCGGCGCCCACCCAGATCACCGGCATGCCCTGCAGCACTTCCGCCGACGGGGGCACCCCGCCACCGTCGATCATGGTTACGCTGATGATGGCCAGCGCCGCCCGCGACGCATCGCGGTCGGCCGGCAGCGGCAGGCCGTCCGCGCGGATCACCTCCACCTCGAAGCTCGACATGCAGCGCGCGATGCGGTCCTGGATGTCGGCCTTGCCCTCCCATACGTAGAGGTCGAGGTCGTCGAAATGGTCTTGGGTGCGCATGGCGTGCAACTTGTAGTTTTCTGCGGCGGGTGAAAGGGGCCACTCTGTGAAAGATAGTCGTTAATAGACGAGTTCGGCGTCGGCGCCGCAGGTTAGCTGTGCGCCCACCTCGGCATTGGACAGGCCGATGCCCAGCACGTTGCCGAGCAGCAGGTTGAGAAGCGGGTCCAGCAGCGGGGAGAGCAGGCCCGAGACCACACCCTGCAGCAGGGCGATCACGCCGCTCAGGGTGTTGGTGAGCAAGGCCAGAACGCTGGCCAGCCCGCCATTGGCACTGCCCCTGGCGGGGATCGCCTTGAGTATGTTGAGACCCTGGAGGGTGCTGCTGACGGTAGCGAGGATGTTGCTTGTCCCGGGAACGGGCTGGTAGTCGGCAGACGTCCAGGGTTGGCCGACCCTGTTGGGATTGTTGAAGCTCAACGGACTGGTCTGGGCGCCCACGGGCACCTGGGCCTGGAGGGCCAGACCTCCGCCGTAATACGCCTGGCGGTTCGCGTAATCGCACTGAACAGGTATCAGGCCCAGCAGTATGCGGGTACATGCCATCTTGCCGATGTCGAGGACGGGGACCGGCGTCGTCTGCGGCGGCGTGCGCGTGGCAAAAGCGGCTGCCTTCGTGCTCGCCCAGGTGTCCGCCAGCTTGCCGACGCGAACGTCCGCAATGGCCGTTCGGGTCTGGACGGACAGGGACTTGTTGTTGGCGATGCAACTGTGATGGGTGACCCATGCCGCGGCGCCGCCCGCATCCAGGCTGATGTCGAGCTTGATCGGAGGCGGCAGAAGGTCGATGTCGGTCACGTTCTTGGTGCAGACCAGCACGCAGGAGAGCACATCGCCGATGACTCTGAGATCGAGGCTCAGAAGACCGTTCAACAGCGTGGTGACGGGTGACAGCAGGTTGGTGACGGCGCCCGCAAGGCCGGTCACTCCGCCGAGCGCGGGCAGACTGACCGAGATCAGGGCACGTACCTGGGCCGTGCTGATGTAGATCTTGTTGTCGCCCAACGGATCCGTCTCCGCCAGCACCGGGTTGCCCACCGCACTGAACTGCGCCGGCTCGATGACCTTCACCGCGAGGTTGATGTTCGCCAGCCCCAGCAGGGAGATGGGGACTTCGACCGAGGCGGCGCTCCTGGCGTTGGCAATTCCTGCGACGGCCTGCACCAGTTGCAGCACCTGCAGTTTCGTCAGGAGACCGTTCATGGGGGTGCCGCTCTGCAGGCCGAGCAGTTCTCCCAGGGTGACATCGAGACGGGGAACGATGGCGCCGATGCCCAGCAGGCCACCCAGCGCCGCGGCCGTGACCTGCGCCGTGTTGCCGCCCTTGGGCAAGGCCGTCACCGCCGCGTCGATCAACTGGCCCAGCGTCACCTTGGTGTTCAGCAACTGATCGTAGTTTCCCACCTGCAGGCCCAACGCAAGACTGAGCGCATCCAGGTAGTCGAGCAGGCGGATGTTGGCGTCGACGATGCCCTGCCATGTCGCCACCCCCAGATTCAGGCTGCCCCCGAGCAGGCCGCCCACCACGGCGTTGAGCAGGCTGGACCTCGAGGAATCGATCGTGAGCAGCGCGCTGCGGACGCTGAGCGCCGCCAGCGGCGTGTTCATTTTTGCCGTGGCCGAGGCGCTGATGATGCGTGACGGATTGGCGGTATCGAAGACGAACCAATACGGCACCGCGCGCGACACTGTGACCCGCACCGCGTTGCTGTTGATGGTTGTGGCGGTGAAGCGCTCGCCCGCGTTGTCGGGCGTTTGGGACCAGACGCCGCAGACCGGATCGCCGGCGATGGCGAAGACCTCGGAAGCCGTGCGGGCGTTGAGCAGCACGCTGTCGCGCGCGGCCTGCTGCGCGGTTGCGCAACTGTCCAGCACCCGCTGCGCTCCCGCCAATGCCGCCATGTCGGCGACCCGCTGGGCCTCGCGGCGCTGCCAGAAGACGTTACCGATGTCGATGCTCATCAGGCAGATCAGCGCGACCGTGATCCACAGTACGCCCAGGACGGCCGCGCTTCCCCGCTGGCGCCCCGGGGGGGGGACGCCTGAAGTGGGGGATGCGGCGTTTCATGAAGCCACCGTCTTCAAATAGACGACTGCCCGGCCGGTCAGCGTGGCGGGGATGGGAAGATTCAGCGCAGGGCCCAGCAACGGCGGAACCAAAGGCGAGCCCGCATAGTCGTAGGTCACCACCACGGCATAGCACGCATAGCCCGTGGCGGTACACGACGCCTGGCCGGTGACCTGGGTGGTGGCGCTGCAGTTCAGCGCCGGCTGAGGCAGCCAGGTCAGCGGCGCGCGGGCGACCTGGCAGGCCGCATCCTGCCTGGCCGCCAGCGTGCTCTGGTAGCGCAGCATCGCGCGCGCACCTTCGGAGGCCGCCAGCGTCAAGGTCTGCTGCGCCGTCATGATCAGGGCGTAGGTGACGATGGCGTAGAAGATCAGGAAGAAGACCGGAAAGATGATCGCGAACTCGATGGCCGTGGAGCCGCGCAGCCAGTGCCTGCCGACGGCTGCGCGGAAAGAGGGATGGGTTCGGACCATGGCGCACCTCCTGCTCGTGGATCAGCGTGCGCCACCGTTGGTGTCGCCTACGGAGGCGCCGAATCTGGCCGGGATCGGCTGCTTGAAGCTCTCCAGGTAGCGCCGGTAGCTGAGCGTGGCCACCTCGCCCGCGATCGGGCGCCGCGCGGGAGAGGCGTAGAGGCCGTCGCGCTGCAGATCCAGCAACGTGCGTGTGGCGTCGCCCACCAGCGGCCCCGGCTCGGGCGGGGAAGGAAACGCCCCGCCATGGGGGGCTGCCGCCGTGGCGACGTTGCCGGGGAAGGGCGTTTCGCCCTGGGCCGCGCAGTGTCCGGCCAGGCCGATGGTCATGGCGGCGCAGAATGCCAGTCGCGCAAAGGTGTGCATGGCGGGTCTCCTGTCGAGAACTTGGGCAGTCATGGGGTGCCTTGGATGCGCGCCGACATCCAGCCGGACGCCTTGAGCACCAGCGGCGCGCCGGCCGCCGCCTGCGGTGGGTCCTGCGCCGCGTCGGTGGCGGTTGCGCTCGCCGCCGTGGGCAGGTCCAGCCGCGCGGCCTCGCGTGCGATGGCGGCGCGTGTCGCCACCGGCAGGCGGCTTTCTTCCATCAACGTCTGGGCCAGCCCGGGCTTGCCTTCTGCCAGCAGCAGGAGGGCGATGTTGCCCAGCACCTTGGGGTTGTCCGGCTGCAACTGCTGGGCCTGCATCAAGGGCATGCGGGCGGCCTCCAAGCGCCCGGCGCGCAGCTGGGCATAGCCCAGATCGTTCAACAGCAGCGCATCGGTCGGCGTCTGGCGCCGGGCCGCTTCCAGCAGCTCGGCCGCCTGGGCGAAATCGCCACGCGCCGCCGCTATCAGGCCGCGACCATGGCTGGCCGCGGCCTGTTGCGGCGTGCCCGCGAGCTGCAGGTAGATCTTCTCGCTCTGCTCGGCTTGGCCGGTCTGGCGCAGTGCGTCCGCACGCAGTCGCTGCGAATCGGGCGAGCGCCCCCATTGCTGTTCGAGTGCATCGACATGGGCCAGCGATGCGAACCAGAGGCCATTCTGCTGCATGCGGTTGATCAGGGCCAGGTACGTCGTCTGGCTGTCGCGATACGGCGCGGCGTCCACGGGCGGCGTGTCTTCCGCGATGCGGGGCGGCGCGGCCACGCCGTAGCCGTTGGGCGTGCTGCTGCAGGCGGCCAGAACGAATGCCGGGACCAGGACGATGAGCGCGGAATTCTTCATTTCGCCATGGCTCCCAGCGAACGGACCACGGCCAGGAAGCCGGGGCCCGCGGTGATGATGATCAGCGAAGGCAGCAGCGTGAGCACCATCACGCCGGTCATCTTGACCGTGATGCGGCCTATGCGCTCCTTCATGTCCGAGCGCCGGCGCTCGCGCAGCCGCTCGCCGAATAGGCGCAACGGCTCCTGCACCGCGCCGCCGTGGCGGTCGGACTGCACCATCATGGCCACCAGGCTGGCCAGGTTCTCGTTGTCGTGCAGGTTGCCGAAGCGGCGCAGCGAGTGTTCGCGCGAGCGGCCCTGCTGGTAGTGGCGGTTGGCAATGGCCAGCTCCGGCGCCAGTACCTTGAGCACGGGTACGAATTCGTTGGCCACGATCTGCAGGCTCTGGTCCAGGCTCAGGCCCACGCCCTGCAGCAGGCGCAGAAGGTCCACGAACAAGGGCAGTTCCTGCGCGGCGCGCGCGCGCCGCCGCGCCGCCCGGCGTGCCAGCCACCACTTCGGCAGCATGAAGCCGATGCAGAGCAGTGAGGCGAGGATCAGAGAGCCCATGCTCAGGGAGGTCATGCCTGGCCAGAAAAGCCAGGTCAGCGCGGGCAGGAGGACGCAGAGAAGCACACGGGTGACCAGCAGCAGCAACTGCGTCCGGGCGGACGGCAGGCCGCACTGCTCTATCAGCCGACGGTCCTCGTCGGCCACCAGCAGCCGGCCCAGCCGGTGGTCCAGCCAATGCAGGGGCAGGCCCCGCTCCACGTCGGGCTCCCGGTCGGTCTCGAACGGGCCGACGACGCCCACGTTCCCCGCGGCCGCGGGGCCCGGCGCCTGCAGTCGATCGTCGATGGCATGGGCGATGCGAGCCGACGCGCGTCGCCGCTGCACTTCGCCCGCGATGAGATGGCCCGCCAGGAGCATCAGGCCGAGCGCCAGCAGCAATGCGCCGGCCATGATGAGTTGCTGCTCGTCCATGCCCGTCACTCCAGGCGTGCCAGGCGATACAGGAGAAAGCCCCCCAGCATCTGCAGCGCCAGGGCGCCCAGCAGCATGTACTGCCCGGCCGGGTCGTTCCACATGCGCACGAAGTAGGCGGCGTTGAGCGTCACGATGGCCGACCCGACCAGCAGCGGCAGCAGCCCCAGCACCCAGGCCGACAGACGCGTTTCCGAGGACAGGGCCAGCAGCTCATGCTCGGCCTGCGCACTGTCGCGCATGAAGTGGGACATGCGCTCGAGCAACTGGTCGGCCCGGCCGCCATAGCGCGTGCCCAGGCTCAGCACGGAGGCCAGCATGTGCATCTCCTCCAGCCGCATGTGTTTCGCGGTCTGCAGCAGTGCCTGGTCCAGGTCGGCGCCCACCCGGACACGGCGGTCCACGCTGTCGAGATGCAGCCGCAGTGGCGGCTTGGTGGCCTGGGACGCATACTGGTAGGCCGCATGGATCGAGTTGCCGACGCTCAGCAGATGCACCATGCAATCGAGGAAGTCCGGCAGTTGCGCCACGATCTTCTTGCGCATCTTCTGCAGCCGCTGCCATATGACGAAAACGGCCAGTGCCAGGGTGCCCGGGATGCTGAGCAGCAGGGCCACCGGGCCGCCCGCCGCCGCAGCGCCCGCCCAGACCAGTACCAGCAGGACCGCCGCGATACCGAGCCCCTTGACGGACACCACGCCCAGCAGCCACCCGGGCAGGGCGAGGTCGGCCCGGCGGGTCTTGCGCGACGCGGCAGGCGGCTCTTCCGCGCTGGCCGGGTCCGTGGGCGCGCTGCCGCCCCAGGAACCCCAGGCGGGACTGGCGTCGAGCGCCGCGACGTCGAGCTGGCGTTCCAGGTGCCGTACCACCTCCCGGCGGGACTGCCGGGTCTGCGCGCCTGCCCACAGCAGCAGGCCGGCGGCCGCGAGCAACAGCGCCAGAGCGGCCATGAAGAGGCTAAGCATGGCGCTCCCCGTTCTGGCGTTGCAGGGCCTGGCGGAATCGGGTCAGCTTGGGGGAGTGCGGCGCGATGCCCAGGGATACCCAGCGCTCGCGCTCCTCCCCCTGCGGGCCCTGGATTGCCTCGTGGCGGTACAGCTCCTGCATGGCCACCATGTTGTCGTTGACGCCCGTGACCTCGGTGATGGAGACGATGCGGCGCTGTCCGTTGGACAGCCGTCCTATCTGGAGGATGAAGTCCACCGCATTGGCGATCTGCCGGCGCAGGCTGACTTCGCTGCCCTGGTAGCCGGCGAACCCGGCCAGCATTTCCAGGCGGTACAGGCATTCGCGTGGAGAGCTGGCGTGGATCGTGCCCATCGAGCCGTCGTGGCCGGTGTTCATGGCCTGCATCATCTCGATGACTTCGGCGCCGCGCACTTCGCCCACGACGATGCGGTCCGGCCGCATGCGCAGGCTGTTGCGCAGCAGATCGCGGATGGAGATCACGCCGGCGCCGTCGAACCCGCCGGGCCGGCTCTCCAGCCGCACCACGTGCGGGTGGTTCAGCGAGAGTTCTGCGGTGTCCTCGATGGTGATGACCCGCTCGCTCTCCGGGATGAAGCTGGCCAGCGCATTGAGCAGCGAAGTCTTGCCCGAACTTGTGCCGCCACTCACCAGGATGTTGCAGCGGGCCTTCACCACCATCTCCAGCAACTGCGCCATGGCCGCGTCCAGGGTGCCGAGCTGCACCAGTTCGGCCGGGCGCAGCGGATCCTTGCGGAACTTGCGGATCGAGACCGAGGGGCCGCCCAGGACCAGCGGCTCTATCACCACATTGATGCGGCCGCCCTCGGGCAGGCGCGCGTCCACCATGGGGTTGGATTCGTCGAGACGGCGGCCGATCGGCGCCAGGATGCGGCGCACGATGCGCAGCAGATGCTCGTCGTCCGTGAAGCGCAAGGTCTCCCGCTGCAGGATGCCGCGCCGCGAGACATAGACATGCTTGTACCCGTTGATCAGGATGTCCTCCACCGCCGGGTCGCGCAGCAGATCCTCCAGCGGGCCGAAGCCGGCGAGTTCCTTGGTCAGCGCGTCGGCCACCAACTGGGTTTCGCTCTCGTTGATCGGCACGCGCTGCAGACGCACGAAGCTATCGAGTTCCAGTGCCACGAACTGGCCCACGGCGGCGCGGGACCAGCGTCCGAACTCGGCCCCCAGCTCCTCTATGCGGGTCAGCAGATGGTCATGCGCCCTGGCCTTGATGTCCTGGAACTGCTGCGACTCGGCAAACGCCTTGCGGGTGTCAGCGAACTCGATGTCAGGTGTCATGGGCGGTCTCTCCTCTGGCCTTTCCACCGGCCGGCGATCTGGGTCATGAAGGTGGACCAGCCGCGCCCCTGGGCGAGCGATGCGGTATCCGGCAAGGTCGGCAGCAGGCTCCTGGCGAGTCCGAAGACAGCCTGGGCGTAGGGGTCGGAGCGCCGCGATTCGACCAGCAGTTCACCCCGGCTGTTGGCGTCCAGCAATACCTGCGGGCGCGCCGGCAGCACATGGAAAGGCCCTATTCCCAGGCGCTGCGCAATGTCCCGCGCGGACAGCACGGCGTCAGGTTCGAAGCGATTGACGATCAGGCTCAGCCGGTCCTGCGGCACGCCGCTCTCGCGCAGGCGCTCGAGCAGAGCGGCGGTCGAGACGATCGCGCCAAGGCCCTGCTCGCAGACGACCCAGACCTGGTCGGCGTCGCGCGCCACCTGGGTCACGAAGTCGACCGCGGCGCAGCCGCCGAGGTCGGCGATCCGCAGCGCATAGAACTCGGCGAGCTTGCGCAGCAGCAACTGCACGTCGGCCAGCGATATCTCCCGGATCTGCGACAGCTTGGCCGGCAATGGCAGCACCGCAGCGCCCCCGGCATGCTGCGCCAGCGCGGTCTGCAGCAGCGTGCGGTCCAGGCGCTGCAGGTGCAGCACCCCGTCGACGAGGTGGAAGTCGCTTTGCAAATTGAGGTAGAGCAGCCCGTCGCGTTCGGGCAGGCCAAGGTCTAGCAGGACGGTGCCGCGCTGTGCGGCGGCCGGATCCGTCCTGCCCTGCTGCAGCTCCTGTGCGGCCACCGCGAGGTGGGTCGCCAGCGTGGTGGTGCCCAGCCCGCCCCGGGCGCCGACCAGCGCCAGCGTCATGCCGTCGCGCGGCGTGCCCGCCTGCTCGGCGCGCCGCTCGGTGAGCGCGCGCAAGGTGGGCGGCACATCGGCGGCCGGCGCTGCCATGTCGATGAATTCGAGCACCCCGGCGCGCAATGCCGCCAGCATGCTGGCCGGGTGGGTCGACAGGCCCAGGCCGATCACGGGAATCTGCGGCTGCTCCCGCCGCAGCAGCTCGAGCGTGGAGAAGAGCTGGTGCGGGTGCTCGGTCAGGAAGTCGATCAGCACTGTCCGAGGGCGCAGCGAAGCGGCGCGCTCCAGCAACACCAGCGGGTTGGGCGGCACCGGCTCTATTTCGCCATGACCCTCCATCGCGTCACAGAGCCAGCGGATGTGCGTGCCCGCATCCGAGACGAACAGGTGCACCGCATTGGCAGGGGCTGGCGGAATCGACATCGGCATCTACGCGACTCCCGTGCTCAGCGCGAGAAGCCCGGCAGCGCATCCTGCGCCGGGTTGCCGACGAAATAGGAACTCCAGCCGGGCGCCGCGCGCTGCTCCGCGTGTCCGGGCAGCATGCCTTCCAGCGGGGTGCCGCGTGCCAGCGGCTTGACCAGCCGCGGGGTGACGATGATCACCAGCTCCGTCTCCTTGCGCCGGAAGTTTTGGCGCTTGAAGAACGCGCCGAGGACCGGCAGGTCGCCCAGCATCGGGACCTTGTCCACGTTCGAGGTGGTGGTGCGGCTGACCAGCCCGCCGATGGCGAAGCTCTCGCCATCGCCCAGCTCCACGGTGGTGTCGGCGCGGCGCGTGGTGATGGCCGGCACGGACACCCCGTTGAGCGTGACGGCATTGGTGTAGTCCAGGTCACTGGCCTCGGGCGCCACCTTGAGCACGATGCGCTCGTCCGACAGCACCGTCGGCGTCAGGGATAGGCCAATGCCGAAGGGCTTGTAGATGATGCTCACGGTCCCCAGTCCCTGCGGCACCGGCACCGGGATTTCGCCGCCCGCGAGAAAGCTTGCGCTCTGGCCCGAGAGCGCCACCAGCGTCGGTGCCGCCAGCACCCGCGCCAGTCCGTTGCCCTCAAGCAGGCTCAGATTGACGCCGACTCCGGCCTTGCCGAAATTCAGCAGCAGGTTGAAAGCCTGCGCAAACGGGGACACTGATGACGCGTTGATCGTCCCGCCGGGGCCCAGGGTGGCGCTGGTCAGCGTGGTGGGGCTGAACACGCCAAAGTTGAACCCGTGGCTGTTGGGCCCCGTGCCCACGAGGTTCAGGCCGGCCTGCTGCAGGACGGTCTTGCTGAATTCCACCACCTGCACATCGACCTGCACCGTGTGGCTGGCCACGTTGATCTGGGTGCGGTCCAGCAGCAGCGCCTTCTCGCCTCGCGCGGCGGTGGCTTCCTGCAGGGCCTGGTGGTGTTCGGTCATGCCGGACAGTTCGCCGTCCAGCGTGTCGACCCGGCGGCGCACCTCCACGGCATAGAGCCGGGCCGCGGCCGCGCCTTTCTCCCACACCATCACCGTGGTGCTGCCGGGCGCCTTGCCAGTGACGAACAGCCGCGCGGCGGCCGAATTTCGGTTCTTGCGCGTGATGGCCACGCCCGCCACGGACTCATCGGCAATCGCGACCCGTTCCACCCCCGCCTCGAACAACCGCTCCTGCTGAGCGCCCACCAGCAGGGTCAGCGTTTCCCGCGGGACATCTGCAGGCCAGACCGGACGGGCCAGGCCCAGCAGCAGGCACATCAGCAGGGCAGGAAGGGGGCGCAGGGGCATGGTGATCCTCATTCGACGTTGCAATGGCATTTCAGTAGTGGGCCAATTCCTGCTTGTCGCCGCGTATGAATTCGACGGGCACGCGCTCCGTAGCGGGTGGCGCGCCCGCCGTCGCCCGGCGCGGCGTGGGGCGGGCGGCCGCATGCACCGGCACTGGCTGCGCCGCAGCCGCAGTCGCCGGGCGCTGTACGCCGCCGTCGACCAGGGCCGCGATGGCAAGGCCGGCCTGCGCCCGGTCCATGCCCTGCAGCGGCTCCGGCGGCGCTGCGCCCGGCCGCGCTGACACGGGTTGCAGCGCGGTGGGCAGGGCGGCGAACAGCGCGGGGTCCGGAAGCGATTCGTCCTGGGGGTTGCGCAGCGCCAGCAGCAGCCGGCCGCTGGCTTCTCCGAGCGCCAGGCGGTCCACGTCCTCCACCGGCACGGCCAGCACGGCCGTGCGCGCCTGGGCCGCGCGCTGCTGTCGCGCCCCTGCGCCCTTGGCATTGGGGTCGGCTTCATCCGGGCCGTCCAGCGAGGCCTCGCCGTAGGCCAGCACCCTCTTTTTCGCCAGCAACAGGCGCGCCTGGCTACGGTCGATTTCGCCGTTGTCGCGCTTGAGCACGAAGAACACGTCCACCATGTCGCCCGGCTGCACGCGATGGCCGACGGCATTGGCCTCGTCCACCTTGACCGCCACCGCGCGCTCGCCCTGCGCCACCCGCAGCGCCAGACCCGTGGCGAGCTGTGGCACCAGGACTGGTGCGCCGGCCCCGAGGTCCAGCACCGGTACCCGGCCCACCGCCGCGGCCATGGCATGGAAGGCGCCCTCGGGGTCCATGGGCAGCGACTCCACGCGCAGGTCGGCCTCTTCCAGCGGCTTGCCCGCTGGTACGGCGCGGCTCGTGACCACGATCGGCTTGAGCGCCGCGGGTGGCGCCGCGACCGTGCTCGCTGCGGCTGCCGGTGGGGGCGGCGCGGGGTGCCTGCCCAGGTACCAGGCATAGCCGCCGAGCGCCAAGCCGATCACGATCAGCAGAATGGCGGCGATCTTGGTGAAGTTGCCCATATGGGATGTCCTGCCGCGGTTGCGTGGTTGCGAAGTGGTTCAGATGCCGGAGGTGCTGCAGGCCGCCAGCGCGGGCGCAACGGAGCCGAGCCGCTCCGACGCCATCAACCGATCCGATGGCGCGCGTGCTGCGACCGGGCGCTGCGCCACCGGCTTGCCCCGGGCGCCGGGGTGCTGCTCGGCCAGGGCGGACCCGGCGCTGACGATGGCATACAGCGCCACGAGGCAGGCTGGCGACAACAGCGCCAGCTCGAGGGCGGTGGTGCCGCTGCGCGGGGCATCATGGTGTGGCCGGTGAGCGTTAGCCGGCGCTCGCATGCATGTCTTCAACATCGGATCCTCCGGCGAGGCTCGGCACCCCGCGTTTGTCTTCATCGCGTCACCATGACCGCCATGGCGGCCATGGCCAGGTAGGCTGCATAAGGAATGCAGCGGCGCGGGGCCTGATCGGCGCCCGGCGTATCAGCCGGCCCGCGCTGTCCCTCCAGCGCACGCTGCAGTAATGGCGGCAGGGGGTGACGCCGTAACGCGACCCACGCCAGCGCATGCAGCGCCGCCAGCAGGCTGGCCAGGCACCAGATCGGCAGCAAGGGTTGCACACCGAACCAGAGCCCCAGCACGCCTGCGAACTTCACGTCGCCTGCGCCCATCCAGCCCAGCGGGTAGAAGGGCAGCAGGCAAAAGAAGCCCACCAACATTCCCGCCAGCGCCTGCCAGGGGCCGACGCCCAGCGGCTGATGAACCCCGGGCAGCAGCGCCGCCGCTCCGGCCAGGAGCCCCGCCAGCACCAGGCGGTTGGGCACGCGCCGCCGGCGCCAGTCGTGGACCCATACGGCCAGCAACAGCAGCAGCAGGCATGCTCGCGCCGCCCACGGCATTACGTTGGCACTAGCGTTTTGAGCTTGTCGCCGATGCCTTTGAAAAAGGTGCTGAGGTCCGTGCCAAGCGCCGTCAGCGAGGCGACGAGCGCCACTGCTATCAATCCAGCAATAAGCGCATATTCAATGGCGGTTGCGCCTTCTTCGTCGCGGAGTAAGTCGGAGATAAACGTGCTCATGGAAACTCCTTTGGGAAATAATGGAAAAAATCCCACCCTGCCACTCATTCGATGGAAATCAATGGAAATTCGAAACGAATAAGGATGAATATGTTCTGTGATCTTCGATCTGCAGTACACGGTGTTTGCATGTCTATTCTTCCACCACCGTTGTATCCATGGTAACCAAATTCAACAGACGCTGGAAAGAACCCTATGGCCTCCGGGTTTTGCGCGGATGCGGCAGCCGGCCAAATGGTGTGGCTTCATTGCTAATCGCGTTACGGCGTTACGGGTAACATTTGAATAATGCTACGTAACGGGAACATGGAAACCACTGATTGAATAAAAGGATTTCCCTGCAGGTCCGGGGAAAATCGGGCAAACGACTTTGTCCAGGCTCTGGCACGAAAATTTCCAGCCGACGCCGCGATTGCCATCCACTCTAGGATGCAGGAGGGGGACGCGCGAATTACAGGGGATTACGCCGCGCGGCCGGGGTGGCAGTGGGGGGGGGTTACGCCACCACGACGAGCTACGAGTTGCAGTGACGTGCGCGGCGATGGGAACGTACAGGCGCGAGCGGCGGCGGCGGACGCTCGGATGGCGCGCCGGCCGGTTCGGGGCTGGCAGGCGCGGGCTTGGGGGCGCTCAGCGCCTGGCGGCGCCGGTGGCCTCGGCGATGGCCTTGGCGCGTTCGAGCTTGGCGCGCAGCGCGGCATTGCCGGGGTCGAGGTCGGCCCCGCGCGCGTAGGAGGCGCGGGCGAGCTGGATGTAGACGTTGCCCAGGTTCTCGTACGCCGTGGCATACGAGGGGTTGAGGCGCACCGCCGATTCCAGCGACGCCAGCGCGCTGCTCCACTGGCCTTCGGCGGCCTGCAGCACGGCCAGGTTGTTGAACGGCTCGGCCAGGCTGGGGTAGTCCTGCGTCAGTTGCTGGAGGGTGGCGATGGCCTCCGCGCGCTGGCCCAGCTCGCTCAGCAGCGTTCCCTTCAGAAAGCGCATCTGCGGGTCGCGCGGCCGCGATTCGAGGAACGTGTTGGCCCTGGCCAGTGCGGCCGCAGGGTTGCCCGCCTGCAGCAGCGCCTCCACGTCCTCGTAGTCCGTTGCCCATGCCGGGGACAGATGCAGGGCCGCGAACAAGGCGGCGGCGGGGAGGGCACGGAGCGCGAGAAGGCGGACGGTTTTCATGCAGGTATTTCCTCGTTCACGGCGACTGTACCGCGCCCATGCGCGCCACGATGACCGCGGAGCGGCTGGCCACGTAGGCCGAATCGGGCCGCTTCTCGAAGTAGCGCGGCCGCGGCAGCATCACGGCCAGCCGCGCCGCCTCGGCGGCAGACAGCCGCGCAGCGGGCTTGCCGTAGTAGCGCTGCGCGGCGGCTTCGGCGCCGAACACGCCTTCGCCCCACTCCACGCTGTTGAGGTAGAGCTCGAGGATGCGCCGCTTGGAAAGAAAGGCTTCCAGCCACTGCGCCAGCACCAGTTCCTGTCCCTTGCGCAGCAGCGTGCGCTCGCCCGAGAGCAGCAGGTTCTTGGCCAGTTGCTGGGTGATGGTGGAGCCGCCCCTGATGCGCGGCTCGCGCACCGCAGCGCGGCGTGCGGCGCGCTCGTTCCCGTGCCAGGCCTGGCGGATGGCGTCCCAGTCGACGCCGCCGTGGGTGGCAAAGCCCGCATCCTCCGATGCGATCACGGCGCGCTTGAGGGTGTCGGGCAGCTCGGCATAGGGCACCCAGGCCTGGCGCCAGCGGCCCAGCCGGCCTTGCTGCTCCGCGCGCCAGGCCTCGGAGCGCTGGAACGCGGTGGACTCCGGCGCCAGCACGGCCATGGCGGCGATGCGCGCCACGAAGAACAACTGCAGCAGCACGGCCGCCAGGGCGACCAGCCCGAGCCAGCGGGCGGCTGCCTTCATACGAGGCTTCGGAGTTCGGCCAGCACTTCGGCGGCGGGCGGCTGCACGCCGCGCCAGAAGCGGAAGGACTCGGCCGCCTGTTCCACCAGCATGCCCAGGCCATCGCGCGCGACGGCGCCGTGGCGTGCGGCCCATTCGAGAAAGGGCTGCGCAGCGGACCCGTACATCATGTCCACGGCCAGCGCACCGGGGCGCAGCACCTGCGCCGGCACCGGGATGCCGCCGCCGCTCAGGCTGCTGGCGGTGGCGTTGACGACGATGTCGAAGGGCTCGGCCAGCGCCGCGGTCTGCGCCGCCTGCAGCGCCACGCCGGCAGCGCGCGCCCAGTCGGCATGGCGCGCCACCAGTTCCTCGGCCCGGGCATGGGTGCGGTTGGCCAGCACCACGCGCGTGGGGCCCGCGCTGATCAGCGGGCCCAGCACGCCGGCTGCGGCGCCGCCCGCGCCCACCAGCAGCAGCCGCCGGCCGCGGATCGGCACGCCGGCGTTGCGCTCGATGTCGACGACCAGCCCGGCGCCGTCGGTGTTGTCGGCGTGCAGGCCGTCGGCGTCCAAGCGCAGCGTGTTGGCCGCGCCGGCGAGCCGGGCCCGCTCGGTCAGGCACTGCGCCAGCGCGGCGGCCTCGAACTTGAAGGGCACGGTGACGTTGCAGCCGCGCCCGCCTTCGGCCATGAAGGCGCGCACGCCCTCGGCAAAGCCGTCCAGCGGCACCAGCAGGCGCTCGTACGTGAGCGCCTGGCCGGTCAGCGCGGCAAAGCGCGCATGGATCCAGGGCGAGCGGCTGTGCGCCACGGGGTTGCCGACCACGCAATAGCGGTCCTGGAGGGGGGAGGCATCAGCGGACATTGGTTTCGAGCGTGGCGTCGCGGGTGAATTTGAAGCGCGAGACCACGGCGATCTGGTCGGCCTTGGCGCGCATGGCGGCGTCGAAGGCGCCGAACGGCCCGGCGCTGCGCGCGATGGCCTCGGCCCTGCGGTCGAGCACGGTGCTGCCCGAGCCCTGCACCACCTCGGTGGCCAGCACCGAGCCGTCGTGGTTCACGGTGATGACCATGGTCAGCTCGCCGTACAGCTTCTTGCCGCCGGCTTCGGGGAAATGGGTGGTGCCGCGGTCTTCCACCCGGCGGCGCAGGTGCTCGTAGTAGATGGCGTAGACCGCCTCGCGCGTGGCCGGGCTCACGTAGCGCTTGCGCGGGCGGGCGTTCTCTTCGTTGATGCGGCGTTCGATCTCGGCCAGCAGCTTGACCAGTTGGCGCCGCTTTTCCTCCTGGGCCTGGCGCTCGGGCGAGGCGTCGGCGCGGCGCGGGTCGGGCAGCGGCAGCGAGGCGATCTGCTGGCGGATCTGCGCCAGCAGCTGCATCTGCTGCGCCTGCATCGCATCGAGCTGGCGCTGCGATTCCTCGAAGCTCTCGCCCATGCTGGTGAAGGCCGAGTACGGCAGCGGCGAGGTGGCGCGCCCCGAGGCGGCCTCCCCGCCGCCGGCGAGCGAGGCCTGGGCGATGGCCTGGGCCTTCTCCGGCGCCTCGCTGGAGCGGGCGTTGACCAGCACCACCTCCAGCGGCGTGTACTGGAACATGCGGTCGAAGGCCTGCGGGGCGACGAAGCGCACCGCCAGCAGCGCCGCATGCGCGGCCACCGAAAGGCCGAGCGCGATCTTCAGCGGCGACAGCGAGGCGGTCAGGGCGCGGAGATTCACGGCGGCAGGCGAGCGCGGCGTTCTCAGGGGTTGGCGACGGGCGGCGTTTCGGCTTCGTTCACGTCCACCGCGATGGCCAGCGGGCCGGCCACGGTGTCGTCCTCGTCCTCGGCGTTCTCATCGCCGGCGTCCGTTGCGGCCGCCTCGGCATCGAGCCGCTCGAGCACCGTGCCGTGCACGTCGAGCGCGATGGCATCGACCTCGCCCAGGCGCACCCGCACCCGCGCGCCGCGCGGCAGGCCCTGGGCGCCGAACACCGGCAGCACCAGCGGCAGGCTGTCGGCGCGCACCAGCACGCCGCCGCCGGGCAGGTTGTCCTTGACCACGGCGGCTTCTATCTCGGTGATGCCGTTCTGCTCCAGGTACTTGAGCGTCCAGAAGCGCTCCATGCCGCCCTGGTGCGCGTTGTAGGCGGCGTAGGCGGCGTCGAAGCCGGAGATGATGGAGAACAGCTCCGCGTCCTTGGGCTTGAACGGCGCGGCCAGCGCGGCGGTGCGGCCATGGCGCGCGGCGGCAATGATCTGCCACTGGTTCACCAGGTCGGTGTAGCGGCGCAGCGGCGAGGTGCTCCAGGCGTAGCTCTTCACGCCGATGCCCGCATGCGGCAGCGCCTTGGTGCCCATGCGCACCTTGACGCCGGGCGCCATGCTGGCCTGGCTGCGGTAGATGCCGGGCACGCCCAGCTCGCCGAGCCAGTTGCCCCAGGTGCTGTTGGCCAGGATCATGGCCTCGGCCACGATCAGGTCCAGCGGCGCGCCGCGGCGCCGCGTGGTGATCTGCACCTGCTCGTCGCCGCGCGGTTCGTCGCCCACGGTGCCGAGCAGCCGGAAGTTGTAGTCGGGCCGGTTGAAGGTCTCGGGCTTGCCGCGCACCAGCTCGCGCCGGGCCTTCAGCTCCAAGGCCAATCGGTATAAAAATGATAGCGAATATCCAAGGTCGGATATGGGCTTGAGCGGGTTCTGGCTCCTGAAATCGGCGTCGGTGAGCCATTGCTCGGTGATGACGTCGTCGAGCTGGTCATGGCGCAGGTTGGCGACGATCGGCACGCGCTCGATCCGGGTCTGGCTGGCGCGGATCTCCAGCGTGGCCTCGTCCAGCGTGACATACAGCGACACGGCCGGCCGCGCCTCGCCCGCGCCCAGCGTGTAGCGCTGCACCACCTCGTCGGGCAGCATGGTGATCTTGTGGCCCGGCATGTAGACGGTGGACAGCCGCTGGCGCGCCACCTGGTCGATGGCGTCGCCCGGCGCCAGCACCAGCCCCGGCGCGGCGATGTGGATGCCGACCGTGACGGTGCCCGTGCCCAGGCCCTGCACCGACAGCGCATCGTCGATCTCGGTGGTCTGCGAGTCGTCGATGGAGAAGGCCTGCACGCCCTCGGCCAGCGGCAGGTCCTCGGCAATCGCCGGCGCCGTGAGCGCGGGGAAGCCCGTGCCCTTGGGGAAGTTCTCGAACAGGAAGCGCTTCCAGTGGAACTGGTAGGCCGAGTCGATGGCGCCGGCCTTGCGCAGCAGCTCCAGCGGTGCGGTCTGGGTGGCGCGCGAGGCGTCCACCACGGCCTTGTACTCGGGCGCGTTCTTGTCCGGCTTGAACAGGATCTTGTAGAGCTGCTCGCGGATCGGCTGCGGGCATTGGCCCTGGCCGAGCGCAGTGGCCCAGTCGGCGATCTGCTGCTGCAGCAGCTTCTTCTTCTCGATCGCGGCCAGCGCCTGCTGGACGATCTCCGCCGGCGCCTTGCGGAAGCGGCCCTTGCCGGCGCGGCGGAAGTAGTGCGGCGCCTCGAACAGCCGCAGCAGCATGGCCGCCTGCTGGCCCAGCGTGGCGTTGGCGCTGAAATAGTCGCGCGCCAGATCGACGAAGCCGAATTCTTCTTCCGGGGCGAACTCCCAGGCCATCTCCAGCTCGATCCCGGCTGCGCCGGCCTGGGCCTCGGCCAGCATGGCCGCCGGCTGGGGCTTCTCGAACTTCAGCAGGATGTTGGCCGACTTGACCCTGACCCGCTTGCCGGAGTCGAGTTCCACCTGCGCCGAGGACTCCGCCTCGGACAACACACGGCCGGCCATGAACTTGCCGGCTTCTTCGAACAGTACATACATGGGGCGGGATTCTCCCATCCCGGCGATGGCGGGCTTCGGCGCGCCGCTGGTGAAAGGTGTTTGCTATTAAATATATAGCTGTAGGCCAAGGTGGAACCTGGGCTACAGGCATTTTTCATCAAGAAAAGCGGTTCAGGCCAGTTCCAGGAAGCCGCACACGGCGTCGAGGTGGCGCTCGAAATCCGAGATGGCGTGGTCGCCGCCCGGCAGCACGGTGAGCGTGGCGCCGGCGTAGCGCGCGGCCATCTCGCGCCAGTCCAGCACCTCGTCGCCCTGGGTCAGCAGCGCGAACTGGCGCGCCGGGTCGTCCAGCGGCGGCACCCGCAGCGCGCGCAGCTCATCGACGAATTCCGGGGCGAAGTAGAAGCGCTCCTGCGGCGCATGCCAGGCGGTCTGCTCGCCGATGTAGCGCGCCAGGTCGCGCGCCGGGTTCACCGCAGGGTTGAGCAGCACCGCCTTGGCGCAGCCGGTGCGGGCCTGCACCCAGCTCGCGTAGAAGCCGCCCAGCGACGAGCCCACCACGGCCATCGACGCCGCCGGCCACGTGGCGACCTGCGCCGCCACCCTCTCCATCGCCGCGCGCGGCGAGGGCGGCAACTGCGGGCACCACCAGTGCACCCGCGGATGGCGCAGGGCCACGCGCGCGGCCATCAGGCGCGCCTTGGCCGACTGCGGCGAGGAGCGGAAACCGTGCAGATACAGGAGGTGGGTGGTGGGCATGGGCGTTGGGTCCGGTGGTGGGCGCGGGATAATCCGCGGATGTCCGCCGTATTCGACAAGCCCTCCCTCGGGAAGCGGCTGCTTCCATTGTTCCAGGGCTTCGACGGCTGGCTGGCGCTGGCCGTGCTGCTGCTGTGCGCCGCCGGCCTGCTCACCATGTATTCGTCGGGCTACGACCATGGCACGCGCTTCTATGACCATGGCCGCAACATGCTGCTCGCCGCCGGCATCATGTTCGTGGTGGCCCAGGTGCCGCCGCAGCGCCTGATGGCGCTGGCGCTGCCGCTGTATGCCGCGGGGGTGGCGCTGCTGGTGGCCGTCGCCCTGTTCGGCATCACCAAGAAGGGCGCGACCCGTTGGCTCAACCTGGGCATCGTGATACAGCCCAGCGAGATCCTGAAGATCGCCATGCCGCTGATGCTGGCCTGGTGGTTCCAGAAGCGCGAAGGCCAGTTGCGGCCGCTGGACTTCCTGGCCGCGGTGCTGCTGCTCGCGGTCCCCGTGGGGCTGATCATGAAGCAGCCCGACCTCGGCACCTCGCTGCTGGTGCTTGCCGCGGGGCTGTCGGTGATCTTCTTCGCCGGCCTGTCGTGGAAGCTGATCCTGCCGCCGGTGCTGGTGGCCGCCGTCGGCATCGCGCTGGTGATCTGGTTCGAGCCGCAACTGTGCGCCGAGGGCGTGCGCTGGTCGGTGCTGCACGACTACCAGCAGCAGCGCATCTGCACCCTGCTCGACCCCACCAAGGACCCGCTGGGCAAGGGCTTCCACATCATCCAGGGCATGATCGCCATCGGCTCCGGCGGCATCTGGGGCAAGGGCTTCATGGCCGGCACGCAGACGCACCTGGAATTCATCCCCGAGCGCACCACCGACTTCATCTTCGCCGCCTACTCCGAGGAGTTCGGCCTGATCGGCAACGCGCTGCTGCTGCTGGGCTTCCTGTTCCTGATCGCGCGCGGCCTGCTGATCGCGCTGGAGGCGCAGACCCTGTTCTCGCGCCTGCTCGCCGGCGCCGTGACCATGATCTTCTTCACCTACGCCTTCGTGAACATGGGCATGGTCAGCGGCATCCTGCCGGTGGTGGGCGTGCCGCTGCCCTTCATCAGCTACGGCGGCACGGCCATGGTCACGCTGGGGCTGGGGCTGGGCATCCTGATGTCGATCGCGCGGGCGCGAAGCTAGTCATCCTTCAGTCGGCCGTGTAGTCGATCGGATCGTAGGCATGCTGGCGTCCCAGCGCGCCG
The DNA here is from genome assembly GCF_016428875.1 of Xylophilus sp. ASV27. GTDB lineage: Bacteria > Pseudomonadota > Gammaproteobacteria > Burkholderiales > Burkholderiaceae_C > Xylophilus. The sequence continues at coordinate 36,415 of NZ_JAELTO010000022.1, forward strand.
GCCATGGCCAGCAGGAAGGCCAGCCCTCGCCGAACCTCGGGCTCGCGCGCCATGCGCATCAGCCCGATCAGGGTGGGCGTCTCCTCCATCGCCTGCACCTGGGCCGCGGCCATGCGCGCGGCGTTGCCGGCCGACCAGGCCGCGCCCACGCCGTCCTCGAAGGCCTTGGAGACCTTCTCGACCATGTAGCTGTCGCTCATGTCCACCATGTCGGCCGTGGCCGACAGCAGTTCGACCACGCGGTTCAGGCGCCGGCCCGCCAGCAGCGGCTCCAGTTGGGCCACCAGCTCGGCCAGGCCCTGCAGCGCGGCGTCGTCCTGCAGCAGACCGCCACCGGCCTGCTGTGCGGCGGGTATTTCAGAAGCGATGTTCATCTCGGTGCTCCTCGTGTTCGTGCTTGGGATGAAAGTGCTGGCGTCAGACCAGCGCGCGCGCCACGGCCCAGTACATGCCGCGGTTGAAGCCCTTGCGCATCATGGAGCCGATCTTGGTCGGCGGCGTGGGCTTGACGTCGACCTGGTAGTCGTACCACAGCGGCATGCCCGCCTCCAGGCCCATCTGGGCGATGGCCACCACGCGGCCGTCATAGGCGTCGCAGGTGCGGCCGAAGCGGATCTGCGAGGCGATGTTGTTGACCACCACGGGCGACTGGCTGTGGCAGGAGCCGCCGGCCTTGCTCACGGGCAGGTCCACGGTATCGCCCAGCACGTAGACATGGCGCATGCCCAGCACCTGCAGCGTCTCGTGGTCGGTGGGCAGCCAGCCCTCGCCGTCCAGGGCCTGGGACAGGCCGCAGTCGCGCACGGCCTGCACGGCGTGGATCGGCGGCGTGGCCATGAGGATGTCGAAGTTCTCGGACTGGCCCTCTTCCGAATACGCCACCTTGGCCTCGGGATCGACGCGCGCCAGGGTGAAGCCGCGCTGGTGGCGGATGCCGCGCTGCTCGAAGACCGCGGGCAGGATCTCGCAGGTGTCCTTCTGCAGGAACAGGCAGTTGCGCAGCAGCTGCGAGACCGTGGGATAGGTGTAGACGATCTCCACCTTGTCGCGCACGCCGCGCCGGCGCAGGAGGTCGTCCAGCATCAGCGTGGTCTCTATGGGCGCGATGCCGCACTGGTGCGGCACATTGGGCGTCTTGGGAAAGGTCACGGTGACGAAGATGCGGCCCTTTTCGATGCGCGCCAGCTTGTCGGCCAGCTGCCGCGCGGGCGCGTGCTGGTAGAAGTGGTCGCCGGCCTCGGCCAGGCCTTCGATGCGCTCGGGCGCGGGCACGCAGCCCGTGGAGATCACCAGATGGTCGTAGCCGAAGCGCTTGCCGCTCTTGCAGCGCACGGACTGCTGCGCGAAGTCGAAGGCCTCCACCTCCTCCACCTGGAAGTCGATCTCGGGCCGCAGCAGGCCGCGCTGCTTGCGCCGCAGCTCGTCGCGGAAGAAGGCATTGAAGGCCACGTACATGAAGGCCGGCTTGTAGTAGTGCCAGGGCGAGTTCGACAGCAGGGTGATGCGGACCTTGCCCGTGATCACCTCCGGGTACAGCTTGGTGACCAGGTGGTTGGCGGTCATGGTCCCGCCGATGCCTCCGCCGATGATCAGTATGTGATGCGCCATTGCTGCTACTCCTTCTTTGCCTTCAGTGGAACAACGGCTGGCGCCATGCGGCGCCGGCCCCGGGAAACCACGCCGCCCTCAGGCTTGAGCGAGCGCCAGACGCCCTCCCACAGGCCGTCGAAGAACGGATCTATCGGCGTCTCGATGACCCCGTCGAGCCGCAGGCAGATCATGCGGATCGCGCTGCCATACATCAGGCTGGCCGCGACCATGGGCTCCATCTCGCGGATCTCGCCCGCGGCCATGCCGGCGAACACGAAGCCGCGCATGCGCACGAAGGCCGAGGCCGAGCAGATCGCCTGCTCGTCCGGCAGGAACTCGCGGTGGCGGGCGTTGACCACGAAGCCCATCGCCTCGGGCTCGGCCTCGGCCAGGCCGAACAGCATGCGCAGCACCGCCTGGCAGCGCTGCTCGCTGCGCGCGTGCCGGGCCTCGATCCCGTCGAGCAGCAGGTTCATGCGCGCCAGCAGATGCCGGTACAGCTCGCGCGCGATGCCTTCCTTGTCCGAGAAGTGGCTGTAGAAGAAGCCGATGGACACGCCGGCCTCGGCGCACAACTCCTGGATCGGCGTGTTGAAGAAGCCCCGCAGCATGAACAGCCTGAGCGCCACGCGCAGTGTCTGCTCATGCCGCGAGCCGGCATGCGGGAAGAAGGTCCAGTCCTCGTCTTGCATCGCCACATGATAGAACGAATCTTCGTTCCATTCTGGCCTTTGGAACCCCCGGGAGGGGAAAGGCGAAAGCGGCTCGCGACGCGCGTCCGCGTGGGGGGCAGGCAATAATCCCGGGATGATCTCCCGCGAACCCACCCTCGAACGCCTTGCCATCGCCCAGCGCCTGCTGCTGGAGCCCTTCGGTCTGGACGAATCCCACCTGAGCCGCGCCCTGAACGAGATCAAGGCGCACAAGGTCGACGATGCGGACCTGTACTTCCAGTACACCCGCAGCGAGGGCTGGAGCCTGGAGGAAGGCATCGTCAAGACCGGCTCCTTCAGCATCGACCAGGGCGTGGGCGTGCGCGCGGTGAGCGGCGAGAAGACGGCCTTTGCCTACTCCGACGACATCTCCGAGGCCTCGCTGCTCGACGCCGCCCGCACCGTGCGGTCGATATCGGCTGCAGCCAAGGAAGGACGCCACAAGGTTGCTACCAAGAAGATAGCAAAAAGCCGCTCCCTCTACCCCGGGGTGGACCCGATCGCCTCGCTCGACAGCAATGCCAAGGTGGCGCTGCTGGGCAAGGTCGAGGCGCGCGCCCGCGCCCGGGACCCGCGCGTGGCGCAGGTCATGGCCGGCCTGGCCGCCGAGTACGACGTGGTGCTGGTGGCGCGTGCCGACGGCACGCTGGCGGCCGACGTGCGTCCGCTGGTGCGCCTGTCGGTCACGGTGATCGCCGAGCACAACGGCCGCCGCGAGATGGGCTCGGCCGGCGGCGGCGGGCGCTTCGGCCTGGCCTATTTCGACGACGCGCTGATCGGCGGCTACGTGGACGATGCGGTGCGCCAGGCGCTGGTCAACCTCGAATCGCGCCCGGCGCCGGCCGGCGAGATGACGGTGGTGCTGGGCGCGGGCTGGCCGGGCATCCTGCTGCACGAGGCCATCGGCCACGGGCTGGAGGGCGATTTCAACCGCAAGGGCTCGAGCGCCTTCAGCGGCCGCATCGGCCAGCGGGTAGCGGCCAAGGGCGTCACCGTACTGGACGACGGCACCATCGCCGACCGCCGCGGCTCGCTCAACGTCGACGACGAGGGCAATGCCAGCCAGCGCAACGTGCTGATCGAGGACGGCATCCTGAAGGGCTACATCCAGGACTCGATGAACGCCCGGCTGATGGGCGTCAAGCCCACCGGCAACGGCCGGCGCGAGAGCTACGCCCACATTCCCATGCCGCGCATGACCAACACCTACATGCTCGGCGGCGACAAGGACCCGCAGGAGATCATCGCCAGCATCGACAAGGGCCTGTATGCCACCAACTTCGGCGGCGGGCAGGTCGACATCACCAGCGGCAAGTTCGTGTTCTCCGCGAGCGAGGCCTACTGGGTCGAGAAGGGCAAGGTCCTGTACCCGGTCAAGGGCGCAACCATCGTCGGCAGCGGCCCCGAGTCGCTCAAGAAGGTCACGCTGATCGGCAACGACATGGCGCTGGACCCGGGCGTGGGCACCTGCGGCAAGGAGGGCCAGAGCGTGCCCGTGGGCGTGGGTCAACCCACGCTGCGCATCGACGGGCTGACGGTCGGTGGCACCGCGTGATGCCGCTGCGCTAGGACGTATCCACCGCCCTCCACCGCCGTCGCCGCAAGGGCCTGGCGGTTTCATGGGCATGGGCCGAAGCCTGATGCCACGACGCGCATGGTGGACGGCCCTGGCGCTGGGCAGCCTGTGGGCCGCGCTGCTGCTGGTGCCCGTGCTCGCGCGCGAGGGCTGGCCCGTCAACCACGACGGCCTGGCGCCCGTCGTGCGCATGGCCGCGTTGCTGGGGCAATGGAAAGAGGGCCATTGGATCGCGCTCTGGTCCACGCAGCAGCAGGCCGGGTTCGGCTCGCCGATGCTGGGGCTCTACCACAAGCTCCACATGTACTTCTCGGCCGGCGTGCTGGCGGCCACGGGCAGCGTGAAGGCGGCGCTGGTGGTGCCGGTCGGCGTGTTCATGGTGGCCGGCTTCTGCGGCATGGCGTTTTGCCTGCGGCAGGTGCTGCCGCCCCGCCATCATGCGCTGGCCTGGATCGGCGCGGCCCTGCTGCCGGTGTCCAACTACGCCACGACCGACTGGCTGGTGCGGGGCGCCATGGCCGAATTCGCCGCGATGATGCTGCTGCCCTGGCTGTTCGCGTGGTGCCTGCTCCTGCTGCGCACCGGCCGCTGGCGGCCCTGGATCGGCGTGCTGCTCGCCCTGCTGGCGCTGGCGCATGCCACGCTCGCGCTGTTCGGGCTGATCCCGCTCGGCATCGCCTTCCTGCTGGCCTGCAGGCGCTGGGGTACCGGGGCCTGGCAGTGGCGGCGGCCGGCGTTCTGGAGCGTGCTGTGCGCCGTGGCCTGCCTGTTGCCCTTCGTGGCGCCGACGTGGGCGCTGGCGCGTTTCAGCCGGGTGGACCGCCTGCTGCTGCACGGCCTCACCCCTGCCACCAGCGGCCAGCCCTGGGCCGGGTTCTTCTGGGATCCAGCCTGGCGCTGGGGCGGATCGGAATTCATCACGCTGCAGCTCGATCTGGCGCTGTGGGCGCTGCTGGCGGTGTTCCTGGCGGCATGGGTCCGCTCGACCAGGGATGCGCCGCAGCCCGGCGGCAGCGCGGCGGCCGCTGGCGATCAGGGCGTGGCCTGGTTCCTGGCGCTGACGCTCGCCGCGATGGCCTGGCTGCAGACGCCGTGGTCGCACTGGCTCTACGCACTGGTGCCCGGCGCGCAGTACCTGCAGTTCGCCTGGCGCCTGCTCGCCTACCTGACCGTGGCGCTGATCGTCTGCGCCGTGATCGGTCTGGCATGGTGCGGCGACCTGCTGGCGCGCAGATGGCCGGGCATGGGCGCGCGCGCCGGAGCCGCACTGGCCCTGCTGGTGCTGGCCTGCACCGCGAAACCGAAGATGTGGTGGCACCTGCGGCAGCTTGCCTGGTACCCGCAGGAGCAATTGACCGAGGCGCTCGGCGACGACAACTACTGGGCTTTCGGCGAATTTCTGCCGTTGGTGGATTGGACGACCGGGCCGGGCCTGCTCGATGCGCAGAGCCAGGCGATCGCATGGATGGCCGCGTTGCCTGCGCAGACCTGCACCCTGGCCGAGGGCCGCGCCCCCGGCGACCACCAGGAGCGCCGCGCCGCTTTCTGGCGCGTGCAGTGCCCGCAGGCTTCGGAAGTCATGCTGCCGGTCTTTCTCGCGCCGGGCATGGAACTGGAACAGCGCGGCGATCGGGACGGGCGCTGGGCGCCGGCGGCGATGGCCCGCACCTGCAGCGATCCCCGCGTGCGAATCGCGTTGCCTGCAGGCGAAACGCTGCTGCACCTGCGCTACCCCAACTGGCGGCGCACGGTGCTCGCGGCGTTGCGGCGGCAGCCCTTCGACTTCCGCCGCGACTGCGCCGATTGAGCGGCGCGGGGACCGGGTTCAGCGCAGCGCCACCGGCCTTGCCGTCAGCTGGCGACGCAGCCCCAGCACGCCGGCACCGGCCGCAACGGCGGCGCTGACCAGCAGCACCGCCAGCGTGCCCCAGGAGCCCTTGGCCACGCTCTCGGCCGCGGCGGCGCCGGCCTCCCGTGCGGACTGCTCGGCCTGGGCCTTGGCCTGCGAGACCTTGGCGGCGGCCTGGTTGTAGATCTGCTCGTAGTTGTCGGCGATCTTCTGCGCCTCCTCGCGGCTCTTGCCGGTGCGGGCCGCGATGATGTTGACCAATGCGTCCTTGTCGGCGGCCTCCAGGGTGCCGCTGGCGCGCTGGAGCACGCCTTGCAGCCAGGCCTTGGCCTGGTCGTCGGCGGCCTGCGGGTTCTGCGCCGCCTGGGCCGCCTGGTCCTGCCCGGCATTGGCCGCGCCCTGCGCCTGGGCCTTGAGATTCTCGGGCTGCAGTTCCGGCTTGCCGGTCTGGCGCAGCAGGGTGTCCAGTTGCGACTGCAGGCTGCCCGCGTCCAGCGAGATGCCCGCCTGGTTCAACTGCCCCTTGACCGCGTCGCCGAGGGCCGGCCCGGCCGCAGCCGCGCCTGCGCCGGCCACCGAGCCGGCCACGCTCAGGCCGGTCTTGGCCGCGCTGCCGGCCAGGCTCAGCGCGCCGCCGGTGGCGCTCACCAGCAGGTAGATCGTCGCCAGCGTGGTCAAGGCCCAGGCCAGCAGGCCGTGCATGGCGCCCGCGCGGCGTGCCAGGTAGCCGGCGGTGAAGCCGCCGACGGCGATTGCGATCAGCGTGCTCACGCCGGCCCAGATGCCCGCGCCCACGCCGAAGTTGTGGAAGGGATTGCGGTCGCCGATCGGGTCGATCGCCGATGCGCCGATGGCCGTGCCCAGCACCGACAGGATGAGATAGGCGATCAGGGACAGCACGAGCCCGGCGAAGACCGCGCCCCATGAAATGGCGGCGGTCCTGGAGCCGGGCTCTTCGGCGTATACGGCGGTGGTGGTCATGTCGGCTCCAAAGTAAGAGATGTGGATCGGTGGCCGCCCGGTGCTTGCGATGTCGAGGGATTCGGCTGCTTCCTGGCGGCTACGGGCAACGATAGGAGAGCGCCGCCGACACGGCCGTCGTCGCTGCTGCCGGAGCGCCGTAGGACCGCTTCGACACAGCGTGAGAGCCCCAGGCTGGTACTGCGCCGGCGCTGCGAGGCGCGCGCGGCCGACTTGTGCTAGATTCCAGGCACTTATGTCGCTGCGCGCCGCTTCCTATTTTTACTTTTGGTTCTCTGTCCCAGGCGGACGAGAGGCGAGCGCGTAAGCACCCGAAGACACCTCCCGAACCACACCGCCGACGCTGTCCAGCCCGGCGGTTTTTTTTGGCCCCGAGGTTCCCGGTCCCCCCGATCCGATCCACCCGACTTTGCCCGATTGTCCCCAAGGAGCCCCCGATGAATGCAGCCGTCTCCCAGCCCCAGGCCTCCAGCAGCGAGCCCTGGTATGCGCACGTCGACAAAACCAGCCAGACCGACGACGAACGCATCAAGGACATCACCGTGCTCCCTCCCCCAGAACACCTGATCCGCTTCTTCCCGATCCAGGGCACGCCCGTGGAATCGCTCATCAGCAGCACCCGCCGCAACATCCACAACATCATGGCCGGCACCGACGACCGGCTGCTGGTGGTGATCGGGCCGTGCTCCATCCACGACCCGGCCGCGGCCGTGGAGTACGCGCGCCGCCTGAAGCTCGAGCGCGACAGGCACGCCGGCACATTGGAGATCGTGATGCGGGTCTACTTCGAGAAGCCGCGCACCACGGTCGGCTGGAAGGGGCTGATCAACGACCCCTACCTGGACGAGAGCTACCGCATCGACGAGGGCCTGCGCATCGCGCGCCAATTGCTGATCGACATCAACCGCATCGGCCTGCCCGCGGGCAGCGAGTTCCTCGACGTGATCTCGCCGCAGTACATCGGCGACCTGATCTCCTGGGGCGCCATCGGCGCGCGCACCACCGAGAGCCAGGTGCACCGCGAGCTGGCCTCGGGCATCTCGGCGCCGATCGGCTTCAAGAACGGCACCGACGGCAACATCCGCATTGCCACCGACGCGATCCAGGCGGCCGCGCGCGGCCACCACTTCCTGTCGGTGCACAAGAACGGCCAGGTCGCCATCGTGCAGACCGACGGCAACAAGGACTGCCACGTCATCCTGCGCGGCGGCAAGGCGCCCAACTACGACGCGGCCAGCGTCGCCGCCGCCTGCGCCGACCTGGAGAAGGCCGGCCTGCCGCCCACGCTGATGGTCGACTGCAGCCACGCCAACAGCAGCAAGCAGCACGAGCGCCAGAAACTGGTGGCCGCCGACATCGCGCAGCAGGTCGCCGGCGGCTCGCGCAGCGTGTTCGGCGTCATGGTCGAGAGCCATCTGCAGGCCGGCGCGCAGAAGTTCACGCCCGGCAAGGACGACGCCGGCGCGCTCGAATACGGCAAGAGCATCACCGACGCCTGCCTCTGCTGGGAAGACTCGGTCGAGACCCTGGCCGTGCTGGCCGATGCCGTGGCCCAGAGGCGCCAGGCCCGGGCCTGAAGCCGGAATTCAGAAAGAAAAGTGGCTGAAGCCCAGGTTTTACCTGGGCTTGTAGCTATCTATTTTGGAGCAAGCGCGCTCAGCAGCCGGGCGTGCACGCCGCCGAAGCCGCCGTTGCTCATGCACACCACATGGTCGCCGGGGCGCGCCGCGGCAAGCACCTGGGCCACCAGCGTGTCGACGTCGCCGGCCACCCGGGCGCGTGCGCCCATCGGCGCCAGCGCGGCGGCGGCATCCCAGTCCAGCCCGGCCGCGTGGCAGAACGCCAGGTCGGCCGGCTCCAGGCTCCAGGGCAACTGCGCGGCCATGGCGCCCAGCTTCATGGTGTTGCTGCGCGGCTCGAACACCGCCAGGATGCGCTCGCCCCGCGGCAGGCGGCGGCGCAGGCCGTCGAGCGTGGTGTGGATGGCGCTCGGGTGGTGGGCGAAGTCGTCATACACCGTCACGCCGGCGGCCGTGCCGCGCACTTCCATGCGGCGCTTGACGTTGGCGAAGCCGCCCAGCGCCGCCGCCGCGTCGGCCGGCGCCACGCCCAGGTGCTCGGCCGCGGCGATGGCCGCCAACGCGTTGCGCTGGTTGTGCACGCCGCCCAGCGCCCAGTCCACCCGGCCCGCGCGCCGGCCGGCGCGCAGCACGTCGAATGCATGCGGCTCGCCTTGCGCGCTGAAATCGCTGTCTTTGGCGCCGAAACTGCGCACTTCGCTCCAGCATCCCTGCTCCAGCACGCGCCGCAGGCTGTCTTCCGTTCCATTCACTACGACCCGGCCGGAGCCGGGGACGGTGCGCACCAGGTGATGGAATTGCCGTTCGATCGCCGCAAGATCATCGAAGATGTCGGCATGATCGAACTCCAGGTTGTTCAGGATCGCGGTGCGCGGCCGGTAGTGCACGAACTTGCTGCGCTTGTCGAAGAAGGCGGTGTCGTATTCGTCCGCCTCGATCACGAAGGGCGCGCCGGCCGGCCCCAGCCGGGCCGAGATGCCGAAGTTCTGCGGCACGCCCCCCACCAGAAAACCGGGCGCGCGGCCGGTGGCCTCCAGCACCCAGGCCAGCATCGCCGTCGTGGTGGTCTTGCCATGGGTGCCGGCCACCGCCAGCACGTGGCGGCCCTGCAGCACCTCTTCGGCCAGCCACTGCGGGCCGCTGGTGTAGCGCGCGCCGGCGTCGAGAATGGCCTCCATCAACGGGAACTTCGGCGTGCCGTCGGCGCGGCGCGCGCGGCTCACCACATTGCCGACCACGAACACGTCGGGCGCCAGCGCCAGCTGCCCGGCATCGAAGCCCTCGATCAGCTCGATGCCCAGCGCGTGCAGCTGATCGCTCATCGGCGGGTAGACGCCGGCGTCGCAGCCGGTGACGCGGTGGCCCGCCTCGCGCGCCAGCGCGGCCAGGCCGCCCATGAAAGTGCCGCAGATGCCGAGAATGTGAATGTGCATGGCCTGGATTCTAGTTTTTTGAAGAAACAGGCCTGACGCCCAGATTCCACCTGGGCTATACGCTACGAAAACGGTAGCAAACGGAGGGCCGCGCAGGGCCATCCCGCTGTGCCGCGCCGGCTTGCGGCGAGAATCAACGACGACACGCCCACACCGAGGAACCGCCACCATGGACACGCTCAAAGCCGAGATTGCCGCGACCGCAGCCCGGCTCGTCGTGGAGGAGGGCCTGGAATACGCTGCCGCCAAGCGCCGCGCCCTGAAGCTGCTGGGCCTGCCGGCGCGCAGCCCGCTGCCCGACAACGAGTCGGTGGAGGATGCGGTGCGCGAATACATCCAGGTCTTCTGCGCCGACACCCAGCCCGGGGAACTGCGCAAGCTGCGCGCGCTGGCGCTGGTCTGGATGCGGCGCATGGCCCGGTTCCGCCCCTACCTGGGCGGCGCGGTCTGGCACGGCACCGCCACTCGGCATTCCGACATCTTCCTGCAACTGTTCTGCGACGACTGCAAATCCGCCGAAATCGCGCTCATCGACCACCATGTCGAGTACGAGCCGCAGACCGTCACCGGCCTGCACGGCGAACAGGTCGAGGCCCTGACCCTGGCCGTGCGCTCGCGCGAACTCGGCGAAGTGGTCGGCGTGCATCTGCTGATCTACGATCTGGACGACCTGCGCGGCGCGCTGCGGCCCGACGCCCGGGGCCGCGCGCCGCGCGGCGACATCGACGCGGTGCAGGCCCTGCTGGCCAACGAATAGCCCTCTCTTTCCCCCTCTTCCATGCCTGAATCCTCCAACACCCCCGCCGCCCCGCAGCGCACCCGCCGGCACTGGCTCCTGGGCGGGGCCGCCGGGGCCGCGCTGCTCGCCGGCGCCGGGCTGTCCTGGCGCCGCCATGCCGCATCGGACGCCCCGGCCGGGGGCGACACGGCCGAGCTGCTGTGGCAGCAGAGTTTCGAAACGCCCGAGGGCGCCCCGCTGGACCTGCAGGCGCTGCGCGGCCGCCGCCTGCTGGTCAACTTCTGGGCCACCTGGTGCCCGCCCTGCGTCGAGGAGCTGCCCATGCTCGACCAGTTCCACCGGGAGCAGGCGGCGCGCGCCGCAGCGGCCTGGCAGGTGCTGGGCGTGGCGGTGGACCAGCCCTCGTCGGTGCGCCGCTTCCTGCAGAAGACCCCGGTGGCCTTCCCCGTCGCCATGGCCGGGCTGCAGGGCACCGATCTGTCCAAGGCGCTGGGCAACCGCCAGGGCGGCCTTCCCTTCACCGTGGCCATCGGCCCGGACGGCGCGGTGCTGCACCGTAAAATGGGCCAGCTCAGCCACGACGATCTGGCCTCCTGGTCGCGGACCTGAGCCCCGGCGGGGGGCTTTCGTTTCGGCCTTCTTTCTTGCTCCAGTTCAAGGATTTGGGGGAAATTGGGGAAAGAAGCTGGAAATAAGTCCGAATTGGAGTAAATTCGCGCTCTGTTTTTTACACGCACCTTACAAGGTGCCCGTCGGAGCCCCCATGGACCTGCGCAAGCTCAAAACCTTGATCGACCTCGTGTCGGAGTCGAACGTCTCGGAACTCGAAATCACCGAAGCCGAAGGCAAGGTCCGTATCGTCAAGGGCGGCGGCGCCGTGGTGCCGCAGTTCATTCCCGCGCCGGTGCCGGCGCCCGCCGCTGCGGCCGCCGCGCCCGCCGCCGCTGCCGCGCCCCTGTCTCTTATACACATCTCCGAGCCCACGAGACCGTACAGGAAATCGCGTATGCCGTCTTCTGCTTGAAAATGGGGGGGGGGGGGGGGGGGGGGGGGGGGGGGGGGGGGGGGGGGGGGGGGGGGGGGGGGGGGGGGGGGGGGGGGGGGGGGGGGGGGGGGGGGGGGGGGGGGGG
>NZ_JAELTO010000230.1 GCF_016428875.1 Xylophilus sp. ASV27
CGACCAGCCGCACCGCCTCTTGCTTGAATTCGAGCGTGTAGCGCGCTCTCGTCGTCTTCCTCATTTACGTCTTCCTTGCTTGTATTGAAACACTCAGCAAGGGATACGTTTTTCGAGGGCAAGGTCAAGCTCGACTTGCCAGCGCCTGGCGTACAGCTGCGACAGGGCGTCCTTGCGGATATGGCGGTGGTTGCGCAGCGTGGTGACCAACACCTGGTGGTGGACCTTGCATTCGCGCAACTCCAGTTCATCGGGCGCATCAGCGTACTGCTCGGGTGTCATCCATGGCGGGCGGGCCTTCGGCTTGGGCCAGTGCACGATGTGATCGCGCTTGCCCACCGAGCGGCCTCGGCGGAAGTCCGTGATGCGCGAGCCGTTCTGCTCGAACAGCACGTCCACGCCTGCGGCCATCAACGTGGCGATCAGGAAGTAGTTGCAGTACAAAGCATCGGCCAGCATCACGTCGCCCGCTCGCAGACTGCCCAGCACCTGACGTACCAGGCCGAGCTCGCCACTGCCTTTGCCAAGATGCGGACCGATGGCCGCATCCAGTGCCGCACCAGTAGCCAGGCAGATCACCATGACCAGTCGCGCCAGCGGGAATCCCACGCCGCGCGCCTGCGTGCTGGGCTGGGGATACACGGCCTGGTTCTCGGGGGTGTCGGGCATGGACAGCCCGGTGCCGTCCACCAGCTTGACGGCTCGGCCGCGCCACAGCCAGTGCGGATGCGCCTTCTGACTGAGCAGTTCGCCGGTGTGTCGTGCCAGCCCACTGACCATCTGCAGCGGCAAGCGCTGGCGCGCTCTGCCGTACCCACCGGTGCGCACGCTGCACGCGTGCAGACCATCGGCGGCACGCTGCGCCGCCCAGCCGTTGACTGCCTTCTGGCACGAGCCGTCAGCCTCCAGGGTCTGGCGCATGAACATGGACAGCGTCACCGTGGGCGGATACAGCCGTTGGCGGTGCGCGGGCAGCAGCGCCTCGGTCGTCTGCAGCAACTCCTCGCTGGTCAGCACGTTGAAGAAGTCCACAGCCTGGCTCGATTCCGAGCGCCGCGCGATGCTGCTGCGCCGTTGATGCAATTCGCTTCGCGCCTTACGATCCATGGTGGCTGGCCTTCGGAAAGATGGTTTGGGTGTTTCGTAACCAACCATCCTATCGATCCAGGGCCAGCCACCCCCTTCTTTGCTTTCAAGCACTTACCCGCGGATCAATGGCTGGGTGCCAAAGTAAGCGCCATTCGCCTTAAGAGCGGCTAACAAAACAAAGGGAGGTTGCGAGCACAGATGACACAACAAGCCAGGGAAAGCAGCGCGACATGAATGTCGATGCGGCGCTCGAAGCGGGTTCGCAGCTTGCCAAACGCGGCCAG
>NZ_JAELTO010000231.1 GCF_016428875.1 Xylophilus sp. ASV27
ACTGGCAGCAACGGCTTGATCTTTTTGTACAACACCGCGCTAACTTCCTTGTTTCTTTTCTTTCCCATGCACCGTCAACGCGCATCCCGCGCTTGGCGATGACAGGCTTTTGTTAGCCGCTCTTAGTCAGCTGTTCGTTGATGGTGTGCGCAAAGGAGATCGTAGTCGCCGATTCCACGTGATCCAGGAGCTCGACGGGCCAGTCCACACCGACCGGCACGGCCGCGGGCCTGCTGTCGACCAGCGTAGGAATGAGCGTTCCTCGCAGCACTTGTTCTGGGTCGATATTGCTGTCGTCGATCTTGGAGCCAATGTTCTTGCACCATGCCGCGAACTGGTCGACGCGCAATCGCAGATTGGACCACACCCTCCCCCGCTTGCCCGCGCCGACGGAGGTCAGCCCGCCGTTCTCAAACCCTACGCCCGCGAGCACAGCCTTGGTGGTGGTGGCCAACGTTGCGTCGGCCAGCAGCGCACCTACGTCTGGCCCCATCCGACCGGTATAGCGGATCTGACGACCCAGTTGCTCGTCCAGTCCAACGTTGGTGAGCATCAGCCGATTGATGCCGGCAAACACCCGAAAGACATCGGGTGCCTTGATGAGTTCGACGTTGTCGCCGCAAAGCGCCTTTGCGAAGTCCGAGTAGTTGCCGTTGTTCGCCGAGCCATGGATGTAGAGCAGCGCCTTGTCCGGATCCAAGATCGCGATGCACAGCTCCCAGGCGACGCCGTCAACTGTCGAGATGTCTGTCCACGGAACGCCCTGTCGTCGAGCCGCGATGACAACCAGCATCCGCTCCGCTTCATTGAGGATCGGGTACACCTGCTCGGAGTCGCTGCTCCCCTTGAACGCCGCCTTGAAGGCTCCAGGGGTCCAGCGGGCGCATTGCGTACGATAGAGCACCATGCTGGCAGCCGGCTGAATCTCGGTGAGCGGGATCTCATCCAGCTGTCCCACGAAGCCGCCCATGAACCGCTGCGCCTCGAGTTCCTGGCCGATCGCGCCCTCGCTCAGATGGGGGAGCAGGAGGTTCCAGTCGGGGTCCTGCGCGTACAGGGCGCGCAGTTCCTCCTTGAGATTGACGTCCGCTGTGTTGGCAATGAAGACGGGTTCGCCGAGATCTTCCCTCGCTCGAGTGAACCGCCCGGCGAGCTGAAGCGTGACGGCCAGGCTCTTTCGCAGGTCATGGAACGCAGCGATCTTGAGCTCCGGCATGTCGAAGCCCTCGCCCAGCATGTCGACGCTGTTGATTTCCACGCAGAAGTGACCCACTAACCCCCAGGATTTCCATCCAAACCTGACCCACGTACTAACCCTAACCTGCTGCTTCGTTGAGCAGCAGGAGACCAGGAGTGATAGACGTGGCAACA
>NZ_JAELTO010000232.1 GCF_016428875.1 Xylophilus sp. ASV27
CACCACAGACCACCAAGAAGGAGAAGGCGACCAAGAACTTATCCACAACGTGAGCGTGAAGTTCACGAACCAGGGTGGGTCAGATCGAGATGGAAATGGTGGGTTGCGGTTGCATGGAAATCAACAGCAGGAGAGCCTTTTGGCCTTTTCGGGTAGGGCCTTTCCCCTTGAATCCCATTCCCTTGCCCCTTCCCAACCCTTTGGCCTTTACCGGAAGCCTTTGGATATAGGGCATCCGCAAACAGGCAGCCACGGGTAATGCGGTGCTGACCAACTCCGGATTGAAACGGGAAGGCACGCTGTCCCGTCACTACGATGGCCTTTCTCACTCGACCGGAGGGACCCATGCTCGACCAGATTGACATAGTAAGGAATATTCCTTACGATGGGAGCATCGCTATCGGGAGAACCGCCATGCCTGCCATCCATGAAGTTGCCACGCTGACCTCCAAAGGCCAGATCACGTTGCCCAAGTCCATCCGACAGGCCCTGGGGGTCGATACCGGCGGCAAGGTTGCGTTCGACCTGCGTGGCGGCGAAGTGGTCGTCACCCGTGCCGATGCAGAACATGAAGACCCCGCCATTGGCGCGTTCCTGACCCTGTTGGCTCGCGACATCGAGGCCGGCCGGAACATTCGCGGTCTGCCGGAGGATCTGGCGCGCACGATGCTGGAGCATGCGGGCCACAAGGTGAGCCTGGCCGACGACTTCGATGAGGACGTGGAAATCTGATGCAACAGCATGGCTGGACGCTGCTGTTCCACGACAACCTGATCGAGCAGATGATGAAACTGCGCGCAGCCGTGCTGCGTGCGCAAGTGAACGACCCGGAGGGCTTTGCGTCCAACGCCAACGTCAAGTTCTTCCGGGCCTTGGTCCAGTTGATGCAGGACGTGGTGCCGAGCGATCCGGCGCGCGACGAATACCGGCAGGGCAACACCATGGGGCCAGACTACCGCCACTGGCGGCGGGCCAAGCTCGGTCGGCGGTATCGGCTGTTCTTCCGGTACGACTCGAAGGCGAAGGTCATCGTGTACGCCTGGGTCAACGATGAGCAGACCTTGCGATCGGCGGGCAGCAAGTCCGACCCCTATGCCGTGTTCGAGAAGATGTTGGGACGTGGCAACCCGCCGGACGATTGGGCCGCGTTGGTAACAGCGAGCAAAGCCGACTGGCAGGGCGAACGCAAAGGCTGATGTGCTGCATGCCTTCGTGTTTGGCGTGATTAGAGCGGCTAACAAAAGCCTGTCATCGCCAAGCGCGGGATGCGCGTTGACGGTGCATGGGAAAGAAAAGAAACAAGGAAGTTAGCGCGGTGTTGTACAAAAAGATCAAGCCGTTGCTGCCAGTC
>NZ_JAELTO010000233.1 GCF_016428875.1 Xylophilus sp. ASV27
CCCCCCCCCCCCCCCCCCCCCCCCCCCCCCCCCCCCCCCCCCCCCCCCCCCCCCCCCCCCCCCCCCCCCCCCCCCCCCCCCCCCCCCCCCCCCCCCCCCCCCCCTCCCCCCCCCCCCCCCGAGACCTACACTAGGTTCTCTTCGTCGGCAGCGTCAGATGTGTATAAGAGACAGGGACCGCCGCGGCCGTCGCGGCGCTCCCGAACTTTCCGCCACGGCCGGGTACCGTCGGCTCGGCCTTGCGCATGCCGGGGCGGTCGTCGCCGCGCACCGCCACCACGGGCTTGGGCGCGGGCTTGGGCGCCGCAGCCGGGGCGGCTTCGCCCTGCGCAGCGGGGGCATTGGCCGCATCGGCGGCTTCGGATGCAGGCTTCGCTTCACTTTCTGTAGCAGATAGCCCAGATTCCACCTGGGCTTCAGGCATTTTTTGCGGTTTTTCTTCGCCGGCGGCGGTCACGGCGGCCGCCGCGGCGGCCTGGCCGCGCAGGGCGGCGTCGAGGGCGGCCATGGCGGCGCGGATCTTCTGCGCGTCGCCGCCGGCGTTGGCGGCTTCCAGGGCCTTGGAGGCGTCGAGCACCACGCGGTCGTGCTCGCTCAGCGCGGTGGCGGCGCGCTCACGCTCGGAGGTCTTGCGGTTGAAGGCCTCGTCGATCGGCTTGCGGAAGGCGTCCCAGAGCTTCTGCTCCTGCCGGCGCTCCAGCGGCACGGCCTGGGCCTCGGCCTGCCAGCGCTGCTGCAGGGCCTTGACCGCGTCGATGCGCAGCACCGGCGCCGCGCCGATGGCGGTGGCTTCCTCGATCATGGCGTGGCGCAGGGCCAGGCTCTGCTTCTGGGCGGCTTCCAGCGGCGCGGCGGCGGCGGCGAAGGCCTCCTTCCAGAGCGGCTGGATTTCGGCGAAGGCCTTCTCGCCCAGGTGGCCGGCATCGCGCCAGCGGTCGGCGAACTGGTGCAGGCCGCGGCTGAGCGCCTTCAGGTCGCCGCTGGCGGCCTGGGCGGCGCCCCAGGCCTTGAGTTCCTCGATCAGCGCCAGGCGCTGGGCCTTGTGCTCGGCGGCGTCGGCCTTGACCTTCTCCAGCCAGGCCTCGACCACCTTGTGGGCTTCGTTGCAGGCCTCGTCGAAGCGCTTCCAGAGCGCATGGTTGGACGGGCCGCCCTGGTCGGTCTGCTTCCTGTCTCTTATACACATCTAAAATAGGGGGGGGGGGGGGGGGGGGGGGGGGGGGGGGGGGGGGGGGGGGGGGGGGGGGGGGGGGGGGGGGGGGGGGGGGGGGGGGGGGGGGGGGGGGGGGGGGGGG
>NZ_JAELTO010000234.1 GCF_016428875.1 Xylophilus sp. ASV27
AGATGTGTATAAGAGACAGGCCGCAGGCGCTGCATGTGCCGGGGTGGCCGCGTTCTGACCAGCCGCCGGCGGCGTGCGCGCGGCCTCGCGCTGCGTCACGTTGCCGGACTGGCGCCCCATCGAATTGCCGCCGCCCATGCGCCGCGCCTCGGCGTCGAAGCTGCCCATCAGCAGCGTGACGACCAGCACGGCGGACCAAATTTTCATCATCTCGATCTCCTTGTCATGAGATATGCGCCAGAGCACAACTTCTCAGCACTTGATTCCAACATGCAAGGCGGCCACGCCGCCGGTCATGTTGTGGTAGTCCACATGGCCAAAGCCGCTTTTCTGCATCAGCTGTTTGAGTTCTTGTTGACCAGGGTGCATGCGGATCGATTCGGCCAGGTAGCGGTAGCTGGCGTCATCGCCGGCCACCAGCTTGCCCAGCCGCGGCAGCACGCTGAAGGAGTACCAGTCATAGGCTTTCTCCAGCGGCTTCGCCACTTTTGAGAACTCCAGCACCAGCAGCTTGCCGCCGGGCCGGAGTACGCGGCACATCTCGGTGAGCGCCCGGTCCTTGTGCGTCATGTTGCGCAGGCCGAAGGCGACGCTGACCAGGTCGAAGTGCCCATCGGGAAAGGGCAGCTGCTCCGCATCGCAGACCGCCGTGGGCAGCACCACGCCCGCGTCGAGCAGCCGGTTGCGGCCGGTGCAGAGCATGGCGGCGTTGATGTCGGTGTGCACCACGCAGCCGCTGCGGCCGACCTTCCTGGCAAAGGCCAGGGCCAGGTCGCCGGTGCCGCCGGCGATGTCGAGCACCTGCTGGCCTTCCTTCACGTTGGCCACCATGACGGTATAGGCCTTCCAGGCACGGTGCAGGCCGCCGGACATCAGGTCGTTCATGACGTCGTACTTGGGCGCGACCGAATCGAAGACGCTGCGCACCCGGCGAGCCTTTTCGTGCTCGTCCACCGACTGGAATCCGAAATGCGTGGTGCTCATGGGTGAGATGCTAGGAGGTAAAGGGTGAAGCGCAGGCGAGAGTCCCGCCATGCCAGCGGGGCATCGCCGCCCTGTTTTTCAAGAGAAAAATGGCTGAAGCCCAGTATCCACCTGGGCATTGTGCTATTAATTATATAGCAAATCAATGTTGCAGCCAGGGCAATCGCATCTAAATCCAAGCGAAACTAAAGCGCTGAAACAACCCTTCTAGCGCAGCCCCGATGAACCTACTGCACCACCTGCAGAGCATCTCCGACCCCCGAAGCCACCGCACGCGTCGC
>NZ_JAELTO010000235.1 GCF_016428875.1 Xylophilus sp. ASV27
GCGTGCCTCCGATGCCGCCGAGCGAGCTGATCGAGAAGCAGCCGCCGCTCATGTCGCCGCCGCCGAGCTTGCCGTCGCGCGCCTTCTTGGCCAGATCGCCCATTTCCTGGCTGATCTGCAGGATGCCTTTCTTGTCGGCGTCCTTGAGCACCGGCACCACCAGCCCATTGGGCGTGTCGGCCGCGAAGCCGATGTGGAAGTACTGCTTGTAGACCAGCGTGTCGCCGTCCAGGCTGGCATTGAATTCGGGGAACTTCTTCAGCGCCGAGACCACGGCCTTGATGACGAAGGCCAGCATGGTGACCTTGACGCCGCTCTTCTCGTTGTCCTTGTTGGTGGCGACGCGGAAGGCTTCGAGTTCGGTGATGTCGGCCTCGTCGTTGTTGGTGACGTGCGGGATCATCACCCAGTTGCGGTGCAGGTTGGCGCCGCTGATCTTCTTGATGCGCGACAGGTCCTTGCGCTCGACCGGGCCGAACTTGGCGAAGTCGACCTTGGGCCAGGCAATGAGGCCCAGCGCCGCGCCGTCGCCGCCGGCAGGCGCCTTGGCCGCGGCGGCCTTGGTGCTGGCGGCGCCGCTCATCACGGCCTTGGTGAAGTTCCGGACGTCGTCCTGCGTGATGCGGCCCTTGGGGCCGGAGCCCTTGACCTCTTCCAGCGGCACGCCGAGTTCGCGCGCGAACTTGCGCACCGAGGGGGAAGCATGCGGCAGGCTGCCGGTGGGGGCCTCGGTGGGCTTGTGCGCCGCCGGTGCGGCCGCGCCCTCCCCGCGGCTCTCTCCCGCGCTTGCGGGAGAGGGAGAGGAAACGGGGGCGCTTGCCCCCTCGCCCTTCTGCGGCGCGGGTTGGGCAGCGGGGCTGGCGGCCGCCGCCCCTTCGAGGACCGCGATCAGGTCGCCGATGTTGACCGTGTCGCCGATCTTGACCTTGAGCTCTTTGAGCACGCCGGCCGCCGAGGACGGGATTTCCATCGACGCCTTGTCCGATTCGACCGTGATCAGCGACTGCTCGGCCTTGACCGTGTCGCCGGGCTTGACCAGCAGTTCGATCACGGCCACGTCCTTGAAGTCGCCGATGTCGGGGACCTTCACCTCGACCGGGCCGGCGGCCGGCGCGGGCGCTGTCTCTTATACACATCTGACGCTGCCGACGAAGAGAACCTAGTGTAGGTGTGGGGGGGGGGGGGGGGATGGGAGGGGGGGGGGGGGGGGGGGGGGGGGGGGGGGGGGGGGGGGGGGGGGGGGGGGGGGGGGGGGGGGGGGGGGGGGGGGGGGGGGGGGGGGGGGGGG
>NZ_JAELTO010000236.1 GCF_016428875.1 Xylophilus sp. ASV27
CCCCCCCCCCCCCCCCCCCCCCCCCCCCCCCCCCCCCCCCCCCCCCCCCCCCCCCCCCCCCCCCCCCCCCCCCCCCCCCCCCTCCACCCCCCCCCCCCCCACCCCCACCCACACTAGGTTCTCTTCGTCGGCAGCGTCAGATGTGTATAAGAGACAGGCCAGCAGCAGCGCGGCGGCCAGCGCCAGCGCCGCGCGGCGTGCGCGCGGCGCACCGGACAGGGGAAGGGAAGAAGAAGCGATACGGAACATGTCGGAAATCCGGAGAAGGCGTGCGGGCACGCGGGTCAGCGGGTAGCGGAATCTGTGGAGGCGGCGGGCGCGGCGGAAACGGCGTCGCCCGGCGCCGGCCGGGCCGGGTCCCAGCCGCCGCCGGCGGCGCGGTACAGCGCCACCCAGGCGGCCATGCGCTCGCGCTCCAGATTCACCCGCGCGGTCTCGGAGGCCAGCGCGGTGCGGCGGCTGTCCTCCAGCTCCAGCAGGCTGGCCAGGCCGCTGCGGTAGCGCGCCTGCATCGCCTCGAAGGACTGGCGGTAGCCCTCGGCCGCGGCCTCGGCCGAGGCGGTGCGCTCGGCCGCGGACTGCAGGTTGACCAGCGCCTCTTCGACCTCGCGCACCGCCTGGCGCGCCTTGCCGCGGTAGACCGCGGCGGCCTCCTCGTAGCGGGCCTGGGCGGCGGCCACGCTGGCGCGGCGGCGGCCGCCGTCGAACAGCGGCAGCGACAGCGCCACCGGGCCGACCGTCCAGTTGCTGAAGTCCAGCGTCTGCCCCTCGTACTGGTAGCGCGCGCGGCCCACCGTGCCCTGCAGCGAGAGCTGCGGGTAGCGCTGGGCGTCGGCGCTGGCCACCTCGGCGCTGGCGGCGGCCACCTCGCGCGCGGCGTTGTAGACGTCGGGCCGCTGCTCCAGCACCTGGGCGGGCAGGGATGCTATTGAAAATATAGCTGGAGGCCTAGATGATACCTGGGCTTCAGCCACTTTTTGTTCCAAAACCGCCTCGTCCAGCGCGGTCAGCGCCACCAGGCCCTTGCGGCCGACCTCGCAGGCCGCGCGCTGCTGGGTGGCGCGGGCGTCGGCATCGGCCGCGCTGGCGCGCGCCAGCGCCGCATCGGCCCGGGCTCGTATACACATCTCCGAGCCCACGAGACCGTACAGGAAATCGCGTATGCCGTCTGGGGCGTGGAGAGGGGGGGGGGGGGGGGGGGGGGGGGGGGGGGGGGGGGGGGGGGGGGGGGGGGGGGGGGGGGGGGGGGGGGGGGGGGGGGGGGGGGGGGGGGGGGGGGGGGG
>NZ_JAELTO010000237.1 GCF_016428875.1 Xylophilus sp. ASV27
CCCGCTGGCGGCGCTCGCCCAGGCGCACCCGAACAAGCAGGTCAAGGTCATCGTCAACTTCCCGCCCGGCGGCGCGGCCGACCAGATCGCCCGCGCCGTCACCGTGCCGCTGCAGGACGCGCTGGGCCACCCGGTGGTGGTGGTGGAAAACCGCGCCGGCGCGGGCGGCAACATCGGCGGCGAGGCCGTGGCCAAGGCCGCGCCCGACGACTACACGCTGCTCATGAGCTCGGGCGGCATGGTGTCCATCAACCCGGCCATCTATCCCAGGATGGTCTTCGACCCGGCCAAGGACCTAGTGCCCGTGGCCGCCGCCGCGCGGGTGCTCGTGTTCCTGGAGGTCAAGCCCGACTTCTCCGCCAGGACGGTGCAGGAGTTCATCGCCTATGCCAAGGCGCATCCCGGCAAGCTCAGCTACGGCTCGCCCGGCAACGGCAGCTCCCCGCACCTGGCCGGCGAGCTGTTCCGCGAGATGGCCGGCATGGACACGGTGCACGTGCCCTACAAGGGCGCCGCGCCGGCCATGCAGGACCTGCTGGGCGGCCAGATCGACTTCATGTTCGACCCCGGCATCGGCCTGACCCACGTGCGCGCCGGCAAGCTCAGGCTGCTGGCCGTGGGCAGCACCCAGCGCTCCAGCGTCTTCCCCGACGTGCCCACGCTGGACGAGGCCGGCCTCAAGGGCTTCGACGCCGACACCTTCTTCGGCTTCTACGCCCCGGCCGGCGTCCCGGCCGACGTGGTGGCCAAGCTCAACCACGAGATCAACAAGATCCTGGCCACCCCCGCCTACAAGGAACGCCTGGCCAGCCTGGGCGGCGAGCCCGCCCCCATGACGCCCGCCGCGTTCGGCGCCAAGGCGCATGAGGACGCGGTGCGGTTTGGCAAGCTGATACGGGAGCGGGGGATTCGGGCGGATTGAGCAGGCCTGGCCCGCCTGGCTAACGCACGTTTACATCTTTGCTAACGCATGAATGATACGATTGGTAACCACACAGGTACCAACCGGATACTGCCATGCAAGCTTGCTCTGCTCCTGTGGCCATGGCCGCCACCTCCCTTGGGCCTGCCGCCCCACGCCCTCTCTGGTGCTGGGCATTCTTCTGTTTCTGCTGCCTGTGCCTGCTAGGGCTGTGGCACCTGCCCGCGAAAGCGCAAAACGCCAATGACGGGTTTGACCCCAGCGCCAACGGC
>NZ_JAELTO010000238.1 GCF_016428875.1 Xylophilus sp. ASV27
GGCCTGGCACTGCTGCGCGCGGCCAAGGCGCAGGCCCTGCTGGCCGGGCGCGACTACGTGGCGCCGGACGACGTGCAGTCGATCCTGCCGCAGTGCACCGCGCACCGGCTGGTGCCGATCGGCCAGGCCGGCCGTGGCGCGGCCGATCAGGTGCGGGCCATGGCGCAGGCCGTGCCGCTGCCCTGAGCATGTCCGCGACGCTTGCCCCTGCCACCGCCCCGCGCCGCACGGGCCGCATCGGCGCCTGGCTGGCCGAGCGCCTGCCGCGCCAGGACACACAGTTGCTGACGCAGAGCAACGTCTACATCCTGCCCACCCGCGCGGGCATGGCGCTGGCGGCCACGCTGCTAGTGCTGCTGGTGGCCTCGATCAATTTCGAGCTGAACCTGGGCTACCTGCTGACCTTCCTGCTGGCCGGCGCCGCGGCGGCTGGCATGTACATCGGCCACGGCACGCTGCGCGGCACCACGCTGCACCTGGCGCCGCCCGAACCGGCATTCGCCGGCAGCGCGGCGCTGCTCGACATCCAGCTCTCCAGCGAGCGCGCCGCCCCGCGCCATGCCCTGGCGGTGGGCGTGCGCGGCAGCTCGGCGCGCGCCTGGACCGACGTGCCCGGCGGCGGCATGTCCAGCGTGCAGGTGTCTTTCGTCCCGCCCGGGCGCGGGCGGCATGCCGTGCCGGCCCTGACGGCAGAGACGCGCTTTCCGCTCGGGACGTTCCGCGTCTGGACGGTCTGGCGCCCGGCCGCCCAGGTGCTGGTCTACCCCGCGCCGGAAACGCCGGCGCCGCCGCTGCCTGCCGCCGCGCCCACTGCGGGCCATGCCCCGGTGCAGGTGCAGGCGCAGGCGCGCGGGCCGGGCGAGATCGACGGCATACGCGCCTACCAGCGCGGCGACCCGCTGCGCATGGTGGCATGGAAGAAGGCCGCACGCGCCATCGCCGCCGGCAGCGACGCGCTGGTGAGCCGCGACACCCGCCATGCGCAGCAGCAGGACCTGTGGTTCGAGC
This sequence comes from Xylophilus sp. ASV27, assembly GCF_016428875.1. GTDB lineage: Bacteria > Pseudomonadota > Gammaproteobacteria > Burkholderiales > Burkholderiaceae_C > Xylophilus. The sequence continues at coordinate 1,009 of NZ_JAELTO010000238.1, forward strand.
TGGCCGACACCGGCGGCGGCGCCGCGCTGGAGCAGCGGCTGTCACGCCTGTGCGCCTGGGTGCTGCAGGCCGAGCGCCTGGGGCTTGCCTACGGCCTGCGCCTGCCCGGCGTCACGCTGGCCCCGGCCCAGGGTGCGGCCCACCAGAGGCGATGCCTGGAGGCGCTCGCCCGATGCTGAGCC